>JAABSL010000222.1 GCA_011390415.1 Desulfobacteraceae bacterium
TTCTTCAATTCCGGTAAGGACTTCGCGCCATGAAACGCGCTGGGTGTCTTCATTCACCACAAAGATTCCTGACCGGTCGTCACGGCTGGTCAGGGCCTGCCGGGGGATAATCACGGCATCGTCGATGCGGTCCAGGACCACTGTCACCCGGATAAACATACCGGGTTTGAGCTTGTAGCCCGGGTTGTCAATTCGGAGTTCGATTTTGGCCTGCCGGGTGGCCTGCCCGAAAACCGGGGCAATCCGGTCAATTCTGCCGGTAAACAGCTTCTCCGGGTATGCATCCGTTTCAAGAGTGGCCGCCTGACCGGTTTCTAATTTGCCATAATCTTTTTCAGTAGCAAAGATGACACCGGTAACCGGGTCCAATGCCACAATGGAAAACAAGGGCGAATTGGCCCCCACGGTTTCCCCTTCATGCACATACCGCTCAGCCACCACGCGGTAGCTGTCTTTATCCGCCCATTGCGCGGCAATCCGGGTATACCCCAGCCGGATTCTGGCGGTTTCCAGCAAGGCCTCAGCCCTTGCCACCTGGGCCCGGGCCACTTCCCTGCGGGATTCTTTTGACAGGTGATCCGCCCGGGCAACGTCAAATTGCGACTCCGAAGCCACCCCCCGTGAACGCAGGGTTTCAAAACGGCTCAATTCCCGGGAGGCAATTTCCAGGGCGTTTTCAGCCTCCACCAGATTGGCCCGGGCCACCAGCAAATCGGCTTCCGCCTGGGCCACTGCCTGGACGTATTCATCATTGTCCAGTTCCGCGACAATCTGTCCTTGTTCTACAATGTCCCCGAGATCCACGTGCAGCCGTTCCACCCGGCTGGTAATTTTAGGAGAGATAACAAGTTGTGTATACGGTTCCAGGGTGCCGGAAAATGTCCGGCGCAGTTCAATGGGCCCGTGTTCAATTTGTGCCACTTCCACGGGCACTGTTTTGGCCTCACGGTTTTGCCCGGCAGGGTCTTCCGAATCCCTGAGCCGGCTGTAAACGTTCCAGACAATACCCGCCGCAAACACAAGCACGACAATCATCAAAATTCCGGAAATTCTGAAAGACTTCATAAGGGGTTTTGCTTTCTTTTTATTTGATCACATTATGTTGAAATGGGATTTGATAAACAAACCAGACAATCGGCCGTTTGTTTAATTTTTAGCACTATATCGTTTTATTGCTCTTTAGACAATAGAAAGCGATGCATGGCGTTTTGTTTGACTTGCTCTTCATACTCATCCGGAAGCAGGGAAACGATAAGAAAACCATTCTTTACAATCGCCAGGAGAACTGTTAAATACAGCATGTCATTCATAATTGATTTCGCATGGATGTATCATCCGGTCTGAAAAAAATCATACGGTCATATTAAATCAAAGGAATATAAAATGATAACCTATTTGTACTGGGCAGCTTTACTGGGAGGCACGGCAGCGGTTTTATTCGGTTTTGGTGTAAAAGCAAAAAAATGGAAAGCCGGACTGATTGTATCCGTCCTGATCCTGGTTATCGGCTGGGGGGCTTACGTATTTCATTTTCAGCAGATTTTCGTCAAGCGTTACGGCGGCGTGATGCGGATTCAAACCCCCGAGGGCCAGCTCCACATCGGTTCCACATGGAAAGATGACAACCTGTGGATTGAAACTTATGACCCGAAAACCAACACCTGCATTTTTTCCGAATATTCCAGAGGCAATATGCTCGAAGGCAAGGTCATCATTAAAAACTGCAACCCGCTCATTCCCGGGAAATAATTATTCCGGATTTTTGTCCTGATCCCGTTATTTTACCGGGATCAGGACAGCCTGTTGCTTCCTGTAAATCAGGGGTTCAAAAGCCCGCCGTCGGTTTTTTTGTTATTTCCCTGATGTACCCGGCAGTAATCCGATCCCGCTATCGCCCGGTTCTTGCAGGCCGTTCCGCTTTTTGTAACGGCAACGCATTTACCCGGCTGCTCTGCAAAATCGGTTTCAAGGACTGTTTCCTTTTTTTTCACCGGTGCTTTGTCATTTTCAGACACGGCAAGTTTAACCTTTTTCTTTTTTTTACTCGTGTCAATCAGGGGTTCAATTTCCACTTTTCCGGTTTTTGAAATTTCAAATAATGCGTTAAATTCATCTTCAAAATATTGCAGAATCATATCCGGGTCCGGTACCAGTCCTTCATCGGTCACCAGACCGATCCCGACTTTGCCGGCATAGCTGAAAATGCTGATCCCCATGCCCACCCGACCGCTTCTGGGAACCCAGCCGATAAAGTTTTCAATTTTCTTACCGGCGAAATACAAAGGTTCCCGGGGACCGGGGACATTGGTCATCACGGTGGATGCTTTGTTTGCAAAAAAATTGGAAGCAGTGGTGGCAATGGCGGACGATGACATGCCCAGAGCGCTTAAAACCATAAATGCGATAAACGCATCCGGCGACTGTTTAAGGCGATCCATGCGAATTTTGATCTCTCTGAGGCGCAAAATGGGATCTTCGATATATACCGGCAGGGCCAGAAACACCAGGCTGAATTTATTGCCCAGTTCAAACGCGGTCCCGGGTTCCCGGACATTAACCGGTATGGCGGCGCGAAGTTCGGTTTTACTGGTCCGGTCACCACGGAAAATCAAATACCGGCGAAGCGCACCGGCTACCGAGGCGATCAACACATCATTAACCGTGGCATCGGTTGCCTTGCTGATGGTTTTGACTTTTGCCAGAGAGATGAGATTTGTCCAGGCCACTTTCTTCCGAACCTTCAGCTTTCCGCGCAGGCAAGTTTTGGGGTCCGACGGCATCATGGCAAGCTTTCCCAGAACCGTTGCCGTATCCACAGACAGATTTGCGGTATTTTTCGCAAATTTCTTTACATAGGAAGGCTTTGACATCACTTTTGACCATTCTTCGATCAGCTTTTCACCGACAATCTGGGATTTGTCGAGCACCCCGGAAACCGTCGTCAGCAGCTGACTGGCCGGAATAAATGACGGCGGAGACCATTTCTTTTTCTTCTTTTTGGGCGGATCGCCGAACAAAGGAGCCCCGTCCGGTTCCTTATCCGCTGTGGAGAGCAGCACATAGACCAGGGAAATACCGTCTGCGATGCAGTGATGCAGCCGGAAAAAAAGAGCACACCCCTTCTTGTAGTTTTCGATCAGATGGCAGCTCCACAGGGGTTTGGACCGGTCCATGGGAACGGTCATCAGATCACTGACCATTTGCTGAAGCTCTGCCTTTCCGCCCGCTCCCGGCAACGCCACCCGCTGAAAGTGGGACCGGATATCAAAATACGGATCAAACTCCCAGCTCGCCGCGCCGACCCCGGATACCGGCATAACGACCCGCTGCCTGAAACGGTCAAACGCACACAGCCGTTCTTCCAGCGTCTTGCAGGCTTTATCATAATCAATGGTTTCCTTGAACTCCATAATGCCGGTGATTACCATGAGGTTGGTGGGATGATCCATGTGAAGCCAGAAATTATCCGCATTTGTCATCGTTTCAGCCATGGTGCACTCCTTTTGAAATTTTTTTCGCGGGGTTATTTTTCCGTCTGAATTGATTTTCAGTGAAAAACGGGCCGGTATGAATTTTACACAATATTATAACGGATTGGCCGGCTTATGTCACCAATATTCTAAATTCGATTGACCGGAATTCGGGCTGGAGGGACCTGGACATTATTTAAATTCAACCGCTGTAAAGAAAAGGCGGAGGCATCGGAATCTCATGTACTGATTTGTTCTTATAATCTGTTCAATGCCGGGCAATATCATGAAATTGGCTTTTAAACAGTTCGGAAATGGTCAGGGCGGCAGCCTGCGGTTCCTTAATGTATTCTAAATTCATCACCATATCAAATTCACTGGCCGGGGCTGTATCCTTGCCATGAACCCGATGAAAAAATTCATGTTGTTCTTTTTCCGCCAAATCGAGCACCTGGCCGGCATCTTTTAAATTGGTTTCAAGCGCTTTGGCAAGACGTTTGACCCTTCTTTTTCTTTCGCAGATAAGGCGAACGGCAAAAACACGGTTTCTCGGCAGCATGAGGTGAATTCCCCGGCCGACGAAAACAATGGATTCGGAATGTGCCAGAAAAAAAGCCACATAAAAAAGATGCCGGGCATAATCATTCATGCCAAAAGATCTTTCCCCGAGGATCTGGCACATCAGTTCTTTTAATTTGCCCGGATAGCGTTCGTCAAACGTCTTGATACTGGACCGGCTCAGGTTGGCGGAGCAGGCAATCTTTTCTAAAATCTGTCTGTCCATCACCTGCAGTCCGAGCATCTCCCCTATGATACCGGCAATTTCAAGAGCGCCGACACCGATATTTCGGGATATACAGATGCATGGACAAACCTTGACTCCGGATTTCGTAATTTTTTTCCTCAAGGGTTCTTTAATAAAAAAACTGGTGTATTCTTTCGCCATCGATGCCACCCGCCGCTGTCCATTCCAGTAATTTTCGAGCAAACCATTATTAAGATAATAGTGTTCCATTCTTTGCCTCCCGGGCTGAAAGGATGTAAGGTATTCCGCTTTCCGGTTCCTTTTTAATATTAACCTGTAATTGCCTGTTACTGCTTATTCTAAAACAAAAGCCGTGCCATATTTCACGCCAACGGGCAATTTATTATTTTTATCAAAAAATCAATTAATTAAACATTATTAGGAATCAAAAATTCAAAAGAAGAATTACCTTTCAAAGAATCCGGTGATAAAAAATATTACAACCTGTAAAATGGATTGCCTGTATGGATCACCGGAACCGGATACCGAAAACTGCAGTGTTTGAGGACAGAAAAAAATTTTTGACGGGAAAAGGGGATGGGAAAACCGTAGACGAACCATTGCAATACAATGAACAGCAGGCACCTGAATGATAAAAACCCGGATGGCCGGGTTTTTATCTGATTTTATGGGTCTGCAACTGTTGTCGCATTATGCCTGCACAACATAACAACCGTTTGTTTCATCAAAAACTGCGTCATTTTCGTGAACCAGTTTCGGTCGATTTCCCCAGTCACCGCACGCAGCGACCACCGGTTCGCCCAGAGTGAAGTTTTTCCCGCAGGCAGGACACCGGGGGGTTTCGCTGAGTTTTTCCCGGTCCATAATTGTTTTGAGATTTTCACGTTTTGCCATAGGTAGTTTCTCCTTTCTCTTTGGAAGTGTTCCTCGAATATCGACTTTTACCATCTTTTAAGAGAGCAATCAGAGGATTTTTTCCAGAAGCTCGTTAATCGTTTTTGCTGCTTTCATTTCTTCGATCCATGGCCGGGGCAGACTTTCCATGCCCAGATGCGCGCCCAGCACCATACCGACCAGTGCACCGCGGGCGGCGCTGTCCCCGCCTGCCATAACGCATTGAACCAAAGCTTCCTTTAAGTCATTTTCGTATTTTGCAATCAGATGCACCACTCCCGGAAACATCTCTCCGGCATGGCAGCTGCGCCCAAAATCACCAATCACCTCAATGCTGTCTTTTTCGAGAGAGGCCAGCCCTTTCTGGAGAAAGGCGGATACAGGTGAGATGTCGAAGTGGTCTTCTGCCACCGCTCTCAGGGCTTCAACGGGCATCATCCCGGTGAGTACGCCCTGGGCCACACGCGCAAAGTATCGGGCCGATTCGACGGTTGTCGGATCGGCATGGGTCATGCGCGTTTGTGCGGCTGCGCTCTCGTCAAGGGTTTCGGGATCATTTCTGTACATACAGACCAGCGGGGCGATACGGGCGGCGCCGGCCAGTTCGTCAGAACCGGATCCGGCATTTTCGGCTGACTTGCCGGCTTTATAATTGGCAAGGGTATTTCTCGTGGCCCCGTCAACATAACCGTCATAGTCCTCAAAGAGTGTTTTCCAGCGCCTTGAAAAGTCTGCCAGGTCGAAATCACCCGTTTCTGCAAGGGATTCGAGAAGTACGAGCATTTGATCGCCGTAATGCGTAAACTCTCCTTTATCCCGATTTTTATGAAATGACCGAGGATAAGGCTTTTGCAATGAATCCGTGCGGCCGAATTCCGCTTTTATTTTCCGGGGATCGTATATCCAGTGAGCCCCCAGCGCCAGAGAATCTGCTGAAAACGCCGCCAGTACCATTGCCTTTTCTCTGTCTTTCATGAATCCTCCTTTCAGGCATCTCTTTAAAAAATATCCGTTTTATAATATTCATCAATGCTTGTTCCACAATACCACCCGGTTTGTCGTTTTCTGTGTTCAATGTCCGGACCAATTTCATCAATCAGGACAATTTTTAAACCTGAACTAAAATTAATGCAGGGTATGCTTTTTGCAAATGTTAATCATAACAGCTGAGAAAAATGATTAAAAATTAACCCGTCACGAAATACCAAACAGTATCGGATGCCAATACAATACAGGCTTTTCGGATTTTTTGGCACTATAAACGGATAGAAATTTTATGTTTGAACTTTTTGTTTAAATAATATATTTTTAGTCACAACCGTATACGAAAATATAACTGTAAAATATTACATATCTGTCTGTTACGCTTTCACAAACAGATTTTAAGGGAATAATATGAATAAAATATTAAAAATTCTTGTGCAGACGCTTGGTGTATTTCTGATTTTAATCCCGGCAGCGGCTTTTGCCGCGGGAAACAAAGCCGACACATGCGATACCCGGTATCCGATGATTCTGGCCCACGGAACCGGGGGCGCTGACAAGATCCTCGGCATTGTGGATTACTGGTGGGGCATCTCCGATGCTTTAGAAAACGAAGGTGCGGAAGTTTATATAACCCGGGTCGACGGCATGGGGGGCACCGAGGAAAAGGCGGAACAGTTTCGGGATGAGTTTCTTGAAATCCAGGCAATCTGTCCCGCAGGAACCAAATTTAACATTATCGGCCATTCCCACGGGGCACTCTATGCCCGTTTTGCCATATCCAATCTCGGGTTATCCTCTCATGTAAACAGCCTGACAAGCATTGCCGGACCCCACCGGGGGATGGTGCTGGCAGACATGATTGTTAAAGACTTTCCGGAACCCGTGAAATCAATCACCGGCAATACACTGGATTTTGTCTATGCGTATTTTATGGGCGATATAAATCCTGACAGCGTGAAAAATGTTTATGATGTCACGACCGCCTACATGCAGCATGTTTTCAATCCGGGCACGCCGGATGCGGAAGGCGTTTATTATCAAAGCTGGGCGGCAAAAGTCAAATACGCCTGCCCGAATATTGTTTTAGATCCCGTGTGGCGGCTGCTGGCTGAGGCCGAAGGCCCCAATGACGGACTGGTGGGTGTTGAAAGCGCCAAATGGGGTAAATTTTGCGGTGTGGAGTCCGGAGCCTGGTGGAGCCCGGGTTGTGACCATCTCAACATTATCGGCCATTTGTTCGGCATCACCCCCGGATTTTATGCCCCGGACTTTTATGTTGCCCTTGTGACTGATCTAAAAAATCAGGGATATTAAGAAAAAAGATGAGTCATTCACTGAAAGTTGTCGGCGAATCCCAAAAAAGAATGTATGGCCCCCGTGGCATTCTGGTGTGCGGATTTTCAGCAGACGAACGAAAAACCATTGTTAAAATGTTTAGTGATAAAAAGTTTAAAAAACTGCCGGTTATTTTTACGACCCCTGATGATCAGAATGCGCTGATGAAGGACATGATCACCCGGGACCATCAAACAGGCATGGAAGGCGAATGCGAGCTTGATCCTGCCATTATCATGTCCGGCCTGACGGAAAAAGAGCTGCACCGCACCATGTCCGCTTACAAAAAGCTCAAAATGACCAAGCCATTGTGGGCCACACTGACCCCTACTTCCGAAAACTGGACCGTTGCGGCCCTGATCTCAGAGCTGACCAGTGAGCGCCTGCATCTTGAGAAATAGCGTTATATGTTGATGACTTTGTCGGCCAACTGCATCCCCGTCACAATATCGAGCATATTCGTGGTTTCCCCCACCTGCTTTTCTTCCAGCAGATTAAAATGCATCAGACAGGTGCCGCATACCAGGATATGGACCCCGCTGTCCGCCAGTTCCTTTAAATCATCCAACACTTCAGACCCGGCGACGGTCAGCTTGACCCCGTTATTGACAAACACAAGGCGCCACAATTCAGATCCCATTTCCTTCAGTGTTTTGACAAAGCTGATCATCAGCTTCAATCCCAGCTCATCATCTCCAAGCCCCACCCGGTCGGTTGCGATCATGACCATTATTTTTTTTATTTCCATGTCTTCAGCAGCTGTTTTGGATTGCGCTGCCGGATTTGAGCGTTTTTCCGGTAATTGGTCGCCGTTTCCGGTGCCTGTAATGCGAAAGTCCGGGCCATCGGCTTCAACGACAATGCGGTAAGAGCGGGATTCCAAAAACCGGGACACATTCTGTTTTGCCGCATCATTGTCCACCAGAATCTGAATGACTTCCGGGTGCTCATTTTCAAGGGCCTGTTTTGCCGCCAGCACCGGTGCCGGACAGGAAAGTCTGCGCGCGTCTATCTGTTTCATGCTTCCTCCAAAAGGACGTTCTGTTATTCCAAGATAAAAAAGCCGGGATTGCAATTAAGTGACCCCTAATATATATTCTATTTTTCAATAAAACAAATTGTGATTTTCTATGGAAATTCATTTTTCCATAGAAAAAATCAATACCCAACAGATCATAAAGATTTGCCACGGGATGTATTGATTATATCTAACGTTAAATAGATAAAAGGCCGGATCAATGGATTTATGGCATTTAAAGGTATTTCAAAAGGTAATCGATCTTAAGGGATTTTCAAACGCATCAAAAGTTGTCAACCTGACCCAGCCCACCATCAGCAGCCACATCAAGGAACTGGAAAGTCACTACGGCTGCCGGCTGGTGGACCGCATGGGGAAAAAAACACTGCCCACAAAGGCGGGACTGCTGCTCTATGAATACGCCGGTAAACTGCTGAATCTTTTTGAAGAATCCGAAACCGCAATGGCCGAATTTCTCGGCAAAGTCAGCGGCCGCCTGACCATCGGCGGCAGCACCATTCCGGGCAATTATATCCTGCCCCGGGAGATCGGTCAGTTTATCAAAAAATTTAACGACGTGAACATCTCCGTCATTATCGGCGATACCGAACAAGTCATCAACGATATCCTGGAATACCGGCTCGAACTGGCCATTGTAGGTGCAAAAACCGAATTAAAACAGATCCGGCAGAAAAAGCTGATTGAAGATGAAATGGCGCTGATCATCCCCAAAAATCATAAATGGGCAAAAAAAAACCATGTCAGCATCGATATGCTGCTTGGCGAACCGTTCATCATCCGGGAACAGGGTTCCGGTACATTAAAATCCATTCAAAACAGCTTTTCAAAAATCGGCAAAGACGTCTTTTCTTTAAATATCATTGCGCAGCTGGGAAGCACGGCCGCCGTCATCCAGGGAATCAAAAACAACGTCGGCATTTCAATCTTTTCAACACGGGCGGTTGAAGAAGAACTGGCGGCCGGAACAATCAAGGCGCTGGGCATTAAAAACGTGGATCTGAAGCGCAATTTTTATCTGACTTCCCATCAATACCGGACCGCATCCCCCCTGTGCCGGGCATTTACCGAGTTTCTGGAAGAACGCTTTGGCGTGTAATGCCGTAAAAATAGTGTATGTGTTTTCCAGTGTCAATCAGGCGGGCGGTATTTTTCAGATGGGGCATTGATTTTCCCGCACCCTTTTAGCAGCATTGATTTTTGTTCAGCCTGCAGGTTTCATCCCCTTTTATTTCAATCTGTATGGTCGAGTGACCGATGCCGAAGCGGTCATGCAGTTCATGCTGGACAACGGGCAGAAAGTCACGCTGAAAGGACTCTCCTTCCATAATCAAATGCACGGACAGGGCCACTTCCGTGGTGCTCAGCGGCCACACATGCAGATCATGTATCTGATATACATTCTCCTGTTCCGTTAAATACTGCTTTATTGCGTCAATATCAATGCCCCTGGGCACCGCATCAATGGCAAGATTCATGGAGTCCCGAAGCAGGGTCCAGGTGGCGGCAAGGACAACTGCCACGATCATCAGGCTGATCAATGGATCGACGAACAGCCAGCCGGTGAACATGATGATGAGGCCCGCTGCCACTACGCCGAGAGAGACTGCGGCATCCGCGGCCATATGGAGAAATGCGCCCCGGATATTCAGATCGTGTTTCTGACCGGAAATAAAAAGCAGTGCGGTGATGGTATTAATCACAACACCAATGGCTGCAACCGTTATTACCGTCAGGCTTTCAACCGGTTTGGGATGATTGAACCGGCTGACGGCCTCCCACGTGATAACGCCCAGTGCAACGAAGAGAAGAACCGCGCTGACCAGCGAAGCCATTATTGTTACTTTGCGGAAACCATAGGTCCTTTTATCCGTCGCCGCCGTTGAAGCCAGCAAACCGGCGCCCCAGGCAAGCAGCAGGCCGACCACATCGCTCAGGTTGTGCCCTGCGTCTGCAATCAGGGCCAGGGATTCCGCTGCAATGCCGTAGACAAATTCAATGACAACAAAACCGACATTCAGCGCAACGCCGATCATAAAGGCGCGATTGTAATTTTTTATCTGATGGGTGTGATCATGCGCCATTTTAAATGCCCGATTGACACCGAATAAGTCTGGTAAACGTTTTTCTCTAAAACTGAAATAAAGGATCTTTATTGAGCCAATGATTTTAATATTGAATTAAAAGCATGAACCTGTTTTAAGTTTCAGAATTTGAATCATATACACTAACAAATAACCTAATCTGTAAAAAATATTATGCAACAAAAAATCAATTTGGAAAATATTCATATTGTGCTTAACCGGCCCCGGTTTCCGGAAAATATCGGATCTGTTGTGCGGGCCATGAGAAACATGGGACTCGGCAAACTGATTGTGGTGGCTCCGGAAAACTATGACACTGAAAAGATCATGCGCCTGGCCACCCATGAATCCGCGCAAATGGTGGCGCGGATTAAAAAATATGACACCCTGGAATCCGCGGTAGAGGGGATGAATTATGTTGTGGGCACCACCGCCCGCCTCGGCGGAGAACGCCAGTCCGTGCGAAAACCCGCCGACCTGGCACATCAGCTCATTTCAATTTCCGACAGCAACCAGGTCGCTGTCGTTTTCGGACCCGAAGACCGGGGGCTGACCAATGAAGAAATCCGGCTGTGTCATGTGCTAATCAACATTCCCACCGCAGACTTTTCTTCCATCAATCTGGCCCAGGCCGTAATGATCATCTGCTATGAAATCTTTCAGGCCGGCGGAAAAAACAAAGCGCCCTTTGCGCCACGTCTGGCGACCCGTTATGAGCTTGACGGCATGTACGATCAGTTAAAAGACATTCTGGTCCGCATCGATTATATTCTGCCGGAAAACCCGGATTACTGGATGAACAAACTCCGGCTTTTCTTTTCCCGAATTCCGCTGCGGGCACGGGAAGTCAGCATCATCCGGGGAATCTGCCGACAGGTGAACTGGTACGGGAAAAAATGCTATGAAGACGGCAAGAACGGGAACCCGCCGGATCCGGCACTCGAAATTACCGGATCCGAATCTTCTTGACAAAAATCAAATGTATATTACATTTTGATACTATTTTGAATTGACGTCTATGAGACTCAATCTTTCCCCTGCATTGTCCCGGGTTGATGGTATTATATACAGAGATATGATGAAACTTGTCCACCACATATTTATTTGCACGATATTACTTTGCGTGGCGTCCCACGGCGTATCTTTTTCGCAGATATGCATAGGAACGGCCCATGGCGATTCGGATATCGACTGGGCAGACAATTGTCACGCCCCGGCAAAAGATGACCATCATAATAATGACGTCCATGATTCCCCCGGACGGTCCTTAAATCATGAAGATGGCAACTGCATTGATATTTTCATCACATCTGCTGCCGCAATTGTCGGCAGCGCAACCGGTGATCCGATTGATCTGCAGTGCTTTAAAAAACCGGTAATCATAAAGTCCGATACGCTCGATCACCTGTACCTGTTTTCTTTCACTGATTTTTCGCCATCAAGCCCGATTCTTTTCCCCGTTTTTACCGACATCACCTTCCTTTCAATTGCGTCAACCATTCTCATCATTTGATTTCAGGCGATTAAACTCCCCTTTTTTCAATATTTTAAAAAATCATTATGATTCGGCCGTTATTTTGCCGGTCTGATATTGAAATTAATCCACTTTTTTTAAATTGATAATATCAAAATATATTAAGAACTTAACTGAGGAACTGAACCAAATGAAGAATAAATATTTTTCATCTCTATTGCTGTATCTTATCTGTGCGGCAATTCTCTGCGGCACCCCGGCACTTGCCGTTCAACATCCGGAGAACGGAGAGCCGGTTTGCGCATCCGCCAAAAAAACGGATTCAACTGTGCCAGTCAAAACACGCCCCCCGAATCTAAGCCTGGAAGAAGCCGTTGCTTTAGCGGTCAACCATAATCCGGATCTGGCGGTATCAAAATTTTCCACCCGCATGGCGGAATCCGAAACACTGGGGGCTTCTTTATTTCCGAATCCGGACCTTGAATTTGAATATGAAGATTTTGATGCACCCGAAAAAACGCTGACCATCGGTTATCTGATCGAACTGGGCGGCAAACGCAGCCACCGCATGGGCCTGGCAGACTCCGGCCTCGAACTTGCAGAGGCGGAATTGGCAGCAGCCCGGGTTGAATTAATTTATGAAACCGCTGGCGCATTTATTGACGTGCTGGCAGCCCGGGAAAATCTTCGCATTGCCCGGGAAAAGTATAAACTGGCGGACCAGGTATATGAAACGGCAGAAGAACGGGTGCTGGCCGGCACAGTGTCGCCCATGGAGCAGGTAACAGCGAGGATCAAACGCAGCAATGCCGGACTCGACGTTCAAAATGCGGAAGATGCGCTCGGCATCGCCCGAACTGATCTTTCCGCCATGTGGGGCGGCTTGCCGGATGACTTTAAAACCGTTAAGGGTAACTTTGACCGGATTGAACCGGTTCCGTCCTACGATGGGTTGGCCGCGGCCATGGAAAACGCGCCGCGCATCCGGACAAAATATGCACAAATAAAGGTTTCCCAAAATCACCTGGATCTGGAAAAACGCAACCGGATTCCGGATCTTACCATTTCCGGGGGAATCAAAAAAACCGATGAGACGGATGACGAAATTTATATTGTCGGCCTGTCCCTGCCATTGCCGCTGTTTGACCGCAACCAGGCAGGTGTTGCCCGGACCGCCGCGGCACTGGACCAGCAAACCGCATCATTATCCGCTGAAAAAAACCGCCTGACCAAAGACCTGAATAATGCGTTTCAAATTCTAAAAACCGCCCACCAGCAGGCAAATACCATTAAAATCGAAATTCTGCCGGCCGCACAATCGGTTTTTGATGCGGTCAAGGAAGGGTACCAGGAAGGCGAATTCGGTTTCCTGGATCTGCTGGAAGCCCAGAGCACACTCTATGAATCCCATGAAAGCCATGTTCAAGCTCTCGGCCGATATCATCATGCGGTCATAGCACTTGAAAAAATGCTGGGGCGGGACCTGTCAAACTCAAATAACCGGTATTAAAACAAAAAAACACAGGAGTCACTTACAATGAAATTTAAACATATATTTCTCGTTGTTATTATAATCGCCGCATTCGCCGGCTTCGGGTTGCATTCAAACATGTTTGCGGAAACCGCAGACGATCATGCCGGCCAGGGGAAAGAAGATTTTTTCTCGGATGTTCATGACCATGAAGATCATGAAGGTCATGAAGATCACGAGATGATGGAAACTCATGAGATGGAAGCAGACCATACGGACCATGAAGACCACGCTCACGACATGCATGGTGACGTTGATGGTCATGATGATATGGATGACCATGATGATATGGATGATCATGATGAAATGGATGATCATGACGCACATGAAGAAGAAGCCGATGGCAGTCACGAAGGGCACGGGCACGCAGATGAGACATTTGGTGAGGCTTTTATTGATCTGATGAATGACGCTCAGATCAAAGAAGCCGGCCTTGTGACCGATACGCTGAAAACCGGAAGCATCAGCCGCCAGATCCATCTGACCGGCGAGACCTTTTTTGACCAGGACCGGATGGTTCATCTGGTGCCAAGGATTTCCGGCGTTGTTGCGTCAGTGAATAAGAAACAGGGAGATCGGGTCACAAAAGGAGAGGAACTGGCAGTCATCCACAGCCGCGAATTAACGGATATCAAGTCCCAATACCTGTCAGCCATTGAACGCATTGCCAACGCAAAAATCAATTTTGAACGGGAAAAATCATTGTGGGAGAAAAAAATTATTCCCGAAAAACAATTTCTGGAGAGCAAGCAGGCCTTTATTGAAACCCGGATTGACATGCAGGCGGCTGAACGTAAACTCCATGCCCTGGGATTTTCCGAACAGTACATTGCCGATCTGCCGAATCAGCCCCATGAGATTCTGTTCGAATACCGCTTAACCGCCCCGGCCGGAGGTGTCATCATAGAAAAGCACATTGTTCAGGGCGAACTGGTAACCGCCGAATCTCCGGTTTTTATTATCGCGGACACCACTTCGATCTGGGTTGACCTGCAGGTGTACCCGAAGGATCTGGCAAATATAAAGACCGGGCAAAAAGTGTTTGTTTCCGCCCTGGAGGGATCTTTATCCGCACAAGGCGAGATTTCATTTATCTCTCCTATGGTCAGTCGGGAAACCAGGACCGCTCTGGCGCGGGTGGTAGTGACGAATTCCGACCGTCAGTGGCGTGCCGGCCTGTTTGCGAATGCCGTTGTCACGCCGGAAACCAAAGATGCCGACGCCACCCTGGTGGTCCCGAAATCAGCGGTTCAGATCATTGACGGCAAACCCTCGCTCTTTATCGCAACCGACAAAGGCTATTTTCCGGTAACCGTAAAAACGGGTCAGTCCGGCAAAACCCACATAGAGATCGTTTCCGGCGTGACTGCCGGTCAAACCTATGTCCGGAACGGATCATACGAACTCAAAGCAAAGTTGGTGACCAGCACACTGGACAGTCATGCGGGGCATGGACATTAATTTACTTCTTGAATGCGGAAATCCCGACGACCGCTCAACATAGGTTACAAAGGAACAACACATGATTAATTATATAATTGAAAAAGCGATAAAAGAACGCCTGATCGTCATTGTTGGCCTTCTCTGCATCATCGGCTACGGCATATACGGATATGTGCGCCTGCCCGTGGAAGCATTCCCGGATATCTCTCCGGTCATGGTGCCGGTATTTGCCGAAGCCCACGGAATGGCCCCGGAAGAAGTGGAACGTCTCATCACCTTTCCCATAGAAACCGCCATGAACGGGCTTCCCGGCGTATCCCAGGTCAAATCCACCTCCGCTTTCGGCATGGCGGCGATTTATGTATATTTCACCGATGATACGGATATTTATTTTGCCCGCCAGATTGTGGCCGAACGGCTGTCCGGGGCCATGGCCGATCTGCCGGAAATGCATGAGCCCCCCGGACTGGGGCCGATTTCATCCGGCCTGGGGCAGATTTTTATATATTATCTGACCATTGAAGATGATGCCGACACCGGCGGCAAGGACCCGGCCACCTATCTGCGGGAAGTCAACGACTGGATGGTTAAATTCCAGCTTCAGGCCACCCCCGGGGTTACGGATATTTTATCCATCGGCGGTCATGTCCTTCAATATCAGGTCAAAATCAACCCGGACCTGATGAACCAGTATCATATCAGTTTAGATGAACTCGTAGACACCATTGTCAGCAACAACGAGAATGCCGGGGGACAGTTTTTAACCCTGAACCACGAAGAATATCTGGTCCGGGGAATCGGGCTGCTCGGCGACTTGGATGATATCCGCGACCTGCCCGTGAAAGTGGTCAACGGCACCCCCGTGCGTATCAAAGATGTGGCAGACGTTGATTTCGGCAAGGAACTGCGCCGGGGCATTGTCACCCGGAACGGCGAAAAAGAGGTGGTGTCCGGCATCGTGATGCAGCTTTTCGGAGAAAACACGTCTGAAGTAATCAAGCGGCTGTATGCCAAAATCCCGGAGGTCCAGGCATCACTTCCCGACGGCATCAGGCTGGTGCCGTTTTACGAACAGGCGGAACTGGTCGACCAGGCCACCGGAACGGTAAAAAAGGCGCTGATTTTCGGGGCCGCGCTGGTCGTTTTTTCCCTTTTTCTCTTTCTGGGCAATTTGCGAACCGCCCTTATTGTTGCCCTTGCCCTGCCCTTGTGCGTTTTAATCGCCGTCATTTTCATGGGTTTTAAAGGACTATCCGCAAACCTGATGTCCCTGGGCGGTATTGCCGTCGGCATCGGCATGCTCGGTGACGGGGCCATTGTGATGGTGGAAAACATCTTCAGGCATTTATCCGACCCCCAGAACCGGGACCGGAACAAGATCAGCATTATTTTACAGGCAGCAAAGGAAGTCGGCCGGCCCATTGTCTTTTCCATTGCCATTATCGTGATTGTGTTCATGCCGATTTTTACGCTTCAGCAGGTGGAAGGCAAAATGTTTTCACCCATGGCATTTACGATTGCCTTTGCCCTGATCGGATCCATCCTGGCCGCCCTGATCATGGCCCCGGTATTGTCCGTCTATGCCTTACGGCCCCGCAAGGGTCAGGAATTCATCGTGTTGCGATTTTTAAAAAAACTTTACCGCCCGGCCCTGATAAAGGCCATTGATCACAAAAAAATTATTCTGATGATCACGGTTATTCTTTTTTCCGGGAGCCTGATGCTGATTCCAAGATTGGGTACGGAATTTATCCCCACTCTTGAAGAAGGCGCCATCCTCATCGGCGTGACCATGGCCCCGTCCATTTCCATGGAAAAAGGCCAGGAAATCATCATGAATATGGAACAAAAAATCATGGCATTTGACGAGGTGGAAGAAACCGTTTCCCGCATCGGTCGGCCCGAAGCCGGCAGTCATCCCCACCCGGTCAATTATGCGGAAGTGCATATTGAACTGGAACCCATGAATGAATGGAAAAATTATCAAACCAAAGCGCAGCTCATCGCCGCCCTGGAAAAATCGCTGAAAACCTATCCCGGCATCCAGCTGAACTTTACCCAGCCCATTCAAAACGCGTTTGACGAATTGCTGTCCGGTGTCAAATCCCAGCTGGCCATCAAACTCTTCGGGGATGATTTAAGCCTGCTGAAAACCAAAGCCGAAGAAATTCAGCGCGCGATCATTGATATTGACGGGCTGGTGGACCTTTCGGTGGAACAGAATTTCGGCCAGCCCCAGATACAGATTATCGCCGACCGGGACGCCTGTTCCCGTTACGGCGTTAATGTATCCGATCTGCTCGAAATCGTGGAACTGGCAATCGGCGGCGAAGTCATTGACCAGATGTATCTCAACAACCGGCGGTTCGGCATTCATGTCCGTTTTCAGGAGCAATTCCGGTCCGATCCGGCGGCCATTGCCAACCTGCTCATCCGGACGCAAAACGATCAGCTGGTGCCGCTCTCACAGATTGCCGAGGTTAAAACCGTGATCGGTCCGCTCCAGATAAACCGGGAGCAGAATCAGCGGCGGTGGATGATTCAGGCCAACGTCCGGGGCCGGGACATGGGCAGCGTGGTATCGGATATCCAGCAGCTGATTTCCGAAAATGTGGCCCTGCCGCCCGGGTATTATATTGAATACGGCGGTCAGTTTGAAAACCAGCAGCGGGCCATGAAACGCCTGCTCGTCATTGTGCCCATTGCCATCGGTCTGATTTTCCTGATGCTGTATATGACGTTCGATGATTTTCGAAATTCCCTGCTCATTATCATCAATGTGCCGCTGTCATTGATCGGCGGCCTCATCGGGCTCTATGTCTGCGGAGAATACCTTTCCGTGCCGGCGTCCGTCGGATTTATCGCCCTGTTCGGCATAGCCGTCCAGAACGGCGTGGTGCTGGTCTCGTATATCAAACAGCAGCGGGAGCACGGCATGGATCTTCGCGAAGCGCTGATCAACGGAGGCCTGCTCCGCCTGCGGCCGGTATTGATGACGGCCTTTACCACCATTGTCGGCCTGATTCCTTTGCTGCTCGCCACCGGCATCGGATCCGAAGTGCAGCGGCCCTTGGCCATCGTTGTGGTTTTCGGGCTGATCTCATCGACGTTTCTGACCCTGTTCCTGATTCCGGCCATGTACAGCTGGTTTGAAAATAAAGATAAAATCAAAATCGAACAGGCAAAATATTATGAGGCGCTGGGGGAGACGACGTAGCTTCGGTAAGATCCCGGTATTTGCAGCCACGGCCCCTCCGGAATCCATAGGATTTCAGAGGGGCTTTTTTATCGTGTCAGTCAGAAACGTTCAGACTATAACGGCGCAGCAGCGAAAAAAATATTCATCAGGTAATTCATGCGCGTTTTAAGCATATTAAATGAATAATGGTGTTTCGCAATTTCAAAGTTTTTCTCCACCATGGCGTTTCGGATATCGGCTGATTCGATAACGGTTCTTACCTGGCTGACATTTTTCCGGGTCAGGTACCCGTCCATCAGGATCAGATCAAATCCCTGGGGTTCGATATCTTTAATAAAAATGGCGTACCGGTTGACCAGCATGGGTTTTTTAAAATAGATGGCCTCTAAAAACGCATTGCCGAATCCTTCATACAGACTCGGGTAGGTGATGAAATCCGCGTGCGGATAAATATCCCACAGTGAGTAACTGCCGGCGCCATTGTTTTCGCCGTTTTCCTCAACGTTGCCCGGATCATTTATTTTTAAATTCATAAACCGCAAATCCACCCCAAGATTATTGGCGGTTTCTTTGAGCCATTCCTTATATTCCAGGCCCTCGTCGCCGGCTTCATGGGAGATCACCAGCTTATACCGCGGATCATTGAGTTCTTTGACCAGATCAATGGCATGTTCAATCCCCTTGCGGGCGACCACCCGGGTGGGTTGCAAAATCATGATATCATCCGGCGCAAGTCCCACGGAGGCACGGACTTGGGCGGTGCGCTCCGGATCAATTACCGGCGGGTTTTCAAAATCGAGAACATTTGGAATGATAATCGAAGCAATTCCCTTGCGGTGGGCCAGTTCTTCCTGGGCTACTGAATTGATCACCACATGCTCGACACTGTGCAGGCGCGGCGGAAACGCCATGCGGAGATATTCGGCCACCGCGTTCACCGAATACCGGTCGCGTTCCCAGTAAAAATCATGATGATGGGCAATGGTGGGGATCTGAGTCTCGGCGATGACTTCCGTAATGGCGATTCCCAGGGGAAGATGCATGGGAATCGTCAGGGCGTTTTCAACAATGATAAGATCAATGGCAAACTGTTCCAGAAACTGCCGCAGTCTTTTTTTCAGCAGGGAACGCATATCATGGATGGCATCGGTAACAATGGGTTCCCGGACTTTGCGCCCCCATATGCGGTCATTGATCCACTGATTGTTCACATCTATAAAATGCGCGTCAGGAACCAGCATGGTTGCGGCCGGATTCCGGTCAGACTCTCCGCAAAACCAGAAGCAGCGATGACCGGATTTTTTTAAGACCGCCGCCCATTTACTGGCTTCCAGGGTGACCCCGTCGGTCCCGGCAAACCGCGTGGAAATAAATCCGATATTTTTACACATCCGCCTCACTCCTTCATCCGTCTGGCATCAGGATATTTTTTGATTTATAGTCTAAAAATAAACCCAAACCCGCTTAATTTCAACTGGTTTATGCGCCCTTAAATCATATCTTCCGCAGCCCGGGTCTATAATTTCCGGGTTGCGGTTTACCTGTTTATCTCGATTTACTGATTTTGCAGAAATTTTATTGGTTTGCGCCATTTCATTGCTTCCTTTAAATATAAATTAATGATAAATAAACCCCTTGATTAAAGTCGATAACCAGAAAACGGAATTTGAAATTCCGATTTTTGGATCTGACAGCTGTCAGACCGCAACCATTTTTTTTCCTAAGTTGAGCGGTTGTCGAGGTTGCCCCAAATATAAAACGGCTGCAAGGAAAATGCGTTTCCGCTACAGTCGTTTATGCGGTGATGCATTTGACGCAGCAGATGCGGTAAGATCGGCAACCCCGAAGGGTTTTGCATTTTAAAACGCTCAACTAAGATTTTAGAGGGAATATGAAGCATATATTAGTTGTTTCAGATAACAATGAAGCCATTAATAAGATCAGGTCTTCATTTAAAAAAACCGGGGTCATCGAAACAAGGGACCGTATTGAAACAACCCTGAAACCGCCGGCATCAAAACGCTTTGACCTGATTTTTATAGATGCCGAATCCTCCGGCAAAACGTCCGGGAATGGTGATTTGCAGGACAAAATACAGTCGTTGAAGAATCATTATCCCGGGGTTGAAACCATCATTATGGCATCAAAAGTCAATATCGGAGAAGCGGTAAAAGCGGTCCGGTCCGGCGGCAGTCACTACATTACCTACCCCATTGATCCGGTTGAAATCATGCATGTAACGGATTGCATCCGGGAGCAGGCCTTTGTCCGCTCGGAGCTTAACTATCTGAGGGAAGAATTCTGGCAGTCCGATGCATTAGAAATCGTGCGCACCCGCAACCCGGGGATGAAAAAAGTTTATGAACAGACCCGGTCGGTTGCGCCCACCCGGACAACCGTTTTGCTGTGCGGTGAAACCGGGACCGGCAAGGGGGTTCTTGCCAGCCTGATTCATCATCACAGCAACCGCGACAAAGGACGGTTTATCAGCGTGCACTGCGGGGCCATCCCGGACACCCTCCTTGAAAGTGAATTGTTCGGTCACGAAAAAGGCGCTTTTACCGGGGCGTTTAAACGAAAACTGGGAAAGTTTGAAATTGCGGCCAAAGGAACTATTTTTCTGGATGAAATCAGTACCATCACCCCTTCTGCCCAGATTAAACTGCTTCAGGTGCTTCAGGACGGAACATTTTCCCGCGTGGGCGGCGAAGAAATTTTAAAGACCGATGCGAGATTTATTGCCGCCACCAATATGGATTTAAAAAAGATGTGCGACGACGGCATGTTTCGAAAGGATCTGTATTACCGGCTGAATGTTTTTCCCATCGAAATTCCGTCATTAAGGGAACGAACGGAAGATATTGAGCTGCTGGCGGATACATTTATCAAAAGATTCAATGTGATCATGCAGAAGCGGATTAAAGGGATCCATCCGGATATCATTAAGGCAATGGCGGTCTATTCATGGCCGGGAAATATCCGTGAACTCGAAAATCTCATGGAACGGGCCTTTATCCTGGAAACCACGCCCGAACTGACACCGGAAAGCTTTCCGGCGGAATTTTTTAATTATCCAAAAAAATCCGAGGTCTTAAAAGTCAATACGGCACTACCCCTTGCCCAGGCCCGGCGAAAAGCCAATGATGAATTTGAAAGCCAGTTTATCAGACAGCTTCTGGCCAAAAACAAAGGGCGCGTCAACAAATCTGCCGAAGACGCCGGAATCAGCACCCGCCAGTTTCACAAGCTGATGGTCAAATACCATATTCAAAAGAAAGATTATAAGACCTGAGTTGAGCGGTTGCCGATCTTACGGTTTTTGATATAGTGATTCAGCCATGTCCGGAGCCGGATTCAGACCGGACCGGATCATGGCCAAGGGTAAATTTCAGGAATAATTATTCAACTGATTCTTTTAATTTTTTCCCGGGTTTGAATTTTACAGAGTTTTGCGCAGGTATGGTTATTTCCTCGCCCGTACTCGGATTCCGGCCTTTGCGTTCCTTGCGGTGCACGGTTGAAAATGTGCCGAATCCCGTTAACTGGATTTTGCCGTCTTTGGCTTGTAAAGCTTCCTGAACACCTTCAATCAGCGCATTTAAGGCAACTCCCGCTTTTTCCTTTGTAATTTTAGCTTCTTCTGCCATGTAGTCAATCAAATCTGCCTTGGTCATTTCTGTCTCCTTGTTTAGATTATAAAAAAAATAAACTCACTCCCAGCGAACCAACATTTCCTTGTATGGAATTTTGCAATGCCTGTGCCAATGCCCCCCAATGTCAATGTGTAATTATGTCCACGATCGCCTTGATCATTATTCCGACCACCGCCATTGTAGGGGCGTATGGTATACGCCCTTCGTATGGCATACGCCCTTATTTACGGGAGTGCATCGAGCCCTTCCCCGGGCCGTGGACAGGTTTTTTTCGGAACCGCGACTTCGTAATTTTCCGCCAAAAAGGAACCCGGAGTTCCGATAACAGCTGACTTCCCTTTCAGGCGTGCGTAAACAGTGGCGCGTCTTTGTTAATTACATGCTTATACATGGTATATATTTTGCAAAAGCAATTTAACGCTACACTAAGGGTTTCAAATTTACGACCGGACCGCCAATCGCTCAACCCAGGATAAAATATTAAACAAAAATTTTCTTAATGACAGGGGGAAGCCAATGAACAAAACAGATCTTGAATATTTCAAATTATTGTTAAATTCGCAACTAAAAGAATTAGAAGAGCGAATCGGTTATTCCGATATTCAAAAAATGACCATCAACGATGTGCTTCAAGATACTTTAGACATTGCCTCTGCTGATGTCGACAAAAATATGCTGCTTCGCATTCGTGAACGTGAAAGCCGGCTGATTTCAAAAATCAAAGACGCACTTTCGCGCGTAGAAGACGGCAGCTACGGTATTTGCGAAAAATGCGGCAGCGACATTCCGATCAAACGGTTAAACGCCCGGCCGGTAACTTCCCAGTGTATTGAATGCAAGGAAAAAGAAGAGGCACTCGAACGCGCTTACGGTTCAAAAGCGTTTTTTCCTTCCGAACCGGCCATACAGATGAATCGCAAAAATTTCCCGATCCGATAATAAATGGATTGGAAATAGTCTGCAGGTCAAGTACCGGTAATTTTCAAAAGACAATACCAGAAAAATGGCAAAAAACAAAACCAAAAAAGAATCCGTCACCACCATCGGGGTGGTTATCCCGGTGGAGTGGGACGAAAGCGGAAAACCGTCCGCCTATGCATTTTCCACATATGAAGAAAATGAGTATCTTATTGATAACCGAACGGACCTGGGAAAAGAAATTACCGCCATTGAAAAGCAAAGGATATCCGTCACCGGCACCCTTGGCCGTATGGTCAAAAATCGCCGGGTCATCTCAATTATCCGCTATGAAAAATTATTTTCATCCGATGAATACCGGGACCCTGAAACAATTAAAACATAGTAAATTGAATTATTTATCTGTTTTTATGGACTGCCGGGGCAAGGCTGCAAAATTTTTTGCCGGAATCATGAAATTTCCGGTCCGGAGTCTGAAAAATTTTTTAAAATAATTTGTAGAAAAAAAATTTATTTGTTAGTTTGTGGTTAAACAAAACAAAAACATTATGGCTCATCCAAAAGTACGTTTTCTCGATTCTTTTTAAATCCAGCCGTCCGGGAACGCTGTCTTTTTCTAAAACTTTGAAGGCTGAATTGAAATGTCAGATTTACAACCCGAACAAATACCCGTACCCGGTACCCGTTGTGTCAAATTTTGCGGTGATATCGTTTCCTTTATGCTGGATATCGAAAAAAACCGGCCCGGCAAAGCCTGGATCCGGACCAATCTCGGCCACATAGCCACATCCCGGGCAGAGATCATCGAAGCCGTTATATCCGATTCACCGCCGTTGCATCGGTCATGGTACGACATTCCCATGACACGGATCAGCCCGGAAAAATTTGAAATAAAACTGGCATTATGTGAAATCGGGCATTTTGAAGCCAAGTGCTTTTTTATGCCGGAAAACGCCAGCACCCCTTTATGGCCGGACGGTGACAATGTCATCATCAATGTTGAGCCGGCGGATATGTGCTGCGCCAATATTATTTATAACGCATTTGTTCGTCAATTCGGTCCCAATAAATCCGGCATGTTTCAGACCAGTCAAACCCATGCAGGTGAAATTGAAAAACTGGACCACGAAGGATATACGGTCATCCCGCCCTCTGGCACTTTCCGCGATCTGATCCGGGAGCTTGATTTTATCATCGCTACACTGGGATGCCGGATACTCCATCTTTTACCTATTAATCCGACCCCTACGACCTACGGCCGCATGGGCAGATTCGGAAGCCCCTATGCCGCACTTGATTTCACCGGCATTGATCCGGCACTGGCGGTGTTTGATCCGAAAGCGACGCCATTGGAACAATTTGTTGAACTGGTGGATGCCGTGCATGCGAGAAATGCAAAAATCATTATCGATCTTGCCCCGAATCATACCGGGTGGGCGGCTGATCTTCATGAAACCCATCCCCACTGGCTGGTACGGGACAGCGAGGGCGCTATCCAGACCCCGGGTGCATGGGGTGTCATATGGGAGGATCTGGCGAGCCTGGACTACAATAATAAAGAGTTATGGCAGTATATGGCCGATGTCTTTCTGCTGTGGTGCAGCCGGGGCGTTGACGGGTTCCGCTGCGACGCCGGGTATATGATTCCCATCCCGGCCTGGAACTTTATTGTGGCAACTGTCCGCCAGCAGTATCCGGACACTGTTTTTTTTCTTGAAGGGCTGGGGGGTAAAATTTCCGTTACCAGAGAAATTCTGAGTTCATCCAATTTTAACTGGGCCTACTCCGAATTGTTTCAAAACTATCATAGAGATGAGATCGAAGCTTATTTATCCCTGTCCAACCGGATTTCACTTGAAGACGGTCTGTTGATCCATTTTGCCGAAACCCATGACAACAACCGGATGGCCGCGACATCACCGACATATGCCGCCATGCGCACAGCCCTTTGCGCGCTGGTGTCGAATTGCGGGGGATTCGGTTTTGCCAACGGGGTGGAATGGTTTGCCACTGAAAAAATCAATGTCCATGACGCATGTTCATTAAACTGGGGGGCAGAGTTTAATCAGGTGGACATCATCCGGCGCATTAATTTACTGCTGAAATTTCATCCGGCCTTTTTTGACCGGACGGAAATAAAAATGATTCGGGAAAAAGACGGAAACTATATCGCGGTGTTACGGCATCATCTGAAAAGCAGTAAGCGCGTTCTGGTGCTGGTGAACCTGGACACGGAAAATCCTGTGACAGCTGGCTGGACCCTGGCGGATTTTGCACCTGAAACCGATGCCTGTATCGACCTGCTCAGCGGACACGCCATTTCCGTTGCCAGAGAAGATGACAGCGCCGTCTGTCATATGGCACCCGGACAGGTATTTTGTCTTTGCCTTGTGCCGGAAGATATGGATCTTTATATCCGTGGAAAAAACCACACCCATCTGCCGGCCCGCATTCATCAGCAGTCTCTGAAGTCGGTTGCCCTTGAAATATACCGTTTTTTTACCGGCTCCATTAAACTTGACGGGTTTAATCCTGAATCCGCAATACAAAAACTGGAAGCTGATCCCGAGCAATTCTGCCGGTCGCTGAACCCTTATTCAAAAGAAAGCCGGGTCGTGACCTGGCAATGGCCCTGTGACCGTCGCCGCCAGGTGATGATTCCGCCGGGTCACATATTGATGGTGCGGGCAGATGCGCCTTTTAAAGCCAGCATTATCTCGGTTGAGAGCGGCCTGGAAACAACCATGATTGCCAGTCAGAGTCTTGCAGACCAGACGGGCGGGCATTTTGCCCTGCTGCCCTTAAAACTTATACGCAAAACCCTTTTTGCCGTCACACTCAAATTATCGGTTTTTCCGAATGGCGACTGTTCCCATGCCACCGCCCCGCTCTTATATCTTCCTGCGCACAACCATGCGTTTGCCAGAACCGGCTTTAACCGGAAAGAAATAATGGGCCATCCGTTGCGCTATTTGGGAACCAACGGCCGGGGCGCCATGATGCGCGTCAACGCCCGGTGGGGAAAACTGGAAAGCCGTTACGACGCGCTTCTTTCCGCCAATCTGAATCCGGATTTTCCGGACAATCGCTGGATGATGCTGATCCGGTGCCGGGCATGGGTTGTTTTTCAGGGATTTTCAATGGAAATATCAACCGATTGTCTCCGGCGCTTTGCCACAGATTATGAATCCGGCTGTCAATGGGAATTTACCATTCCGACGGGTCAGGGCCAGCATATACTTCTGGCAATCCATGCCACCATGGTACCGGATAAAAATCAGATCCGGCTGCGCTTTACCCGTCAGAATGCTTCCGGAAAAATCGGGGTATTGTCAAATGATCAGCCGGTGGAACTGATTGTCCGTCCGGACATCGATGACCGGGACTTCCATCACTGCACAAAAGCTTATTCCGGACCGGAACACCACTGGCCGCCGGCCATTACCCCCGTGTCAGACGGATTCACATTTGCTCCGCATCCGGACCGGAAACTGCTGATGACCGCGTCTGCCGGTACTTTTAATTCAGCGCCCGAATGGGCATATATGGCCTATTTACCCATTGACGCACAACGGGGCCTGGATGCGCATACGGATCTTTTCAGCCCGGGCTATTTTTCAGAATTTTTGTGCGGTGAGGAAACAATAACGCTCAACGCCGCAGTTTTATCTCCGGGCTACACGGCCGACCCTGAGTTTAAGGCGGAAAATTCCGCGGCCGGAACCAGCCTGTTTCCGATTGCCGGCACAAAGAACCTGCCGGAATCCATGCGTCATGCCCTGCAAAGCTTTCTGGTAAAGCGCAACTCTCAGAAAACGGTCATTGCCGGTTATCCCTGGTTTCTGGACTGGGGCCGGGATACGCTGATTGTCTGCCGCGGCCTGATATCAGCCGGCTTTATTTCAGAAACCCGATCCATTTTAAAACAGTTTGCAGCATTTGAAGATCACGGCACCCTGCCCAATGTTATTTTCGGCGCGGACACGGCAAACCGGGACACTTCGGACGCGCCGCTCTGGTTTGTCGCCGCGTGCAGCGATCTTGTCCGTCAAACGCAAGACACCCGGTTTTTAGACGAAGAATGCGGCCAGCGGCCCATACGTGAAATCCTGCACTCCATTGTCACCGGCTATTTCAACGGCACTGCCAACAACATATCCATGGATCCGGCATCCGGGCTGATCTACAGTCCATCGCATTTCACCTGGATGGACACCAATTTTCCCGCAGGCACCCCGCGCGAAGGATATGCCATTGAGATTCAGGCCCTGTGGCACCATGCCTTAAAATTCATGGCGCAAATCGACGGCCCGGATCATGCCGAAAAATGGAAAGCCCTTTCCGAACAGGTGGCAGAATCCGTGCAGGCATTGTTTTATTTAAAGAAAAAAGGATATTTATCCGATTGCCTGCACGCAAAATCAGGGGTTTCCGCAAAAGATGCCATTGCCGACGATGCCTTGCGGCCCAATCAATTGTTTGCAATTACGCTGGGCACCCCGATTGAGCGGGATCTCATGAAAAATATCCTCCGCAGCTGCAGCGCACTTCTGGTTCCCGGCGCCATCCGCTCTCTGGCCGACCAGCCGGTTGAAAGGCCCCTTGAAATCATGCATAACGGTCAGGTGCTAAATGATCCCCGTCATCCGTACCAGGGCGTTTACGCCGGCGACGAAGACACCCGTCGCAAACCCGCGTACCACAACGGGACTGCCTGGACCTGGGTGTTTCCGTCATTTTGCGAAGCATGGGTATTGGTGTTCGGTGATCATGCCAAAGAGACGGCACTTTCCCTGATGACAAGCAGTTCCGACATCCTGGATTTCGGGTGTGCCGGACAGGTGCCGGAAATTCTGGACGGCAATTATCCCCATCGTCAGCGGGGTTGTGATGCCCAGGCATGGGGAGTGAGCGAATGGCTGCGGGTCTGGCTCAAACTGAACAACTAAAATACCGACTTTATATATTTTAAACCCTCTATTCAAAAAAAGGAGGCAGAAAACATGAGCATTAAAAAACAATTTTTAAAAACACGACCGGTCTGCAAAGTCACCTTTCGCCTGTTCAGGGAGGATGTTGGAGATGCGGACTCCGTTCATATTGCCGGAGATTTTAACGACTGGAACAAACTGCAGACCCCGATGCGGAAACTCAAAGACGGATCATTCACCATTACGTTAGATCTTGAAAAAGACCGCGACTACGCGTTTCGTTATTTAATTGATAAACAGACCTGGCTTAATGACCCGGAAGCTGATCAATATGTCAACAGCGGATTTTCTGACAGTCAAAACGCTGTTGTCTGTGTTTAAACTTTTTGATCAAGGATTATAAAATGACTTATATTCAAACATTTCAAGTATATCCAAGAGTTCCGGAATCTCTGGCCTTTGCCGAAAAAATGGTGCGGAATATGTGGTGGTCGTGGAACCTGGATGCCATTGAATTGTTTCGCAGAATTGACCTGCGACTCTGGAACGAGTCCGGAAGAAATCCCATCAAGTTTTTTTCCCTTCTTTCCCAGTCACAGCTGGAGAGCATCTCCCAGGATGACGGGTTTATGGCTCACCTCAGGCGGGTCAAGAACTCTTTTGAACAGCAAACGGAACACCCGGCCGAGCTGCTCGAAGCCGAAAGCCGCATCCAGGGAACCGTTGCCTATTTTTCCATGGAATATGGTATTCATGAGAGCCTGCCGCTGTTTGCCGGCGGGCTGGGCATCCTGGCCGGAGACCATCTCAAAGCGGCCTCTGACAGGGGAACGCCGCTTGTCGCGGTCGGCCTGCTATACCGGATGGGGTATTTTCACCAGTTTTTAGACCAGAACGGCTGGCAGCAGGAAAATTATCCGGAAACAGACCTGTTTCAGCTGCCCATTGAACGGGCAACCGATGTTAACGGAAACGAGCTGTATATATCCGTCACCGGTCCGGACGGCGAAATTGCCGCCCAGGTTTTTAAAATCATGGTAGGCCGGATTCCCCTTTTTTTGATCGATACCAATGTGCGTGAAAACTCTCCGGAAAAAAGAGATATTACATCACGCCTCTATGTGGCAAATTCCAAAATCCGGCTGGCCCAGGAAATTCTGCTGGGCATCGGCGGCATGCGGGCGCTTGAGGCTATGGGCATCCGACCGTCGGTATGCCATTTAAATGAAGGACACTGTTCGTTTGTGGGAGTTGAGCGAGCGGTCCATATTATGAAAGAAAATGATCTGGATTTAAAATCAACCCTGGAAGTCATTGCCCGGAGCACCGTTTTTACGACCCACACCCCCGTTGCCGCCGGCCATGATGAATTTCCCACGGAAATGGTGAGTCCCTACCTGAAGCCATTTGAAACATCTTTGAAAACATCGGTAAATGAACTGATTTCCTGGGGCCAGAACCATCCTTACGAACCGTTTTCCATGTTTGCCCTCGGCCTCAGAATGTCTCAGTTCTGCAACGGCGTCAGCGAGCTGCACGGAAAAGTCGCCCGGAAAATGTGGGCCCATCTGTGGCCCAAACGGCCGGAAGAAGAAGTTCCCATTGGTCATATTACCAACGGCGTTCATATTCCGTCATGGATTTCCATTGAAAATTTTATACTGTTCGAACGCTACCTGGCCCAGGACTGGCATCTGAAAACCTGGAAAAAACCGGAAATTATCGATCGGGTCGATGATATTTATAATGAGGAACTCTGGCGCGCCCATGAAATGTGCCGTGCCAGGTTGGTGCGTTCCTGCCGCCAGATTATGCTTCAGCAATACGGCAGACGCAATGCCCCGAAATCCATCATGGAAGACGCGGCCTCCATTCTGGACCATGACGCCCTGACCATCGGTTTTGCCCGCCGGTTTGCCACTTACAAAAGGGCCTATCTCCTGCTCCGTGACCCGGAAAGATTAAAAGCGATTCTGACCTCCAAGGAGTTTCCGGTCCAGATAATTCTTTCCGGAAAAGCCCACCCCAGAGACAATGAGGGCAAGGAAATGATCCGCAAACTCATTGAATTCGGGCGCCTGGAATCCGTGCGGCACCGGTTTATCTTTCTGGAAGATTATGATCCCTATATTGCCAGACATCTGCTTCAGGGATGCGATGTATGGCTCAACACGCCGCGCCGCCCTTATGAAGCCTGCGGCACCTCCGGAATCAAAGCAGCGGCAAACGGCGTGCTCAATGTCAGCATATTGGACGGCTGGTGGTGTGAGGGCTATTCGGAAGAAACCGGATGGAGTATCGGCAGCGGTGAAGAGTATAAGGATAACAATTATCAGGATGACATTGAAAGCCAGGCCCTTTATAATATCCTGGAAAACAGTGTCATTCCCCGTTTCTATGACCGGCGATTGGGCGATACGCCCAACAAATGGATAGAAATGATGAAAGCATCCATTAAAATGGCTTTGGGAAACTTCTGCGCCCATGGAATGATCCGGAAATATGCTGAAACTTCCTACATTCCCGCTTCCCGAAATTTTAATGAACTGACGGAAAATAATGCCGAAAAAGCACGTCTGGTCGCGATTCTGCATGATCATCTGCTGAGACACTGGGATGAAATAAAAATCGATCAACCGGTTCGGGACCAGGACGGACCGTTTCGGGTGAATGACACCCTGGAGGTATCGGTTACCATATATCTGGGCAGTATTTTACCCGAAGAAGTCGAAGTCCAGCTCTGCTACGGGAAAATGCAGAATGTTGATAAACTGGAAAACATCAACATTGAAATCATGAATCTGCACGAGAATCTGGGATCAGGATCATATCGCTATAAAGCGACATTATCCTGCAAAATATCCGGCAGGTTCGGATTAACCGCGCGGGTAATTCCATCGGCTGACGATCAGCTGAAAAATTCTCCGCTGTTTACTACCTGGGCATGATGAAAAATTGAACATTTTAACTTATAGAATAAAACACCTATGACCATCAAACTGAAAAAACCGCGCATCCTGATTGTCACGCCGGAGACCACCTATCTGCCCGAAGGAATGGGAAACCTGGCCAACTATATGACCGCAAAAGCCGGGGGCCTGGCGGATGTGTCCGCGGCGCTGATCAGTTCACTTTTCAAACAGGGAGCGGATGTGCATGTGGCATTGCCGGACTACCGGGCCATGTTTGACAACAAGCTCGACCCGATACTTCGCAAGCAAAGACAAATGATTCGGGAACAAGTGCCGACGGACCGCGTTCATCTGGCAGAAGACCGGGCTTTTTTCTACGTCAGCAATGTATATTCCACTTACGGCTGGGAAAACCTGCGCATGTCTTTGGCGCTCCAGAGGGAAGTGATGAACAATATCGTGCCCCGGGTACGGCCGGACCTGATACACTGCAATGACTGGATGACGGCGCTGATTCCTGCTATGTCTCGGGAAATGGGAGTTCCCTGCCTGTTCACCGTCCACAACATCCATACCGTCAAAACCACCCTGGCCCAGATAGAAGACCGGGGAATAGATGCGGCCTATTTCTGGGACCATCTGTACTATGAAAGCATGGCGGAAGAGTACGAATCCGCCAGGGAATCCAATCCGGTAGATTTTCTGACCAGCGGCATATTTGCCGCCCATTTTGTCAATACCGTCAGCCCGACCTTTCTTAAAGAAATTGTCGACGGACACCACAATTTTGTCGCGCCCCACATCAGGCAGGAACTGTCCAATAAGTACTATTCCAGTTGCGCCACCGGTATTTTAAACGCCCCGGACCCGAGTTATCATCCCGCAACCGACAGTGCGCTCCCCCGGCAGTATGATGAAAAAAATCATGTGATCGGAAAACTGCACAACAAACGCTTTCTTCAAAAACAGCTGGGTCTGGTCAAAGACGATCAGGCTCCGCTGTTTTTCTGGCCGTCACGCATGGATACCATTCAGAAAGGGTGTACGCTGATGGCGGAAATCCTCTACCACACCATTGACACCTATTGGAAAGAAAACCTTCAAATCGTTTTTGTCGCTAACGGCGGATTCCGGAAGCACTTTGTTGACATTGCGGATTATCACGGGATCAAAGACCGGATTGCGGTCTGTGAGTTTGATGAAAATCTGTCACGGATCGCCTTTGCGGCTTCCGACTTTATTCTCATGCCGTCCTTGTTTGAACCCTGCGGACTGCCCCAGATGATTGCGCCGATTTACGGATCATTGCCGGTGGCACGGGATACGGGCGGTATTCATGATACGGTGACGCACATGGATGCCGACAATGACACCGGCAATGGATTCTTGTTTGAAACCTATGATTCCGGTGGATTGTTCTGGGCGATTTCACAGGCCATGGGGTTTTATAAGCGGCCGCTGAAAGACCGGGAAAAACAGATTCGCAGAGTGATGATCCATGCCGCCCAAACATTTAATCACGATGTAACGGCAAAACAGTATATCGATCTTTATGAACAAATGCTCGACCGGCCCCTTACCCACAAAAGAGGGAGTTGATTATCCATGACCAGTCTTTTTACACATTCCGATAAAGCGCGCCATTTGGCAGACATCAATTCCCAAAAAGACCCGCTTTTAAAACCGTATCAAGATACAATTGCCCGCCGGCTGCAAAAAACAATGGATATGGAAAAGCGGCTGACGCAAAACCAGAAGACCCTGACGGATTTTGCCGCAGGCCATGAATTTTTCGGACTCCACTTTAAGGACAATGAATGGATTTTCAGAGAATGGGCGCCCAATGCCGATGCCGTCTATTTCATCGGTGAAATCACCGCCTGGCAGGAGGCTCCGGCGTACCGTCTTGATCCCAAACCCAATGGCGTATGGGAAATCAGACTTCCCGCCGATGCATTGAAGCATCTGATGCTGTACCGGCTTCGCATTCACTGGCCTGGCGGCGCAGGGGACCGGATTCCCGCCTATGCCCGGCGGGTGGTCCAGAACGTCCATACCGGCATCTTCAACGCCCAGGTCTGGCATCCCTCGCTGCCCTATGAATGGAAACACAAAAATCCGTCAAATGATCCCCGGGGCCTGCTCGTTTATGAAGCCCATATCGGAATGGCCCAGGAGAATGAAGGGGTGGGAAGTTTTGCCCAGTTCCGGGAACACATTCTGCCGCGCATTATCCGCTCCGGCTACAATACCCTGCAGCTGATGGCCATCCAGGAACATCCGTACTACGGCTCTTTCGGCTATCATGTATCAAACTTTTTCGCGCTCTCCTCCCGGTTCGGCGATCCTTATGAATTCAAAGCATTGGTGGATGCCGCCCATGCCGGAGGCCTGCGGGTAGTCATGGATCTGGTGCATTCCCATGCGGCCAAAAACGAAACCGAAGGTCTCAGCCGGTTTGACGGCACCCTGTATCAGTATTTTCACGAAGGCGCCCGGGGGGACCATGTGGCATGGGATTCCCGGTGCTTTGACTACAGCAAGCCGGAAGTACTGCACTTTCTTCTGTCCAACTGCCGATTCTGGATCGACGAGTATCATGTGGACGGATTCCGCTTCGACGGCATCACCAGCATGCTCTATCTGGACCACGGCCTGGAAAAAGCCTTTACCTCCTATGATGACTATTTCGGGGACAATGTGGACGAAGACGCCCTGGTTTACCTGGCCCTTGCCAATAAAGTCACCCATGGGATAAATCCTGATAGCATAACCATTGCCGAAGATATCAGCGGCATGCCGGGACTTTCCGCCGCAGAAAACCACGGCGGTGTCGGATTTAGTTATCGTTTTGCCATGGGAATCCCGGATTACTGGATCAAACTCATCAAAGAAGTTTCCGACGAACACTGGCCCATGGCAGGTCTGTGGCACGAGCTCAACAACCGGCGGCCGGATGAAAAAACCATCAGCTACTGCGAATCCCACGACCAGGCCCTTGTGGGGGACCAGACCCTGATATTCCGTCTTATCGGTGCGGACATATATGATCACATGCACATTGATGACCGGAATCATCGCGTCGATCGGGGCATGGCCCTGCACAAGCTGATCCGTTTAATCACCCTGGCCACTGCCGGCAGCGGGTATCTTAATTTTATGGGAAACGAATTCGGGCATCCGGAATGGATCGATTTTCCCAGACAGGGCAATGACTGGAGTTATAAATATGCCCGGCGGCAGTGGCATCTCGCGGATGCGCCGGATCTTAAATATCATTTGCTGGCGCAATTTGACCGGGACATGGTTCATCTGGCAAAATCCCGTCATCTGCTCGGTGCACAATCACCCCAATTACTGCACGAACATAACAGTGACAAGGTAATTGCATTTGAACGGGCGGGCCTGATTTTTGTGTTCAATTTTCATCCGCATCTGTCACATGCCGACTACCCGGTCTCTTCGCCTGCCGGAAAATACCGGATGATTTTCAATTCAGACGATTCTTTTTACGGCGGACATGACCGGCTGGAAAAGGATCAGGTGCATTTTACCCTTGATAAAGGGACAGACAATTATGACCATGATCACCTGAGCCTTTATTTGCCGACGCGAACAGCCATTATTCTGGAAAAAACTGAGGACGCTATTCTGGAATCCATATAGGAGGGATTACCGATGCCCATCACCAAACTGATCAAAACCATCGAAAAGTTTGAAATTGAAAAATATCAAAAGCCCAAAGATCCGAAAAGACTGATAGAAACCCATATCTCCTACTCCGGTTCTCCTCACAAACATCCCTATGATTCTGAAAAAATGATCATAATAATCAATCCTTATTATTCCAGCACATTTTATTACGAGTTTAATAAATCAGACATTTCATATATCGATGAATTGCCGAACCTGGTGAACCTGGATGGTGAAATCTATACCATGGTCAGAATCTGGATCAAAAAAACGAGCATTGCCGTGCGCTGCATGCCGTTTGTTGTGGGAGAAACGCCGGAATAAATTTTTCCGGTTATCCGCCCCCGGTCAAAAACAGAGAATTTGTTCTCGCATTTGGATATACGCAAAAAGACCTGTGAACATCGAACATCGAACGTCCAATCCATTAAGGAGAAATCATTATTTCATTGAACTTCCTTTATTATAATGGCTTTCACAACTGAACGAGATTACCATGTCCGGTCAAATTATTTTCTTCACTTTATTGTTGAATTATGGTCCTGTTGGCAGTTAAAAATACGAGGGCCCTTTGATTGCATCTGATTTTCCCAACTGACCAACGCTTTTTGATTAAGCAGATCAAATGACAACAAATTTAAAAACAAGCACCACCGACACCATGGCACGGGCCAGCAGCCTCCTTCCCCTGCTCCTTTTTCTGGCTGCCGCCGCACGAATTCCGGATATGATTACCGGGCAAAGCTTACGATATGTCTTTGACTGGGTGCCGTCTTTAAATATTCAGCTCTCCTTTCTGTTCGACGGATTAAGCATTTTTTTCGCATTGATTATCACCGGGGTCGGATTTTTTGTCACCCTTTATTCAGTCGACTACCTGCACGGTCACCCTCAGACCGGCCGGTTTTTCTTTTTTTTCCATGCCTTCATGCTGTCCATGCTCGGCCTGGTGTTCGCGGACAATACCATTGCCCTGTTTGTGTTTTGGGAAATGACCACCCTTTTTTCCTACCTGCTCATCGGATTTGAGCACGAAAAAGACGAATCACGAAAAAGTGCCCGGCAGGCGCTGCTGGTGACCGGCACCGGGGGCCTGGCCCTGCTGGTCGGGGTTCTGCTGCTGGAAATGGCCACGGGGACTTATGAAATTTCGCAGATGGCGCCCCTGGCCGCGGACTTGAAAACCCATCCGTTTTACGGCGCGATTCTGATTCTGATTTTTATCGGGGCATTTACCAAATCCGCTCAGTTTCCGTTTCATTTCTGGCTGCCCAATGCCATGGCCGCCCCTGCCCCCATCAGCGCATTTCTTCATTCCGCCACCATGGTCAAGGGCGGCATTTACCTGCTGGCCAGATTTCATCCCGTTCTGGGCGGTTCCGCAAGCTGGGAAGCAACCCTGGTGATTGTCGGGGCCGTCACCGCGGTTTTCGGTGCAGTGACCGCGCTGGGCCAGTCGGACCTCAAAAAGATACTGGCCTATACCACCATTATGGGATTGGGCATCATGACCATGCTGCTGGGCGGCGAAAGCAGGTCGTCTCTGGTGGCGGTGATGACGTTTTTACTGGTGCATGCATTATACAAATCCGCCCTGTTTCTCATAGCCGGCATTATCGATCACCAGACCGGCACCCGCCAGATTGAAAATCTCGGGGGGTTGGCCAAATCCATGCCCTTTACGGCATTTGCCGCATTTGCCGCATGCCTGTCCATGGCCGGTTTCCCTTTGTTTTTCGGATTTATTGGAAAGGAGATCATGTATAAAGGCATTCTGGCCGAAACCATGATGCCCGGCACAGCCATTGTGGCGGCCGTGCTGGCCAACGGACTGATGACGGCCGTGGCGGGCATTCTGTTCATCCGGCCGTTTCTGATGGGCAAAGGATCGTTTCCTCAACCGGTCACGGAAGCCGCCTGGCCCATGTGGATCGGTCCGGCCGTTTTGGGCGGCCTGGGCATTTTTTTCGGCATTGTGCCGGATCTTGTGGGCACCTGGCTGATTAATCCGGCAGTGACCGCCATTGCCCCGATCGGAGACAAAGTTCGTCTGGCCCTGTTTCACGGCATCAACTATCCGCTGCTGTTAAGCGTTATCACCCTGACCATCGGTACCGGTCTGTACCTTATACGGCAGCAGGCAAATCAACGGATTGCGGCTTTTTTTGAAGCAATCCCCTTTACCGCATCACAGGCGTATGATGGTGTCTTAAAAGTAGTTGCGGCCACTGCCCGAATCCAGACCCGGATCATCCAGAACGGCTCCCTTCACCACTATTTTTTTGTGGTGGCGGCTTCTTTTGTCATCATTACCGGACTCAGCTATGCAAGGGGATTTAGCGGGTTTCCGGAATTCAGGATTGCCTGGCCGAATATCGAACAAGGGCTGCTGGTTCTGGTGATTCTTGCCGCCGTTGTCAGTGTCGTGGCCAGCCGTTCGGTGCTGCTGGCCATTTGCGCGCTGGGGGTTATGGGCGCCGGAATCGCCATGATTTTCTTAAATTTCGGGGCCCCGGACCTGGCCCTGACCCAGCTGCTGGTGGAAACCCTGACCGTTATTATTGTTTCCATCATTCTGCTGCGTTTGCCGGCGCTGAGCCGGAAAGGAAACCGCCCGGTCCGGAAAAAACTGCTGGACGGCACGCTGGCCCTGGGCACGGGCATAATGGTAACCACACTTCTGCTTTCAGTATCCGGGGGGCCATCAAATCTTTCTTTGACCGAATTTTTTGCGCAAAACAGCTATATTGCAGCGCACGGCCGCAATATTGTCAACGTGATCCTGGTAGATTTCCGGAGTTTCGACACCCTGGGCGAGATTATCGTGGTGGCCACAGCCGGATTAGCCGGTTTTGCACTTATCCGGAAACGTCGGGGGGAATCATGAAACCGTCGCTGATTTTGCGAACCGCTACCCGGCTGCTGGTCAGCATGATTCTGGTATTTTCCGTTTACCTGCTGCTGCGGGGCCATAATTCCCCCGGCGGCGGCTTTTCCGGCGCACTGGTGGCGGCCACGGGATTTGCCATGTATATCATGGCGGAAGGGACGGCATCCATGCGCCGGGCCCTTCGCATTGACCCCTCCCGGATGATTGTGTTCGGCATGATTCTGGCCCTGGGCTCCGGCCTGTTTTCCGTCATTGCCGGCAACCCCTTTTTAACCGGCATCTGGTGGACGGTAACGACTGTGGGGGATTCAAAAATTGCCCTTGGCACGCCGTTTTTCTTTGATATCGGTGTATTTGCCATTGTTTTAGGCGCAATTCTCACCCTGCTTCTGGCACTGGAAGAAGATCTGGAGAAAGACTGATATGGAAGTTGTTTTATCCCTGCTTTGCGGAATCATGGCGGCGGTCAGTATATACCTGATGCTGTCGGGCAATCTCATCCGGTTTATTTTCGGGCTGGTAATTGCCACAAATGCCGTCAATCTTCTTATTTTCGTGGCCGGCGGCCTTTCGGAAATCCGGCCGCCCCTGATTGCCGAAAATGCGGAGTTCCCGACAACCCCCATGGCCAATGCCTTACCCCAGGCACTGATATTAACTGCTATTGTTATCGGTTTTGCGCTGCTGACCTTTATTTTTATCCTTTTTTATAAAACCTATCAATCCCTTGGCACGGTGGATGCCGAATCCATGCGCGTGTCCGAACCCCTTAATCTGTATCAGAATCCGGATCAGAATCAATATGACCCTCATCATCGACAAATTTCTGAAAAATTATTTCCCGAACAAGCAAAAGCAGGCACATCATGAACTGTGTGCTGCTTTTTCCCATCATTCTGCCGTTTATTACCGCTGCGGCCGCACTCTGGCTTAAAACTGATTTAAAACGCCAGCAGCAGATCAGTCTTCTGGGGGCCCTGCTTCACTGCGGTGCGGCACTGTTTCTGCTGTCAACGGTGAGTCGGGGCGGAATGATCGCCATGCAGGTGGGCAACTGGCCGGCCCCTTTCGGCATCACCCTGGCAGCCGACCACTTGAGCGTCATCTTGGTGGCAGTGACCGGTATTCTTGGCCTTGCCGTGGTGGTCTACTCCCGATCGGAAATCCAGGCGCATGTTCTGGAAGGCGGATACCACCCCCTGATGCAGATCCTTATCGGCGGCGTGTGCGGCGCTTTTCTGACCGGGGATTTATTTAATCTTTACGTATGGTTTGAAGTGATGCTCATGGCATCTTTCGGCCTGCTGGTACTGGGCCGTGAACAAATGCAGTATGACGGCGGCGTCAAATATGTGATGCTCAACCTTTTTTCCACGCTGCTGTTTATCACCGGCATCGGCCTGCTCTACGGTATGACCGGCACCCTGAACATGGCGGACCTGCACCATGCCGTTGCCACCGTGCCGGACAAGGGACTGCTCACGGCCGTGGCCGCTGTTTTTATGACGGCCTTCGGCATCAAGGCAGGGCTTTTCCCGCTGTTTTTCTGGCTGCCGGTATCTTATCATACGCCGCCGGTGGCTGTGTCCGCCATTCTGGCCGGGCTGCTGACCAAAGTGGGCGTCTATGCCATGATCCGTTTGTTTACCCTGGTTTTTATTTTCGACATTGCATGGACCCACGGGGTGCTGCTGATCGCGGCCATCTTCACCATGGTGGTCGGCGTACTGGGAGCGGCGGCCGGCAATGACTTTCGCCGGATTCTGTCGTTTCACATCATCAGTCAGGTGGGCTACATGGTGCTGGGCCTGGCGTTGTTCACGCCCCTGGCCCTGACCGGGGCCATTTTCTATCTGCTGCATCATATGATCGTCAAAGCCAATCTGTTTCTGATCAGCGGAGCGGCGCGGCGGGCCGGGGGATCTTTTGCCTTAGGAAGTCTGGGCGGACTTTACAAAAACAACGGGTGGCTTGCGCTGCTGTTTTTCATACCCGCATTTTCGCTGGCCGGTTTTCCGCCATTATCCGGTTTCTGGGCAAAGATGCTGATCATTCGCGCCGGGCTGGAAATCCACGCCTATTTCGCTGCCGCCGTTGCCGTGGCAGTGGGTCTGCTGACAACCTACTCCATGACCAAACTATGGGGGGAGGCGTTTTGGAAACCCCGACCAGCCGATGCATCCGCTGAAGATGGAGACGTTTTGCAAAGACCCGATATTGGTATGCTGCTGCCCATTGCCGTGCTGGCCGGCTTAACCCTTTTTATCGGCCTTATGCCGGGTCCCTTTATTTCAATGGCGGAAAAGGCCGCTTTTGAGCTGACCCATCCTGAAATCTACGTCAATGCCGTCATGGGAATTGTACCATAAGGAGTAACCATGAGTAACCTGTTTATATTAAATCTGTTTCTGGCCATGGGGTTTTCCGTGGTCATGGAACAGGCCAACTTAAGCGGCATTATCGCCGGATTCATCATCGGCTATCTGGCACTCTGGATCACCCAGCCCCTGTATGGTTCGAGCGGATATTTTTTGCGGGTCATTAAAATCCTCATGCTTATCGCAACATTTGCCTGGCAGCTGATTATCTCCAATTTCCGGGTGCTGTGGGATGTGGTGACACCGGCGCAATTCAGCAAACCCGCGGTAGTCGGCGTACCCATTGATGCCAAAACCGATTTTGAAATCATGCTGCTGGCCAACATGATTTCACTGACGCCGGGGTCCCTGACATTGGATGTGTCCGCTGACCGCACCATGATCTACGTGCATGTAATGTTTCTCGACGACGTGGAAACCACCCGTCGGGAGATCAAGGAAAAAATCGAAAAACGCCTGCTGGAGGCCATCCGATGATCGGTGCGGAAAGTCACATCATCACAATGGCCGCAGAAATCACCCTGGTGCTGCTGACCCTGGCTGTTTTTTTTACTTTTATCCGGCTGGTGATCGGTCCGGACCCGGCGGACCGGATTGTGGCCCTGGATCTGGTTTCCATATTGATTGTTTCGTATCTGGCGGCTTTGTCGATTTACACGGGCCAGAAATCCTTTTTGGATGTGGCCATCGCCTATGCGCTGATCGCTTTTCTGGGAACTGTGGCTCTGGCACGTTTTCGGGAGCGGCTGGCCGCGCAGAACAGAGATGAAAACAACCGGGAGGAGGAATAATGATTGAGATTTTGACTGCTTTTCTGATGCTCTCCGGCGGTATTTTCTGTTTTATTGCTTCCGTGGGCATCCTGCGGCTGCCCGACACCATTATCCGGATGCACGCTGCCACCAAGGCCGGAGCTTTAGGCGGCGGCCTCATGTTCCTTTCCCTTGCCGCCTTTTACATGGATCTGAGCACCACACTTCGGGCATTTGCGGCTATTTTTTTTCTGCTGCTGACCGCCCCGGTGGCCGCTCATCTTATCGGCCGGGCCGCATATTGCAGCCGGGTCAACCTGTCCGAACGGACCTGGATTGACGAACTGGCAGAAACCTGCCAATGGTGCCAGAGGGAATCAACGTGCGAATTAAATGAAAACGCACCGGATTTTCAAACAACCCAAAAATCTCCCAAATGAATCGATGAAGTCTTTTTTCAGCGACGCAACTGCTAAGCCATAGTCAAACAATAACCGTTACGCAGAAATACCTTTCCGGCATAAGGGACCGTAACGAAAAGGTGAAAAATGTAACGGTTATTTCGTAACGGCTCCTAATGTGTAAGGAGAACCGAAGATGTGGGATCACCTGAGTTTTGTCATCAAGCGTCTCCGTGAGCGGTTATGGATCAAACCGCTCATCTTATGCGTGCTGTCCATTGGCGCCGTTTTTCTTGCCAATCTCATGGACATGACCGATCTCGGCAGTTTCCTGCCGGAGATCACAAAGGAATCGACCGAAACGTTGCTCAAAATCATGGCGTCGAGCATGTTGATGATGGCCACGTTCGCCGTGGCCTCGATGGTGGCCGCTTATTCGTCGGCAAGTAGGTCCGCGACACCCCGCTCTTTTCCACTGATCATCGCCGATGACGTTTCGCAAAATGCGCTTTCGGCTTTCATCGGCGCGTTTATCTACAGCGTGGTCGCGCTCGTTGCGCTGATGAACGGTTTTTATGGTGGAAGGGCCAGTCAATTTATCCTGTTCTCCCTGACCATCGTTGTGCTCGCAGTCATTATTATCACCTTCATCCGGTGGGTCGATAACATCGCCCGGCTCGGCCGGCTGGAACATACGATCACCAAGGTGGAAGCAGCGACCACGGAGGCGATTCGGAAGCGACAGTCTTCGCCTCGCCTTGGGGGCGTCGCGACGATCAGTTTCCCGGATGGGGGCCGGTCGGTCTTCGGAAAAGACATCGGTTACGTACAGCGTGTTGACACAGCCGCGTTGCAAGCGCGGGCGGTCAAGTCGCAACTGAAAATTGTTGTGGCGGCGTTGCCCGGCACCTTTTGCACGCCAAACTGCCCTGTCGCGCGGGTCATACCGGAGGCGACAGGCAGTGTGTCCGACGCGGACGCCGAAGCAATCGCTGCCACGTTCGTGATTAAGGGCTCGAGGGTCTTTGATCAGGATCCGCGGTTCGGACTGGTGGTCCTTTCGGAAATCGCCAGCCGCGCGCTTTCGCCCGCGGTCAATGATCCGGGGACTGCGATCGGCGTATCGGGCTCACTGGTCCGCCTGTTCGTCATGTGGAACGAGTGTGGCAAGGGGGGTGACGTTTCCAAGGCGCAGTTCGAACGCGTTGCGGTGCCGGAATTGTCCGTGGCAGACATGTTCGACGACGCTTTTACCGGGATCGCCCGAGACGGGGCAGGCAATGTCGAAGTGGTCGTGCGGCTGCTCAAGGCCCTCGAATCGATTGCCGCAGCCGGAGACGCTACGATGCGGAACAACGCGCTGCGGCACACTCGTCTCGCGCTGGTTCGCGCCGACAATGCCCTGAAGATTCCCGACGATCTCACAGCCGTACGAGAGGCAGCCAAGTTTGCAGTGTGACGGGAAAGGCCGAACCAAGCGGTGAACCGGACCCGCCGAAAATGCGGCCCTGAAGATCATCGCCTTCTGGCGACGGCAAGGTTACCGCCGCCGTTCAATGCCCCTTACAATAGTGCTCACTGCCAAAATCCTTCTCACCATTAGAATTTGAAATAGCCAGCCCGATCTTTTTTCAAGAGATCAGGGAAAAAGAACAAGCAAGATACGTCATTTCAGGGTTGACCCGACACTAGAGCCAACGGGCACATCTTGTATTGTAACAAACCATTTAATGTAAGATAGACATTGCCGACGCGTTCACGGGTTCTTCTAAGCTCTCCGGCTGCCCATTTTTCATCTTTTCAGAGTAAATGAACCAGAATGGGCGATCCGGATCACATAAAAACGCCTTTAAATCATTTGCAAATGTCTGAGCCATATCGAGTTGCGGGAAATGCCCGCATTTGGGGTATGTCGTCATTGTGATTCCGGTGGACTGCGCCAACATGGAACGCCCATGCCGCATCGGCAGGATGGGATCTTTTTCCCCCCAGAACAGGGCCATCGGGGGTAGAATGTCAATCTCCCACGCATGTTGTTTTGTCTGCACATACTGGCCGAAAAGATTGATGACGCTGGAAAGCGAACGCTGGAAAGCCCGATGCGTCCCCGGAATGTCCATCATCTTGACGTAGCGTTTAATTTCCTCAGGATCTCTGTTTCCGAAAATTCCGGGGGCAAAGCGCATCAGCGCTGGAATAATGTGGCGCACAACCAGCGGCGTCATCATGGGCCCTAACACGGGGAATGTCGCATACTTCAGCCACATGCCGACCTCGCGCCCCAAGCCACCCGGCGACACAAGCGCCAGCCGGTCTATTCGTTTGTTCTCTTCAATCAGCATCCACTGCGCAATACCGCCCCCGAACGAGTGCCCGCAAACATGCGCCTGCTTGAGGTCAATGGCATCCATCCATGCAACGACCATGCGAGCATACCAGTCCAGGGTATACGGCGCGTCGGGCCGATCCGAGAGGCCGTTGCCCGGAAGGTCTATCATTAATACCCGAAAATCATCGGCAAGCAGCGGGGCAACTTTTGCCCAGACGCGGTGGTTGTCCTGAAAGCCGTGAATAAATACAAGCGGCGGCCCTGAACCCATCTCGCTCCAGGCGATTGATGTCCCGTCTACGATTGTTTTATGGGGTTGTCCAATCATCTCCATGCATCTTTCTTTTTTGAATCAATAAATATAGCGTTCACAGATTTTGCGGTAATGGTGGCCATAGATCGACAGTGTGATCGCAACGGACATCAGCCTGGGCTTGAAGGCCAGGGTCCAGATCATCAGCCGCCAGTACTGAAACCGCTCTTTGCCCAAAACCCCGAGACGAAAAGATGACCTGAAAAATGAAAGAAACCGCTGAAAATTAACCGGCTGCCTGAATTCAGGGGCCTTCAGCTCCATGAGCAGCGTTCTGACGCGCCGGTAGTAGTTTTTGGGTGAATAAATCTGTTGCATGATGGTTTGATACCCGGTCCGAAGGCTGTCTATGCCCATTCGGGGCAGTATATTGGTTGTCCCGTCCACATTGTCTCCGGAAAATATATTGACGATCCGGCTTTCCCGGGAAAGCCGGTCAAAAAGCCGGGTTCCCGGCGGGGCCTGGAGCAATCCGACCATGGCGGTGACGATGCCGCTTTGTTGAATAAAATCGATCTGCCGCTGGAAAATGGACGGCGCATCGCTGTCAAAGCCCACAATAAATCCGCCCATCACCTGTATTCCGGAGCGATGAATGATCGCAACACTTTCAAGCAGATCCCTGTTTTTATTCTGGGTTTTATGACATTCCGTCAGACTGACTTCATCCGGAGACTCGATGCCGATAAAAACCGCATCAAACCCGGCCTTTGCCATCAAATCCAGAAGCTCCGGATCATCGGCCAGGTTGATGGAGGCTTCCGTAAAGAACACGCATCCTTTTTTATCTTTTCGCCATTCGATGAGCGCAGGCAGTAAATGGGTTTTCAGGTATGCCTTATTGCCGATAAAATTGTCATCCACAAAAAAGATGCTGCTGCGCCAGCCGGAAGCATAAATGCGGTCGAGTTCGGCGGTAATTTGGGCCGGCGTTTTCATGCGGGACCGGTGTCCGAACAGCGTTGTGACATTGCAGAATTCGCAGTTAAAGGGGCACCCCCTGGAAAACTGAATGCTCATGGACGCATAGCGTTTTGTTTTGATCAGATCCCAGGCGGGTGTTGGCGTGTCTCCCAGGCGGCAAAACCCGGAAGCCCTGTAGACCTTTTTTAACTGACCGTTTTGCAAGTCCGACAGGAAAGCCGGCAGCGTTAATTCCGCTTCGTCCAATACAAGATGATCCACATCCCCAAATTCATCGGGTTCGGAAGTAAACAGGGGCCCGCCGGCGACAATTTTTAAATTTAACGCCTTGCAGCGACTGATGATTTGCATGGCGGATTTCCGCTGAACCGCCATGCCGCCGATAAACACCATGTCTGCCCATAACAGATCTTTATCCGTAAGACTGTCCACATTGACGTCCACAAGGCGCTTGGACCATGGTTCCGGCAGCAGGCCGGCCACGGTGAGCAGGCCCAGGGGCGGAAAGGCTGATTTTTTCCCTATAAAGCTCAACGCATAGGTGAAAGACCAGAATGTTTCCGGAAATTTGGGGTAAATAAGAAGAACGTTCATATCACCTGAGTCCTTTCGTGTTTTCATAAAGGTAAAACCCGATTCATTTTTGACGCGACACTAAGTGGCGCGCCGGCCCCCGATGACATTAACCAGCACGACGATAACCGCAATCACCAGCAGGAGATGAATCAACCCTCCCATTGTATAACTGGTTACAAATCCCAACAGCCAAAGAACTACGAGTATTACTGCAATCGTCCACAACATGAGCGGCTCTCCTTTGTTTTCAGTTATTCTTTGATATTTCGAGATGACTTTCCCGGGGCATTCCTTCATCCCTGCTTTCTATACTCTCAATCTTTGTGCCAGATTTCCATCCTCGTTGGTGAATTGATGCATCATACTGGTTTTAATAAAGAATCGGCTAAAATGAAATTTAGCGTCACGCCAATAACAGGCCTGAAAAAAGGTTATATTTGCCCTAAGGTCTCATATGACCTTTTTCCGGTCTTCTTATACCGTGATGGATGGCGCTTTATTTTTCGGTTTTTCGGATACTCACGATCGCCCCGGAACAAACACAAGCGCAGCGATAAAGAATCATAAAATTTACCCATATCTTCTCAACTGACTCGTTAAAAATCGGCTCGCACACCCCTCGGCAGAAGATCAACCGAGCTTATACCCGACTGTTAAAGATTCTCCGAAGCGTGTCTGCAGAACGGTCTGTTGCCATGAATCCAGACTTTTGCCTTCCGGCCGGCGGATGAACCTTTTCCATCCTCACCGCTTTTCAGACAAACAATTCAGGATTGGCCCCACTCTGCACAACCGAAACGGAGCAGGAGGGGCGCCCTGTCAGTTTTAGTCTTTACCCTTATCGTATCCATCTTCAAAGCTTTCCGCACCCTCTTCTACTTCTTGAGCCCCTTGCCCGGTCCATTCACCCATTTGCTTGCACCCTGAAAAACCGGCAAAAGCCAAAATTCCAACCATAACCAATATAAGAATTCTCTGTCTCATCTGTCTTTCTCCCCGTATAATGTTGTTTTTTTAGAACAGGCCAAAAGCCTGCTTCCCAGTCAACTCTCGCCAATTCCGCGCGAAAATGGAAATTTGATGCGCGCATCCGATCACTCCACGGCATCTTCTACTGCATCACCAGCGTCCTCGAATGATTCGCCCACTTCTTCACCAGCTTCCTCCAGCGCGTTGTCATTGTCGCATCCGAGCATCCCGATGCTGATTGCACCCACCAATGCCAGAATCAATAAAAGCTTCTTAAAAATTTTCATGTCTTCTTCCTTATTCAATGATTTTAAGTAGTCGCGGCAACTCACAACCCCTTGCGTTTCCTGCCTTGTTTTGCAGTTCCCGGATACAGTTTCCAGCGGTTCAGTTGCTCGCTGCTTTTAGTAATTCAATTATTGTGCCAGGGCGCTGTCTCTCATGGCAGATTCACATATAATACTGATTTTTAATGACAATTAATTAAGAAGGAACTTTTTGGGCCTCCTTCCACGTCCAAATAAAAAGGCTAAATATTACCCAATGGTCATATAAGACCCTTTTTCCCCATGGATTTGACCACCAATGGGAAATGAGGTTTTTTCGCCGGACCGGTACTGCATTTTTATATTGTGCAAAGGGCTTGTTTCATGGGAGTATGCATCCTTTAAAATCAATATTCACAAATCAGGGCGGGTTTTAATCTGACCTGGCTTTTAAAAGGAGAAAACAGTTACATGCTGCCACGTTTTACGGAAGCGTATAAAGACAAAACATTTGACATCGTCATTATCGGCGGCGGCATTACCGGGGCCGCTGTGGCCTACGATGCCGCCAGCAGAGGGCTCAGCGTTGCCCTGGTTGAAAAAAAAGACTTTGGATGGGCCACTTCCGCGGCCACTTCAAAGCTGATTCACGGCGGTCTCCGGTATCTTCAGAACCTGGAACTGTCCCTTGTCCGGGAGTCCCTGCGGGAACGGCTGATTCTTGAAAACATTGCCCCCAATCTGGTTTATCCCATTGCCTTTGTGGTGCCCGGTTATAAGGATCTCAAACGAAACAAATGGATCCTCCGGGCCGGCCTGACCCTTTATGATATTCTTTCCTATGACCGGAACCGAACATGGGACCGCAGTAAGCATATGCCGCATCATCGCTGGCTGACCAAGGCCCAGATTATGAAGCTGGAACCGGAAGTGCGTTCTGCCGGTATGACCGGCGGGTCTATTTACTATGACTGCCAGAGCCTTTATCCGGAAAGACTGACCCTGGCATTTATAAAATCCGCTGTCCGCCACGGTGCTCAAGTTGCCAATTATACAAACGTAATTGATTTTTTGTTTTCCGATACCCGAAAGGTCGAAGGGGTTCGGGTCGAAGACACCCTTGCTGGCGGCACTCTTGATATCTACGGCAAACTGGTTGTCAATTGTGCGGGGCCCTGGGCAGATATTGTTTTAAACATTGCCGATAAAGCCGGCAACTCCAAACACCAGATCAAACGGTCCGAAGGGATTCACATTTTAACCAAAAAATTCAAAACCCGGCACGCCGTGGTCATGTGGACGTCTTCCGGTCGTCATTTTTTTACCATTCCCTGGCGGGGATATCAGCTGATCGGCACCACTGACAAAGATTATGAAGGCAATCCGGATGATTACAAGGTCAGTAAAAAAAGTGTCCAGGAACTCATTGACGACACCAACGATGCCATCGGGGAAGGAAACCTGAAATATGAAGATGTGGCCTATGCCTGGGGAGGTTTGCGGCCCCTGGTGGACGATCAGACCGAAGGCACCTATGAATCATCCCGCAAATATGAAATTTACGACAATGCCGCCACCGGTTTTGACGGGCTGATTACCGTAGAAGGCGGTAAATATACCACCAGCCGGCATCTGGCCCAAAGCGTCATGGAAATGATTGAAAAAAAACTCGGCCGGCCTTCCAAAAAATCCGTCACCGCTGATGCCCTTCTGGCCGGTTGCGAAATAACGGACATGCAATCCTTTATGCGGGATTTAAAAAACGACTATCAGGATTTTGATCCGATGACCATAGAATTTCTGGGTCGGAATTACGGATCGGAGAGCCGGGCTGTTTTTGAACTGGCGCGGCAGCAACGGCAATTATCGGAAATCATCTGTGAAGATGGTCAGATCATGGCATCAGTCATCTATGCCATTCGCAATGAATCTGCAAAAACTTTAAACGATATTCTTATGCGCCGCACCGGCGTCGGCAATATCGGTCATCCGGGCAGCGAAATGCTTGAAAAGATCGCCGTTGTCGCCGCAAAAGAACTCCAATGGGATGAATCAAGAATTGAACAGGAATTACGCCTTGCCGATGAACTGCTTCGGGTGCCTCAGATATAATATTTTATTGACAATTCGGCATTTTTTATGGTTTGATTTTTAATTATAAAGTCTTCACAAAAGGGGGTATCGTATCATGCAAAAACGCAAATGCACACGCAGCGGTGCCTGGCCGGACACCAGCGCAACTATCAGAATTCAGGAAGCTTTCAGCTTCAATAAAATTGAATATATGACGGTGAAGGGACAAGTCGAAAACCTGGGGGCCAGCGGCATGTTCCTGACGACCGACCAACTCATACCGGTTCCGGGGTTTGCCGAAATTACGATCAATTTTGAATCCAATCCGAAAACATCCGATCTGTCTGTTAAAGCATTTGGCCGAACCGTCCGCATGACCAAAAATGGTGTGGGAATCAAATTCACATCCATTAATTTAAAAATGCTTCAAAAATGCATCGTCCGAAAAATCAATGTTTCCAATGCATATAGATGTGGAGCGCCCAACTAAACAGACTCTCCTCCTTTATTTTTATCTTCTTTCGCCCCTCCTTCTTGTTCTTAATTATTTTCACAACACGATAAACTACGGATAATTGTTTTCAATGA
>JAABSL010000223.1 GCA_011390415.1 Desulfobacteraceae bacterium
TTGCTGCATTTTTCAGAGTTGCTACTCAAAAAATGGTAAAAAGCTTCCATATTCTTCAAGGCGAACACTGTAAAGGGCGTAATATCCGTAAATTGTACCTTTTCCCGATGCATTTCAATGAAATGGCCTGCCTCGGCGAGATTACCCAAGAAAAGCCGTTGCCAGGTCCATGCCGCAATCGCCCGCAGCTTAATATCTCCCGGAATATTTTCCTGCAGGACTGCCTGGCTTCGTTTTTCCCAGGTTTTGAATTCGGGATGATTCGGCTCTCTAAAAACCAGAACAAAAAGGGCAACGACAGAAAGTGTTCCTTGGACCTTCGGAGAAGTCAGAGTTTCATATTGGGTGGATAGCTGGGTTAATTTCGGAATCCACTGGTCAAGGGGTTTAAAGCTGTCCCAGGCAAATGTTATCGAATCCAGAATCCCGCATAAGGAAAGACATATACCCTCTGTATCCTCCTGTTCCTCAAAAAGGGAAAAGGCTTTCTCAAAAAATGCCCTTCCCTCGTCCGGAACAAGGCGATGGCGGCAAACACCCAGCCAATAGACTGCATAAGGATATTTGTAAAAAACGTCCTCCGGAAGTCGCCGCAGCCATTTTTCCAACGTTTGGTTGCGTCCCTGAATTACCAGCATTTCCGCGTGGTTGAGGATCAACCGGACCACCTCATGCAGATGGCCGGATTCAAAAAATAGCTCAATAGACTGCTCTATCTGTCCGTTGGATTCCAGCAGCCGGGCAGCCGCTTTCTTGAGCCTTGCCATATGCTCGCTGGTAAAGGCCTGCACCGCCTTGTTCTGCAAATATTCCCGGAACAAAGGATGATATTGATATCTGGTTTCCCTGCCGAGAAATCTTTCCGTAAACCAGTGGTTTTGCCTGATCCTGGACAGAATTTTCTCTGCATTATCCGTACCGGTAAGGTTTTGCGCCATTGTGGCGCTAAAGGTTGGCAGAACCGATGTGCTGAGCAAAAACGCCTGCGTTTTTTTGTCTGCTTTATCAAATATCTCGCTGGTAAAATAATCAAATACCTCGCTGCTCGTGAATTGGGTGAAGGTTCCGGTATCAATGACTTCGGACTCTGCCCGTTTTAAAAGAAGGAGCAGACCAGCCAACCAGCCGTCGACCTTTTTGTGCAGTGAATCGATAACCGCCTCAGATGGCGGGGTGCGACTCAATAATCGGACCAGGTCCCTGGTTTCCTGTGGCTGCAGCCGAAGCGCCGGCCATCCGATCTCGGCGAGGAGATTGTTTGCCATTGCCCTTGTCAGGATCGGGGGCGGTTCAGTTCGGCTTAAAATAAAGAGGTTTATGCCCTCAGGGATCACTGATAGGGTATTGAGTATCACCTCATGTAGAAGACATTCAGTCGGGACGTCCTGGTAGTTGTCCAGCACAACAACACCCGGTTTCTTCACTCGGTCAAACAGCTTCTCGAAAAATCGTCGGGTGAAAATGGGAATCCCAAATGCGTATTCCGGGGTCAGAAAGGGCAGATCTTTTTTCTCACGGGCAAGCGCTTTGCCTGCCACTCCCAGGTAATAGAAAAAGGCGGCGATGTCCGAGTCACCTTCATCAATTTGATACCAAAGGCAGGGAAGCTGGTTTTCCTCTATGTAGCTGGCGATAAATGTTGTTTTGCCTGATCCGCCCGGCCCACATACCCACGTAGCCTGACAGGCGCGGGTTTCATCCAGCAGATGGAACAGTCTCCAACGCTGCAAAACTTTCTGGATACGAGGCCTGCTGATCTTTGCCAAATACATGAAGCCTTCTCCATAAAAAGTCTTTTTACGGATAGGGATACGGGATAGGGATAAAAACTTGCTTTATGCAAAAGAAGATATCGAAAATTCCCAAAGTTAAAAACTTTACTCATCCCCTGATACAAGCACAACATGTAACTTTTGTATCAGGAGAGGTCAGCTCAAGTCAAGACAAAAATCAAGATTTAAAAAACAGAGAGATAATCCTATCCCTGCCCAGTGTATTTTTTGTGGGCAAAAAAAGGGTCAAAAATCTTCATAATATCCATGTTTGTGATCCCGCAGCCTGTATCCGACAATGTCAAGGCAGGCATGGGGAACATTTTGTGGCTGCCAATCAATGGACCTGCAGTTTGCGCGAAAAGCCCAGCAAAAACCCCTGACAATGCTCAAATATATGATGGCAAAAGGGGATACGAATGTTCCGGAACATTCCCTTTTGGATGCCCTCTGGCCGGACAGTGACGGCGATGCCGCTTACAATGCCTTTAAAACCAAGCTGCACCGTCTCAGAAAATTGCTGGGCAGCAAAAATGCCCTTGTACACAAACAGGGCGTACTTGCATTTAATGTATTTATTGTCTGGACAGACACCTTGGCCTTTACGTCCTGCTGTTCAAGAATTAATCATATCCTTGAAGAACAGGATGGTGTGGAAACTGCTTTACAATTGTTAAATGAACTGCCTTTGCTGTATCGGGGATCATTTATACCTGAAGAACAGTTTTCATGGGTAATCCCGGAACGTGAAAAATTGAGATCAAAGTTTTTGACCGCGAACCAGAAAATTGCCGATGTTTTGGAACATCAGGGTCAATGGCAAAATGCCATTCACTGTTACAGACAGGCTCTTGGCATTTAGAGGCAATGCAAGGTAGTCTTACATGCTGAACTGGGCGCCTCCCCGCCAAAAAGAAATGCAATATCTCGAACAGTCATTGTAACAGACTAACCCCATGATCTGACAGGCCCGACAAATCATAAAAGAATTCAGAAACTTGCCCAGGTCTTTCATATAAAAATTATCACAAAAATCTCAATAGATGGAGAAAGGTATCAGTGGAAGTGCCCTTGATTAAATGGCTCTGATACCTTCCCCATAACCGAAAAAATCAAAAAAAATTTGCAGTATAATTTTTTTGTAAAATCACCA
>JAABSL010000224.1 GCA_011390415.1 Desulfobacteraceae bacterium
CAGCTTGACCAACTCATACCCCTCGGGTTTTATGGCTTTCTCGTCCAAATGGATATGAACCTCATTTTCTATTGAATCAACTTGAACAATGTCAAAATATTCGAAAATTTCTCCAGGCAACAGTAACTTAATTAATGCTTGATAATGATCGTTTAATTCTGGCATCAGCTCTACAATTTAAAAAAAATCAAAGATCGTATTTTTATCTTACTCCACAACTATTTAAACTGATCCATTTTTTTTGCCAGTTCAGTCACTTCTTCTGCGGTCATCACAACGTATCCGCCCAGGTATGAGCATATTTTATCCTCCAGGTAAAATCCCCAACTTGCCGCGTAAAAATTAGTATGACATTACAAGAGAAAAGAACTTCCATGTTTGCCCTTGTTGAATCATGGAGGGAATCGGACAAAACACAAATTGAGTTTGCACGTGAAAACGGCCTTACCATTTCCAGGTTCCGGTATTGGGTGTATAAAAGACGGAATATAAGTGATGGCAATTTACCTTCTTCCGGTTTTATCCGGATTCCGGGCAACGGTTTTTCAGTAAGCGGCGCAAACAATGAAATCCGGCTTCATTATCCCAATGGAGTTTGGGTTTCCTTACCATCCGGGACACCGGTTTCTGCATTGAAAACACTGATTGATTATTAACCGTTATGTTTTCTGTTTCATCGGCACGGTATTATTTGTTTCGGGAACCTACTGATATGCGGAAAAGTTTCGACGGACTGTGCGGTTTAGTCAGCGGCCGTTTGGGACAAGACCCGCGCAGTGGCGATGTATTTATTTTCATCAATAAAAAACGCACACTGGCCAAACTGCTTAGGTGGGAACCCGGTGGTTTTGTCCTGTTTTACAAGCGGCTCGAAAGCGGGACTTTCGAGCTTCCGCTGGCGAAAAACACCGGGCTTTCGCAGGTTATGGAATACGGCCAATTAGCCATGATGGTAGATGGTTTTTCTTTGAAATATGCAAAAAAACGCAGGCGTTTTTAGCAACATCTTTTTGTTGAAAAAAGGGTCTTAAATACTTATGCAACAAAGGTTTTTGGTGATTATATTTGTGTTATGGCAAGCGAAGAAACCATAACCATATCGAAAAAAGAATACCAGCAGCTTTTAAGCTTCAAATCAGAGGTGGATATCCTGAAGCACCAGCTTGCCCAGTTACAGCGGATGTTGTTTGGACAAAAACGCGAACGTTTCATTGGCCCCGGCCCTGACCAGGGAGTGCTTTTTGACCTTCCGGCAGAAGAAACCACAGAGAAGGAAACCCAGGAAGTTACTTATACCCGCAACAAGCCCAAAAAAGAAAAAAAGCATCCGTTGCGCGCACCGCTTCCACCGCACCTTCCGCGGCGGGAAGAAATTATTTGCCCGGATAATATTCCTGAAAATGCCAAAAAAATTGGCGAGAATATTACCGAGATACTGGAGTATGAACCGGCTAACATTTATGTGCGTAAAATAATCCGTCCCAAATATGTAGTAGAAAGCAGTGATGAACAAACAAAAATTGCTGTTGCACCACTTCCGTCGCTGCCCATCCCCAAAGGAAATGCCGGGGCATCGATGGTTGCACATATAATAGTCAGCAAATTTGTCGATCACCTGCCCTGGTTTCGCCAGTCAAAAATGCTAAAACGTCAAAATATTTATATTCCTGATTCTACTCTTGGCGGATGGGGCAACAATGCCACGGAAAACCAGCTTCTCCGGCTTTGGGAAGCAATGAAAGCCAAAATTGTTGAAACCGATTACCTGATGGCAGATGAAACACCAATCCCGGTACTGACGGAAGATAAACCAGGAGCAACCCACCAGGGATACCACTGGGTTTATTGTAACCCGGTAGAGACAATGGCGGTTTTTGACTACCGGCATTCGCGTAGCAGGGAAGGACCGAAAAGTTTTCTTGAAAATTTTAAAGGCCACCTGCAAACCGACGGATACACTGGTTATGAAAAATTAGGCCCACCACAAAAGATAACGCTTCTGGCATGCATGGCACATGCCAGGCGCAAATTTGAACAAGCCCTGGAAAATGATCCTGAACGGGCAGAAAAAGTATTGATTATTATCCGGGACTTATACCAGGTGGAACGAGAAGCACAGGAAGCACAACTTTCTTATGATGAAATTAAATTGTACCGCCAGGAAAAATCGGTGCCGCTGCTTGAAAAACTCGAAAAATACCTTATTGAAGAAAAGCCACTTGTGCTTCCGAAAAGCGCCATAGGCAAGGCCATTAATTATACTCTTAAATTATGGCCCCGTTTAAAAAGGTATATCGAAGATGGCCGTTTTCATATCGACAATAACCTTATCGAGAATACCATTCGTCCGGTTGCCCTGGGAAGAAAGAACTATTTGTTTGCTGGTTCACATAATGGTGCAAAAAACGCCGCAATAATTTATTCCTTACTTGCCACTTGCAAGCTAAACTATATAGAACCTTTTGAATGGCTGAAACAAACCCTGGAAACACTGCCGGGCTATCCGGATAATCAACTCCACAAACTGATTCCCGGACAAAAATAAAAATGTGCATAATTTAGATTTAGCACAGATGTAGTTCCCCGGGCGGATACAATGTAAATATTTGATCATCTAATAATTTAAAAATAGTGTCTGTTTCCATTGTTTGGTAATCCAAATTTCTACCTTGGAAAGAGCGCACTTTTCTTACACCACCTTTTCTCTTGTTCCAAGGTGGATAAATAACAAATATATCTTATAGTTGATTTTGTTTCATAGATAAATTATATCGAAATATTTTTTGAAAATCTGCATTTTGTGTGCTAAGAAAATGCTAACAAATTATTGCTTGTGGCAGCATCTCATCCAAGTTTACTTAATGATTCACAACAATATCCTATACTTTAATTTGTGAGACTATCTGA
>JAABSL010000225.1 GCA_011390415.1 Desulfobacteraceae bacterium
TGGTGGTATGCCAAAAACATATACCGCAGGAAAACAATAGTGGTGTGGGCCACCAGGGGATCATAATCGCGGCATTGCATCTCCTTTGCCAGTTTCAGATGCTGTTTGGCCATTTTGAAAAACACCTTGATATCCCAGCGTTTGCCGTAAATTCGAACGACGTCTTCATTTGACAGGCCAATATCCGTGGATATCAAGGCCAGCCAGTCTGTTTTGCGCCTGTCCCGCACAAACACGAGTCTGGCAGGCAATCCACCCTTTAACGTTACTACGGCACTTGCCAGGATCTTTGCACGGCCACGGTGTTTTTTGAGCTGCCGATAGATCGCGTTTACGTCCACCCAATGACCATTGTATTCATGATGAATTTTTGTGGTTTTTTTAACCATGCCAGATTTCATCAAAAAAGCCAATGGATATGAATTGTCAGCGTTTTCTGGTCCTGGAACAGGCATGGACCAGCGTATCGTGGTGTTGAGAAAAAGCCACAGATTCCATGAAAACAGCGCACTCATAAGGCATCTGGCCTTGGAGATTTATTATTCCAAGGTGATAGCATACCTTCTGGTGCCCTGGATTTTTATGAATTTTAACATCATGCCCAATAAAAGAGATGTGAGTAACCGAAACAAAAAAAGATATTTTATCAATTCAGGATGTACAGGAAAAATGATACACTTGCCAATAAGATCTGAAAATGGCATACCCATTTATGAAGAGAGATCCCAGCTGATTTTGGTAGAAAATAAGGATATCAAGTATGAACAAAGAAAAAATATTCGAATACCTTGGAAAACAAGACAAAGAAAAATTTTTGGAATTATTGCGCTTAGCCTTTGACACAATGAACACAAATCAAAGGCATGAGGTGTTTGGAGAAATAATTACAGAAATACCGCCATCCTTGGTTGAAGGCAATAAATTGCAGATTACCATTGAAAAATTTTATGAAAAATCTCTGGCCGGACATTATTATGCGCCATTTGATATAAACTCCAAGAATTTTTCAGATATTCCGGAAGAAACCGATGCCTGGTTTGAGGAAATTAGCTATCACCTTGAAGACTGTTCAAAATTATCCGACCAGGGAGATCATGAGATAGCAGTCCTGTGTTTCAAATTGCTTCACGAACTCATTGATAAAATGGAAGACGGTGATGAAATTATTTTTGCTGATGAATATGGTACATGGATGATAACTGGTGATGAGAAAAAAATTATTAAATCCTATCTGACTTCGTTATCCATGATTTCAACCCCTGAAGAATATACCATTGGCGCAATCCCATTGATCAAAAGGGATAGCTATGAGTCATTATCTAATAAGGTCTATTCCACTGCAATAAAAATTGGAAATAAAGACCAGAAAGCACATTTGAAAAAGGAAGTAGAAGAACAAAAAATTAGAATAAAATAATTTTTTCATTATTTCGATTGATATCATAAAGGGCACTCTTCACAATTGCCCAAATCCAAATCGCATAAAGCACACAGTTTTATTCGTTTTCTACAATTGGGGCAGGGATGCATCTTGAACTCTGTGCTCAGTTCAACTTCGGTCTCGCAATGATGACATTTTTCAAAAATTAATTCATATTTATTTTTCATTTAATAACACCTCAGACATTCATAGGGAAAAAAGCTCTCTTCAATATAAAAGAGGGCTTTGGAAAAGAAAATTGTTAAACCTTTCTACTCATGGCAGTGGTTCTTCAGAGCTGTGGTCCAGATGGCGGCCATGTCTTCACTGAACAGATAAAAACATATTGTCAAAGGGTCATATTCCGGCCGTGTGCACACGGAAATTGCAATATGGGCTGCCTCCTTAAGTGGATATCCGTAAACGCCACAAGAAATGGCGGGAAATGCAATGGACTGACACCCATGGGCCAGAGCCAGGTTCAGGCTGTTCTGATAGGCTGTTTCCAGTAGCCGTTCAGCGGGCTCATCAACCCCATACCTGGGTCCCACCGTATGGATGACATATTTTGCATTTAAATTTCCTGCCTCAGTAATCCGCGCCTCACCGGTAGGGCACCTGACCCCTTTTTCCGCCGGCACCTTTTTGCACGCGGCCAGCAGTTCCGGTCCGGCAGCCCGATGAATTGCCCCATCCACACCGCCGCCGCCCAGCATCCGGGAGTTGGCAGCATTGACAATGGCATCCACCTCAACGGTAGTGATATCCCCCTGAACAATCTTTATTTTTCCCATATCATCCTCCCTGGTATTCAATTTATTTGATGACCCCAACGTCTGACAAACAGGCATGTTTCTTCATTTTTCGGATTCATTCAAATCCTTTCGATTAACCAACACACCGGGCTGATTTCATACCAGGATAGACCTGTATTTAAGGATCGGGCTGGGCAGGGGCTCATGACACCGGATATCACAAACAAGTCCAACATATCGTGTAAACAGACCCGAGCATTGATTTGTTGATGATACAGGTCCACCAGGCCAGCCTCGAACAAACGATTGCGGCTGTTGGCCATGATTGTTGTCAGCAGCTGGACCATTTCACTGATATCGGATGAAGGCAGTTCCTCAAAGATGCTTGCCAACAGGAAATTTGTCTGGAGACTTTCCCTGCTGCCAGCCACCCTGGTAATTTGCCTGACAATCGAGGGGATCTGAAAAACTGCCGCCTCATCAAAAGTAAGTATCCTGTCTTCCCAGGCCGGTCCCTTTCGGGTCTTTTCAGGTAGGATCATCCGTTGGTCATAACCTATCATTAACAGATCTTGAGCTTCTTCCTGTGGAAGCTGTAAATCCTTATATGAAAAACACTCCGCGTCTGCATGATTTTGAAAAAAATATACCAGCAACCGGGAATCTTCTTCTGGGAAATGATTCGTCAAGAGATCGAAGAAGGAACCTTTGTTTGTTACTG
>JAABSL010000226.1 GCA_011390415.1 Desulfobacteraceae bacterium
GCACGGGTAATGTAAATATCGTCGCGGGTAAGGTTCATCGCGGAAATCATTTTATTCAAAAGATCCCCCGCTTTGCCGCTGTATGGTTTTCCGGCCTGAGTGTCTTCCAAACTGGCAACACCGCCCACGATCGCCAAACGCGCTTTCTGATTTCCTTGTCCGCAGACAATCTGCTGACTATCTTTTGACAATGAACATTTTCGGCACTTTATAAAATTATTGTTCAGACCGGAAGAAAACCGGCTTTCTTTTACCCCGGCTGCTCCCCAGGCGTCTATCAGTTCAAGATTCTTCTCGGAACAATCCAGACCATTGAAACCCAGTTCCGAAAGGAACTTCAGATACCCGGATAATCCTTTAAAAATTTCGTCAGCAGGGTGTTTATAGCTATGGTTATTTTTCAAAATTCAGGAATCTCATCTTATGTGATTTTTGTATCTGGGTGTGTCTGTGTAAATCTGCGGCTGATTTAATTTAGCCGCGGATGCACGCTGATGGACACAGATAAAATCTCGCAAGCTTGCTAAACATCAAAAATAATAAGTTTAAGCGATCGCTCTTGTATCAAGCCACTTCTTGAAAGAAGACTGACTCTCCCCCGACGGCCTGCCGGCAAGCAGTCCCTCAACACTGACATCTTCGTCAATTTCTGTCCAGTGTATTCCCCGCCCTTTTCCTATTAATCTCCAGTCTCTTCGCTCTTTCGCTGATGCATGCAGCAACCTCGGATACCAGGCAGTTGGAACGGAAACAGTTCGTCCATCATCAAGCTCAACGGTGAGCGTATCGTCCGTAACAATGACGTTAAGGGCATTCGGCACTTCTATTTTAACCGCTAAAGTAGTCATTCCATGCCTCCAGCAATTCATATTGATGCTCATTTATAATCAGTAAAATTCGATTAATCTCTGATCTTTTGAAGCCGCCACTATTTTGAAGTCTTACAGGATCAAGCCATACCTTGGCAATATTATCTTCTCGCTCTACATGAACATGAACTGGTTCATTTTTATCGCTTGAATAAAAGAAAAACCTGTAAGGTCCGATTCTCAATACTGTTGGCATTCCCGATCCTTAGTTTTTCTCAGGCTGAACGATTTAAGGTTTATTAAATTTATTCCGGTTATCCATTTCGGATATAAAACAGCAACGCTGTTCTTTATTCCCACGGTCTTTTCTTCCAGGACACCCTTTCCTGATTTTATTTATGAGTTAATACTTTTATCCGCGTTTATCTGCGTGTGTCTGCGGCTCATTATTTTTTATTCTTCATTTGTAAACAACGCTATTATTTTTGCCGCAGATTCTCGCGGATGAACGCAGATAAGTTATGCTTTTAATTTTTTATTCTGCATGCATCTGTGTTTATCTGCGGCCAATTAATTCTTTTACCCGATCCAGCAGCACATGCGCGGCCGCATCCTTGCCCATTACCGGCAGTTCCTCTATGCTTCCGTCCTTAAAAAACAAATTGATCTTATTGGTATCCGCATTAAATCCGGATGACGGATCACTCACCAGATTGCCCGCAATCAGGTCCAGGTTTTTTCGTTTCAACTTATCAACGGCATTTTCTTTAAGATTCTGCGTTTCCGCCGCAAACCCAACAAGCACCTGATTCTGTTTTTTTCGCCGGCCCAGTTCCGCCAGAATATCAACCGTTCTTTCCATTTGAACGGCAATACCGCCCTCGCCTTTTTTAATTTTATGAACTGCTTTTTCCGAAGGTGCATAATCCGAAACCGCAGCAACCTTGACAATAACATCGGAATCATCCATGCGCTCAAAAACCGCTTCCGCCATTTCATCGGCAGTTATCACATCCACTCGCCGAACGCCGAACGGTATCTTCAACGCTGTGGGCCCGGAAACCAGAACCGCATCCGCGCCCCGGTCCGCCGCTGCTTTTGCCACGGCATATCCCATTTTCCCGGACGACGGATTGCTTACAAAACGCACCGGGTCAATAAATTCCCTCGTCGGCCCGGCCGTCACCAGGACTTTCTTGCCCTTAAAGTCTTTGGAAATGAAAACATTCGCCACCCGGTCAAAAATATATTCCGGCTCAGGCAGCCGTCCCGCGCCCACGGCACCGCAGGCCAGCTCCCCTTCCCCGGGATCGACTATCATAAAGCCATCGCCTTCCAGAACATCCAGGTTTCGCTGTACTGCCCGATTCTCATACATATGGGTATTCATAGAGGGGCAGACAATCTTCGGCGCGGTCACCGCCAGCATAAATGTGGTCATGGCGTCGTCTGCAATACCGTTTGCCAGCTTAGCGATGATGTTTGCGGTGGCCGGTGCAATCACCACGGCATCGGCTTCCTCAGCCCATGAAATATGCCGCATCCGGGCATCAGAATTGCCGCCATACATCCCTTTAAACACCGGATGACCGGATATGGCTTCAAAGGTCATGGCCCCGACAAAATTTTCAGCATTTTTCGTCATCACCACCTTCACATCCGCCCCGGCTTTCTGGAACAGCCGCATCAGCTCCACACTTTTATAGGCCGCGATGCCGCCGCAGACACACAGGACGATTTGCTTTTCAGACAGCGGATTTTGCATTAAAAACTCCATTTATTATTTTTATGGAAACAGAATAATGAAAGTTGAGAATAGTCTAATTTTCAGGAAATTAAAAGTCAATTATGGCCCAAATTTTCCTCCCAAATTTTCCTCATTGACAAATCACCTTAAAAACGTCATACAATGTATAACAAGATACAATAAACGCAACAGGGAATAGACACGACATGCTTGCCATTCGGTTAGACAAAAAAATTGAACAGGATCTTGCGCTTCTTGCTAAAAAACGCGGCAGCAACCGCAGTGCATTGGTGAGAGAGGCAATCCTGCGTTTTTTGGAGG
>JAABSL010000227.1 GCA_011390415.1 Desulfobacteraceae bacterium
CTATGTTGAAAAACTGGAAGCAGAAATTGCCCGGTACTGTTCCGCACAATATGCGGTGGGTGTTTCTTCGGGAACGGATGCGCTGCTATTGTCATTGATGGCGGCCGGGATCGGTCCCGGCGATCGCGTGATTACATCGCCATACACCTTTTTTGCCACCGCCGGTGCGGTCAGCCGGGTAGGGGCCATTCCGGTTTTTGCGGACATCGAGGCGGATACGTATAATATTTCACCGGAAAAGATTGAAGCCGCAATAAAAAATATGTCAGCGGCAGACCGCGCCACATTAAAAGCCGTCATTCCGGTCCATTTATACGGCCAGTGCGCGGATATGGATGCGATATCAAGGATTGCCGGGGAAAATGGTCTGACGGTGATTGAAGATGCGGCCCAGGCCATCGGTTCGGAGTATAAGGGGAAACGCGCCGGGTCCATGGGAGATTTTGGCTGTTTTTCATTTTTCCCGTCCAAAAATCTCGGCGGATTCGGAGACGGCGGCATGGTCACCACCAATTCGGCGGACCTGTATGAAAATTTAAAAATTTTACGGGTGCATGGCGGGCATCCCAAGTATTATCACAGCCAGATCGGCGGCAATTTCCGGCTCGATGCCCTTCAGGCAGCCATTGTGCTCATAAAGCTTCAATATCTGGACCAGTGGACAGCCGCCCGGCAGAAAAATGCGAAAAAATATAAATCCCTGATTGAAGAAGCCGGATTAAGCGGAATCGTCACCGTTCCTTTTGAAAAGGAAAACCGTCATATCTATAACCAGTTTATCATTCAGGTTCCTGAAAAACGCGATGCGCTAAAGGACTTTTTAATCCAGAAGAACATCGGCTGTGAAATATATTACCCGGTGCCGCTTCACTTGCAGGAATGTTTTGCGGATCTCGGATATTCCTCCGGAGAATTTCCGGTATCGGAATATGCGGCCGAACACACCCTGGCCCTGCCGGTCTATCCGGAACTTTCCGAAGACCAGCTTGTCTATGTGGTAGCGCAGATCAAAGCGTTTTATGAGTAGCCTATTTTAATGGTTAACGACACCCATAAAGACAAATACGGTTTTATTGATGCGGAACTGGAGCGTCGGATAGACAGCGGCCGGTTGCGCCGGCTCCGGAAGGTAACGCCGTTAAATGGCATTGAAATTGATATCAGCGGTCGCCATCTGCTCAATTTTTGTTCCAATGATTATCTGGGACTGGCCACGCATCCGCAGCTCCGGAAAAGAGCCATTGAATTTATTGAAAAATATGGCGCCGGATCCACCGCCTCCCGCCTGATCTGCGGAAATTATGATTTTTATGAATCGGTTGAGAATAAACTGGCGCAATTGAAACAGGTGCCGGCGGCCCTGGTGCTTTCTTCGGGGTTCCAGGCCAATATTTCCGCCATCCCGGCCCTGGCCGACCCCCAAGCCCTCATCCTTTCCGACCAGCTCAATCATAACAGCCTGATTCAGGGATGCCGGCTGGCGCGCTGCAAAGTGGCTGTTTATCGGCACAATGATTTGTCCCATCTGGCTCAGTTGCTTGAGCAGCATTCGGATAAGGGTTTTTCCGGAATTTTTATTGTCACGGAATCGGTTTTCAGTATGGACGGGGATATGGCGGATCTGGCCGGCCTTGTCACGCTATCAAAAAAGTTCAATGCATTTTTAATTGTGGATGACGCCCATGCCACCGGCGTGTTCGGGCATCAGGGCATGGGATTGACCTGCGGACATGATATCGACCTGGTGATCGGTACATTCGGAAAGGCCGGCGGATCATTCGGGGCCTATTTTGCCTGCGCGGAAAAGACCAAACAATATATGATTAACTGCTGTGCCGGTCTGATTTACAGCACAGCCCTGCCGCCGGCGGTGCTGGGGGCCATTGATGCGGCCCTGGATTTGATCCCGGCAATGGATGACCAGCGACAATCCCTTCGGAACAATGCCGCATACCTCCGGCAATCCCTGAATAAAATGGGCTGGCGGACCGGCAACTCATCCACCCAGATCATTCCCGTAATGATCGGCAAAGAAGCAGCCGCCCTTGAATTTTCAAGCTGGCTGGAAGAAAACGGCATTCTCATCAGCGCCATCCGGCCGCCGACCGTGCCGGAAGGGGCGTCGCGGGTCCGCTTGTCGTTATCGGCACTGCACACCCGGGAGCAGATTGACCGGGTGATTGAGCTGTTTGGAAAATGGCGGGCAAAAAATTAAACAGCCGAATCCGCCAGAACTTTTTCGCAAGGATTTTACCAAGGTTTTGCCAGGACAATAATTGATGCATCCTATTAATATACCCCCGCGTTTTTTTATCACCGGAACGGACACCGGTGTGGGCAAAACCCTTGTCAGTGCGATTCTGATGGCCGGATTAAACGCTGCTTACTGGAAACCGGTGCAAAGCGGTACGGACGAAATGACAGATAGCGCCTGGATCCGCCGCGTGACGGGTTTTGCCGAAGATGCTTTCCTGCCGGAAACATATCGGCTCAAACAGCCGCTTTCCCCCCATGCCGCAGCTGCCCGTGACGGGGTGCGAATCCGGTTGGCGGCGTTTGATATGCCCGACCAGGACAGATATCCCCGCCTGGTTGTTGAAGGCGCCGGCGGTGTCATGGTGCCGCTAAATGAAAACCAATTCATGGTGGATCTGATGAAATACCTGGATCTGCCGGTGCTGGTGGTGGCCAGAAGCACGTTGGGGACCATTAATCATACCCTGTTAACGCTTGAAATGTTACGGCAAAACGGGCTTGAGATCCTCGGCGTGGTATTGAACGGACCCCCTGATCCGATCAACAAAAACGCTATTGAAACCTATGGGCGTGTTCCCGTCATGGCCGAAGTGGACATATTGCCTCAG
>JAABSL010000228.1 GCA_011390415.1 Desulfobacteraceae bacterium
CGCTGATTGCGATTGCGCTGGCAGGCGGTATTCTGACCACACTGCTGGTGTGGATGCTGGGCAGACAGCTTTCTGAGTATCGCCTGGAGCGGGCCGTGGCCATCTATGGCGTGGTGACGGGCACGGTGGCCTGCGGGTTGATGCTCCTCCGCATTGTGGACCCGGAGTTCAAGACCCCGGTTGCCAGGGAACTTGGGTTCATGAATATTTTTGCCGTTCCCGTGGTGGGGGGCCTGACAGCCCTGTTGAATGCACCTTTCTGGTGGGGCTGGAGCACCTTTTTCACCACCCTTGTGTTTGCCGGCATCCTCATTGTAGCCCTGGTGCTCCTATTGAACAGAAAATTATGGCATAATCCGTAAAAAATGGATTTCGTGCTTTCAGACACGCTTTTCATGGCCGGTATCGTGTTTTTTTCATATACGGCCCAGAGCATATCCGGTTTCGGCAGCACCGTTATCGCCGTTACCCTGGGCGCCCATTTTTTCCCTCTCCATCTGCTGATCCCTTCGCTGGTATTCCTGGACCTGCTGCTGAACGGATATCTTACAGCCCGGTATGCCGGGTATATCCATCAAAGAATCCTTTGGGTCCGGATCATTCCGTTTATGACAGCAGGTGTGGCAGCCGGACTTCTTTTGTTCGACATACTGGCCGGACCGGTACTGAAAAAGATCCTGGGGCTTTTTGTGATGGTGATTTCCGCCAGGGAAATGGTGTCCCTTTTCACCTCTTCGCTAAAAGCGGTGCACCCAATTGTGCAGAAACTTTTTTTTACCCTGGCCGGGGTCATTCACGGCCTGTATGCCTCCGGCGGCCCTTTGGTCGTTTATGCGGCAAGCCGCCTGCCGCTTGACAAGACCCGTTTCCGGGCTGTTCTCACGGCGCTGTGGAGCATCCTGAGTGCCCTGATGACCCTTTATTTTATACTGAACGGCCAGTGGACAGGGGAGACTGCCGGGCTGTCCCTGATTCTTTTTCCGGGTGTGGCCGCCGGCCTGATTGCCGGTGAGATACTTCATAAAAAACTGACAGAAAGGCATTTCCGCTTTTTTGTATATATCGTTCTTTTTGCCGCCGGTGCTTCTCTTTTGTAGCGGATGAAACGTCCGTTTTGTCCCATTAGCTTCCTGGATATGAAATGCCCAGTTCTATTGCTGCTTCATTGAGACTTCGATCATAAGTCCAAAGGACAACATTGCCTATAATGGCAGAAGCTAATAAATGAATATCCACGTATCCAAGGCCTCGCCCCATTAGTGAATAATTTTCGATAAATTCTAAGATTTCTGCAGCCTCAACAACAGGTGATGAAGGAAGTGCCTGAAGAAGCATCAAAATTTCTGCTCGATTGCCTAAGTTACCACAGGCCAACTCTCCGATAATAAATGGATGGCATGCAACAAACCCGATATTCAATTGTGAAATGAGCTCAGCATCAGGTTCTCTGAAATGTTTGATCCAAACATTTGTGTCGGCAAGAATCATTTTTTTATAACTCCGATTTTCGTCGCCTCGGCATCCGGATTTTTTTCTCGCTTCCTCCAAGCGCCGCCAAACGCTTGCTGCTCTCCAGGCTGATCAAGGCTTCAAGCCCTTTACGAACAAGAGCTGTTTTTTCTTTTATTCCGGTAAGCTTGGATGCCCTCTCAACAAGGGTATCTTCGATATTTAATGTTGTTCTCATATTTGCCCCCTGATATATGTATAAATGATCCATATAAATATGCATCATTTAGATGAAGAGTGCAAGGAATTTTAAGAACCGCTCGGTAACTTGCTCGCTGAAGCAGATCATGACAGCACCTCCCAGTGGCCTTCTTTTCTCCCGCCAACCCGGCGCAGCAACCCGTCTTTTTGCAGCTTCTGAATGTTTCGCTGCACCGATCGCTCGGTAATGCCAATCAATACAGCCAGCTCCGGGATGGTAACAGAAGACTTTTCCCGACAGGCATCCAGAATCATTCTCGACGTCTTCCCGACGTTTTCCAGACGTTTTCCCGACGTCATGTCGGGTATCAGTCCGCTATCTGATGAAATGTTCACCAATTCCAGCTCTTCTGCCGGTTTTCGGTGAACCATTGCGGTGAACAGACAGCCATCCCGGTCGTCGGCAAGATCGATTTGCGGCCATTCCGCCAGAGCGCGTTTGATCCCGGAGCCCAGCCCGTGATAAGGCAGCAGCCCCTTGGCCACATAAGAAACCAGAATCGGGTTCCGGATGTTGGCGTTACCCGTCCGGATCTTCTCCACGGCCAGGTTGTCAGGTAGATGCCCCGGACTGATGATCTCGATGCGGTTGTCATAGACAAACAGCCGGATCGGCGCGCTCACCAGATAATCCCGGTGTACCAGGGCATTGACCAATAGCTCCTCGAACACGCTTTCCGGGATTTCCGGCAGGCCGGGGGCATTCACACCCCGTCCTGCCTGGATCTTGTGCAGGTTCCGCATCACAAAGGCCAGGGCATCTTCAAATATTTTCGGCAGGGGCCCGGCAAAGTCCTTTGTATCCACATAGTCGGTCACGTGAACCTGATCTCCGGGATAGGGGATCGCCTTGACCACGAACTGCGGCTTGATGAGCTGGGGTCTTTCAGCAAACATCAGCAACCCTGCCAGGTTCAGCACGCCGTCATTCGTGGCCAGGTTCATATTCTGAAGCAGGCGCGTCAACTCTTCCGGATCATCCGGATATGCCTGCTGATACACGTCCCGCAGAAAATCCTGGAACCGCAGCTTATCCAGCTGGTCGTTCCCGGCCCAGGTAGGCAGCTCATCCGCATGGAACCGGCTGGTGCTGTCTTCACTAAGTGAGATCTGGGTTTGAAGTTCCTTGATTTTCATTTTTAA
>JAABSL010000229.1 GCA_011390415.1 Desulfobacteraceae bacterium
GACCCGAAAATGGCGCGTCTGGTATATATAACGGCATCTTTGAGCAAATCGAATTTCGTCTTTCTATGAATGAGTTGATCAAAAACGACCCGCGATATTCCCTGCCAGTATACCCGCCTTAAAACCCATTTCCGGTTTAAACGTTCCGCCGGTATTCTGTGATAGATGACCACATCGGGGGTATAGTAAGTGTTAAACCCGGCCCGGTCGATTCGATAAAAAAGCTCTTTTTCCTCGTTGGACAGAAGTGATGTTTTAATTCGGCCCAAGGTCGTATTGAACATGCCCACCTGCTCAAATACAGACCGTTTAAAGGCCATATTGACTCCGAAGGGATGTTCTGGAAATTTCATCGCCTTTCCGGTCGTCCCTGAACCGGTCGAACCGTAGACATGAAACATATCATCAGTTAGCCACGGCGGTCGTTTTGTTTCGAAAAACGGTATCGAATTGCCTCCGATGCAGTCTGCCTGCGGATGATCCTGAAAAGCGTCCACTATCTTTTTCAGCCAATCCTCCTGAAAATAGACGTCATCATCCACAAAAGCGATGATCCGTCCGCGCGCTTCTTTTATTCCCTTGTTTCTGGTAAAAGAGAGGCCCGGTTTCGCTTCGAAAACATACCGGATATCGTTTGAAACCCGATTTTGAAATTGGTGAACGGTCTGATACGTCGGGTCGGTCGAATTGTTGTCAGCCACAATCAACTCGACCGTTGCATGATTCTTATCCACCGCCAACCAGCTCTGCAAGGTATCTTTCAGCATACCGGCCCGATTGTATGTGCATATCACCACGCTGATATAGACAGGAAACTTAATTTTAGAAGAATATAGAGATTCTTCCAAAATCCACTCACTGTTTTAATGGCTAGGACCGGATTGTCTGAACTGATCTTTGAGGGTTTGTAGGCATAAATTTCAATCCGTGATATTATCGCTTTCTGATAACCTTCGCCGGATTTCCCGCAACGATCGTATTGGGCGCCACATCCTGGGTGACAACCGCCCCGGCCCCTACAGCAGCCCCCTCACCAATCGTGACTCCGCTGGTCACAACAACACCGACACCAAGCCATGCACCCTCGCCGATGACGATGGGGCCTTTGCTTTCAAGCGGCTGACTTACAATCAACTCTCCGGGTTTCAACCCGTGACTGTAGGAATAGAGCGAACAAAACGGTGCAAGCATTACATCTTGCCCGATTCGAATTGATTCCACATAGGCATTGATCTGGCACCGAGGATGGATACTCGTATTTTTATCGATTCGAATGCTTCCTCCCCACCCCGATTCCATAAACACTTCTCGGTATAGGATTACCCGATCCTGCAGTTCAATGAAGCCATTGCCCCCGCGTTTGAAGAGGATGCATCCTTGGTCGATAAAAACATGCCTGCCGATCTTAAGTTCATCGTGATGGATCATCACGCTTCCATCTATAAACCCGCTTTCGGATAAATTGGCCAGAGCCACTCTTGCTTTATGCGGCGCTGTAAACACAGCGGCCATTTTCATGGCAAGCCGCCCTTTCCAATTTAACCCTCCTCTTCTTATCCAAAATCTTGTCCATTTTCTGGTAAGCCATGTATCGGGGTTGTAGAATTTCATTCTGTCGTTTTTCCTGCTGAATATCTTGGGTTTTGGGCTTTGAGGCGACCGGTATATGCAATAGGTTTTTTGATTTGAGGTTGTTTGTATTACCTTTCAAAAAAATGCTGCCAACGTGTATTGTTGAATTTATTTTTCAATTCGAAATAATTGGTAATTACTTTTGCTATATTATCAATGCCTTGCCGAATAGTCGACGTTTTCAAATATAGGGGCGGCAGTCCTAAAAAATTTTGAATTTCTTTTATTTTGGTTTCATATTGATCGCAAAGATCTTCATAAAAAACCTCATATATGGAATGATCGGCAAAGTATTTATCGTAATATTCTTCTTTCTTTCTCTTTCCAATCTTCGAAAATTTTTACGCATTCATTAAAATCAAGCGTAATGGAGGGTTTCGTTTTTTTATTTTTCTCCTTAATCTGGCTCCATTGTTTGGTTCTCTGGGCAATTTTCAGAGATAAAAACGTCTTCAGCATATTTCTTCTTTTGATGTGTATAATTTTGAGTCCCTGCATCGAATTCATATAATCCCAGATACACCGCCAATTATCCTCGTGGCAATGCCAGTAAAAAAGCTTAAACCCTACAGCTGCCGTCTTGGCAGGAAAAATTCTGAATATATAGTCCTCGAGAAAAGAAATCGGATTATTTACTCTGATTTTCAGAGCCTTTCGGAAACTGATGTACGGTCTATTTTTATTATTAAAGCCAATCCGATTGTAGCGCGTATTGTTAAAAATTTCTCCGTACACAATCCCATTTGGATGCGTATTCAAGGCGCTCACGAGCATATTGGAACCTGTTCTTCCGGTTCCGAGAATAATGAATTTCGTATAGTGGCGATTTCCCGGCAACACTCTTTTTTGATAAAAATAATCACCAATCTTATTTAAAAATCGATCTCCTTTTTCCAATAAAAGCATGTGATAATCCCCTTCGAACGGAACGGTTTTTATCTAAAACAACAAAAAATTAAGTTCAAGTTTTGTATTCTGATTCGGGACGGCCTAATTCCAGGGGGACCAAAAAGGATAATCTTCTAATCACTCCGGCTTTCTGATACATGCTGAAAACGATCATCCAAGTACCTAAAAGGACTTTTGCAGCGACATTCAACCCTAGTGCAAAATCTTTCTGGTTGAAAGACCAGATCCAAAAAATATAGAGGCACATCGGAAGCAAAAAAACGGCGATGATGATTTGAAATCTCAGCGATCTCAAATCATGGTG
>JAABSL010000230.1 GCA_011390415.1 Desulfobacteraceae bacterium
ATAAAAATTGCAATGACCCAGTCTTCTTCCCATATCCCTCTGAAGGACCAGGTGACGCAACTCAAAAAAGAGGTGCGCCGCCTGCGGCAGGCCAGCCAGGAACTGCTGGAAAGCAGACGTATGCTCTCAACCCTCATGAACAACCTGCCCGGCATAGTTTACCGCTGTGCCAACGATGAGGACTGGACCATGGAATTTGTCAGCCACGGCACTTATGATCTGCTGGGTTTTGGGCCGGAAAAACTGGAAGGCGACCCTCTGGTCTCCTTTATGGAACTTATTCATCCCACGGACAAACAAAAAAACCTGACCGTCATTAAAAAGGCGCTGGAAAAAAAAGAATCATATGAACTGGTGTACCGTATCAAAACCAGTACAGACCGCCACCACGAAAAAAATGATCAGTGGAAATGGGTGCTGGACCGGGGAGAAGGTATTTTTTCCAACAGGGGTGAACTCATCTCCCTGGAAGGATTTATCACGGATATCAGTGACCAGAAAATCAGGGAGATAACCCTGCAAAGGGAAAATATCCTGTTGCGGTCCTCCATGAGTGAACGGTATAGGATCAGGAACATCATCGGGAAAAGTCCGGGAATGCAGCGGGTGTATGACCTGATCATGCGGGCGGCTTCAGGCAGTGCCAATGTGATTATTTATGGTGAATCCGGAACCGGCAAAGAGCTTGTAGCAAGAGCTATTCATGAAACCGGTGACCGCAGGGGAAAGGCGTTTATTCCGGTCAACTGCGGTGCGATTCCGGAAACCCTGATGGAAAGCGAATTTTTTGGTTATAAAAAAGGGGGTTTTTCCGGGGCCTATGCAGACAGAAAAGGGGTTCTGGACATAGCGGACAAAGGCACGCTTTTTCTGGATGAACTGGGAGAAATAAGCCTGAATGTCCAGGTGAAGCTTCTCCGGGTACTGGATGGCATGGGGTATATGCCGCTGGGCGGCGACAGTATCAAAAAACCGGACATCCGGATCATCAGTGCCACAAACCGGGATATAAAAACACTCATCGCCAGGGAAAAGATACGCGAGGACTTTTTTTACCGGATACATGTCATTCCCATCCATATCCCGCCCTTAAGGGACCGTATGGAAGATATTCCTTTGCTGGCAGACCATTTTCTTAAAAATTTCAGCCAGGATGCCGGATACCAATCCATACCGCCTCGGCTGCGGATGGGGTTTGAAAAATATGACTGGCCTGGTAATGTGCGGGAACTGCGTAATGTGCTTGAGCGGTACATGGTTCTGGGCGAGGCAGACTTTCTGGAAGAGCTGGACAGAACCGGGCCGGATCAGTTGATGCCGGTCCAGGATATTCTTCTGGAGACTGACCATACCAATTTTAAAACGGCAGTGGAACAGTTTGAAAAAAAATTTATCCTGCATGTTCTGGAAAAATGCCGGTGGCAAAAAGGCAAATCCGCAGCAATGATGAAAATCACCACACGGACCCTCCAGCGGAAAATCAAAAAACACAACATCTGAAAGCCGGTATCGGTAAACCAGTTCGGACTGATAATTCTGAATTTATGACTTTTTTGTCGCATGAATGGAAGACCTTGATTTGATTGTCTTTTGTGAGCAAAGCTTCAATTATGCGACAAAAAAGTCGTATTATTTCTGAACTCTGTCTGCTGAAATAAGCCGGAAACCCCTGCGATTCCATCATTTACGTCAAGTGGTACACGTTTTGCTATTAATGAGAATAAGGCAGACCAGACAAGGGCCAAAACCACATTATTTAAAAAGGCGGCGCAATGGATTCTGTTTCTCCCAATATCTTGTTTATCATGTTCGATCAGATGACGGCAAAAGCCCTTTCCTGCTATGGCCACACCGTTGTAAAAACACCTCATATATCCCGACTGGCAAGGCAGGGGGTGGTGTTTGAGAATGCCTACTGCAACAGCCCGCTCTGCGCACCTTCACGGTTTTCCATGATGTCGGGAATGATGCCGTCAGATATCGGGGCCTATGACAATGCTTCCCTTTTCCCTGAAGATGTACCCACCATGGCGCATTATTTACGGGATATGGGATACAGTACCTGCCTGGCCGGCAAAATGCACTTTATCGGTGCAGACCAGTGCCACGGATTTGAGGAACGCCTTACCACAGACATCTATCCTGCGGATTTTGGCTGGGTACCGGATTGGAAGAATACTGGGATCTTTACGAGGATGATATAATCGATATGCCCCGGGTGCCGCTGATCATTCATGCCCCTGGACGGTTTTCTCCCCGCAGGGTAAAACAGCCGGTATCTTTAGTGGATATAATGCCCACGCTGGTGGATCTGGGAGGAAAAAATGCATCCCGGGCCTTCCCAGGGAAGGTGGCCGGAAAAAGTCTGGTGCCGCTGCTCAAAGGGAAAAAAGAAAATGAGCAGAGCACGGTTTACAGTGAAATTCTTTGTGAAGGCGCCATGGCTCCGGTGGTGATGATTCGCAAAGGCGTGTATAAATATATCCATTGTGACCGGGATCCAGAGCAATTGTACGACCTTGAAAGAGATCCGGATGAAAAGATTAACTGTGCTATCCTGCCGGAATATGAAACGATGACGAAATATTTTTATCTGTTCAGCGAAGACATGTTCACCATCTGGACCACAGCTCTGGAGAACCACAGTGTTGCCTGACTTTTCGGTGCAATTTTTTTCTGCTTCCCAACAGGCTCAAGTATTATCCAAAGCAAAAATTATTTAGGACCTGAAAAATAATGGATACCATTAGAATTCAAAACCTGATATGGTCGATTTGTATAGGAGTGATGGTTGCAAAATGGTTGATATTTGATAACTGGGAAGAAATCAGATATAATAAAAATA
>JAABSL010000231.1 GCA_011390415.1 Desulfobacteraceae bacterium
AGGCATTTCCATCAAAGATTGTGGCCGAAAAATGGGGTTGAACGGTGTGGATAACGGGATTATTTATTTTGACCAGGTGGTAATTCCAGAAGAGAATATGTTAGACAGATATGCCAGTATTTCCAAAGCGGGAAAATTTGAGAGCCCGATTTCCAGTGATAACAGGCGGTTTTTTACGATGTAGGGGACGCTTGTTGGTGGCCGGATCGGTATCCCTCGCTCCGGAAATGCTGCAACAAAATCCGGATTGACCATAGCAATCAAATATGGCGATCAGCGCCGTCAATTTGGACCATCGGGGGCTCCGGAAGTCCCCATTTTAAATTATCGTACGCACCAGCGAAGACTTATGCCGCTTTTGGCCAATACGTATGCGCTCCATTTTAGCTTGCAGTATCTGACAAATCGGTTTCTTATAAGAACACCTGAAGATATGCAGGAAATTGAAGCCCTGGCAGCTGGATTAAAAGCCTATACAACATGGCACACCACATCAGCATTACAAGAATGCCGTGAATGCTGTGGAGGAAAGGGGTATTTATCTGAGAACCGGATTGATTCACTCAAAAATGATACGGAAATCTATACAACGTTTGAAGGTGATAATACGGTTTTAATGCAACTTGTGGCAAAAAGCCGGTTAACTGAGTTTAAAAAAGAATTCGGAAATATGAACCTCTTTAGTATTTTGAATTATGTGGCAGAAAAGGCCAAAACATCCCTAACGGAATTGAATCCAATTGTCATCCGAAATACAGAAGAGAACCATTTATTGGATCCAGAGTTTCATCTGAGTTCTTTTTTGTATTGAAAAAACCAAAGGGTGGTACCTGGAACACGGCTACATGGCTGGTGCGAAAGCCATCGCCATCCGAAAAATGATCGATCAGCTTTGCTGGGAAGTAAGGAAGGAGGCAGTCCCACTGGTTGAAGCTTTCAAGATCCCGGAAAGCTGCCTTGCTGCAGCGGTTATTAAAAATAGTTGAGATGCGTTTAATCAGTTGATCGGTCAGATGGCCTTCAACGGAGAAGATGCTCAGGGATTTGAAACAACCACCACCATTGCGTTTGCCCGTTTGATGGCGGATGTCACAGGCTGGTTTTCCCCGCCGCCGGGGTTTGACTAGTCTCACGTAATATCGGGGTCCACTAGAGTATTCATTGAGGGCACCTGTCTATTTTAAATTTTGGGTTTGATTTTGTGTGTCGATGCAGTAAAATTCATTTTAGTGATTCCCGGAAGATTAACATATTAATCTTAGAGAGTGTTCAAACACTTTTTTTTATCGTAGCAAGGAGAAAGAAATGAAACGAAAAACAAAAATTCTGTTGTCATTTTTTTGCATCATCATTTTATTAAATGCTGCAGCCCAGGGTTTTGCCGGTTCCATTAAAGACGCAGAATCCGCGTCTCATTCTGATACCGCTGCGGGATATGATATTATTGATACGTATCCATATCCGGGATTTAAAATTATTCAGTTCAACCTGGCTGTTCTTTCGCATTATTCTTATATGCTGATCAGTGAGAAACAGGCCCTTGTGGTTGATCCGGGCAGGGATGTATTCACGTACCTGGAAATTGCCGAAAAACAAGATGCTGAAATTGTGGGAATACTTTTAACCCACAGCCATGCTGATTTCGTTGCCGGCCACATTGAACTTGCAAAAGCAGCAGGCTGCCCTGTTTACATCAGTTTTCGGGCAGAGGCCGGCTACCCCCACACCCCGCTTAAAGACGGGTCATTGATTTCAATAGGAACCGCAAACATTAAGGTTCTGGAAACACCGGGCCATACTTTGGACTGTACGACATCGGTCGTTTACAGTGGAAAAAATATGGAAAAAGCCGAAGCCTTATTTTCAGGGGACACGCTTTTTGTCGGCAGTATCGGGCGCCCGGATCTAATGGGTGGAACCATTTCAGCAGCGGCGCTGGCATCCATGTCCTACGATTCATGGCATGACAAACTGTCCAAACTGGATGACCAGGTGACTGTCTATCCAGCCCATGGGGCCGGGTCGCTTTGCGGCGCCCATTTAAGTGATGATCCTTTTTCCTCCATCGGTCGCGAAAGACAGACCAATTCATATTTAAAATATACCTCTCGAAGTGATTTTATCGCTGCCGTTCTCGAAGGTCTGCCGGATGCGCCGCAATACTTTAAACACAATGCCGCCATGAATAAAGAGGGTCCGGAACTCGTTGACTGGAAAGCACCAGCCCGGACGGTCGAACCGGATAAAAACCTTATCAATCCAACCGAAGCGTATGTAGTGGACTTGAGAGATGCTGCAGCCTATGCAGAGAGTCATATTCCAAATTCGGTGAATATTGCACTCCGCGGCAGGCTTGAAACCTGGGTTGGGATCATGGTGCCCTGGGGCAGTCCCCTGGTATTGACCGGCAGCCGGGAAGAAATTGCTGAAGGTGTTTTCCGGCTGCATCGGGTCGGGTACACGGCAAAACAACTTTTATTTGATGACTGGGTGGCGGCTTCTCTGCCCTTAAAATCGGTAAAACTGCTGGATCCCTCCATCCTGTATGATGCCATGAAATCCGGGAACGCGCCGGTTATTGTTGATGTCCGTCTGCCAGCAGAATGGATGGGACTTCGCATCGGGCAGGTAATCAACCTGCCGTTGAACCAGCTGGATTCCCTGTCGTCCAAACTCGATCCGACGCAGCCTGTGGTGGCGGTCTGCAATTCAGCATATCGGTCAAACCTGGCTTTGGGCATCCTCGAACGGAACGGATTTGAAAAGGCCACCAGCCTCAAAGGGGGGAGCCAGGCATGGATAGACGCCGGATACCCGGTATTT
>JAABSL010000232.1 GCA_011390415.1 Desulfobacteraceae bacterium
GTCCACATTGATGTTATTTTCTTCTAGATACCCGGGACTGACCACTTTCACATTCTGCCCGTCAACGGTTGCTTCTCCGCCTTTACCCGGAATGGCATTAAAGTTTTCAGGATCTGAAAATTCAATCTCTCTTTCTTTGGCCGCATTCACAATTCCTTTGGCAATGGCATGCTCGGACCGGCTTTCCAGGCCCGCCGCCAGCTTCAGGATATCCTCTTCAGACCGATTGTTCAGACTGACAATATCAGACACCCCGAAACGGCCTTCCGTCAGGGTTCCTGTTTTATCGAATACAATCACGTCAAGGTCTTTGGCTTTTTCAAATGACGTGCGGTCCCGGATCAGGAGTCCTTTTTTGGCGGCCAATGCAGTGGACACCGCCACCACCAGGGGAACGGCCAGGCCCAGGGCATGGGGGCAGGTGATGACCATCACCGTGACCATCCGTTCCAGGGAAAACACAAATTCTCTTCCGGCAAACAGCCAGGCAAACAGGGTGACCGTACCGGCGGATAAGGCGATGATCGTCAGCCAGAAAGCGGCCCGGTCCGCGGTGTTCTGTGCTTTGGATTCGGATTCCCGGGCCTTTTTCACCATGTCGACGACCTGGGAAAGGTAGGTTTCATCGCCGGTTTTTTCAATTTCCACCTCAATGGCGGAATCCCCGTTGATGCTGCCGCCGATGACCTCGTCTCCTTCGCTTTTCTCAACCTGCTTGCTTTCACCGGTAATCATGGATTCGTCAATGCTGGTGCGGCCGTCCACGATAATCCCGTCCGTGGGCACTTTTTCCCCCGGCTTGACCGCCACCCGGTCTTTCGGCTTCAGGTCGGATACCGCGACTTCCTCGGTTTTACCGTCTTTGGTGATGCGGTGGGCTTTTGAAGGGATCAGCTTGACCAGTTCCTCCAGCGCGCCGGACGCCCCCATAACCGAGCGCATTTCAATCCAGTGCCCCAGCAGCATAATATCTATCAGGGTGGCCAGCTCCCAGAAAAAAACCTTTCCCGACAGCCCGAAAACCACGGCGCTGCTGTAAGTGTAGGCGACAAGAACCGCCACACCGATCAAGGTCATCATGCCCGGATTTTTATCTTTCAGTTCATCAAAAAGTCCTTTTAAAAAAGGCTTTCCGCCATAGAAAAATACCACCGTGGCAAAACCGAACTGCACATAGGCGTCACCGGCAAAATCCAAGGCCTCTTTTATGCCCAGAAATCCCTGGATCAGTGGCGACAGCAGCACCACCGGAATGCTGAAAACCAGCGAAACCCAAAACCGGCGGCGGAAGTCGGCCACCATGTGGGCATGATGACTCTGATGATCTTCGTGGCCCTCATGATCGTCGTGTTCACCATGCGCATCATGATCTTCATGTTCGCCATGAGTCTGGTGTTTATCTCCGGAGTGTTCGTTATTTTTTTCATGGCCGGAGTGCTGATTTTTCTGTTTCTGCTGATTGGATTCCGAACTCATATTTTAACCTTTCTGTTATCTATCGTAAGAACCCTTGAATAATGCGGTTAACCGCCCCATCATAATCAAGTCCGAGGCTCATGAGCTTCATCAGCTGATCATTGGCAATTTTGCCGATAGATGCTTCATGGGTGAGCTCGGCATCCGGATGCAGCGCACGCAGGGCCGGAACCGTCTGGTTGATGCCGTTGTCCATAATGATGGCGTCGCACTCAATGTGGCCGTAACATTTGGCAGATGCCGTCAGATTGACGTAAAAATCCTGGGAAGAGTTGCCTTTTATAACGGAGCGGGAGACGATATTGGTCTTGCTGTCGACTCCGGCCAGCTCAATTTCATTTCTGGATTCAGCCGTCTGGCTCCCTTCAGTCATTACCCGTTCAGTGATGATCAGCACGCTGCCCGCACCGATTTTGGCTTCATTGGCGCGTTTGGCTTCATCCACCCCGCCCAGCTGGGTCAGTTCCATTTCCGCCTGGGCGTTTTCCGCCATAAACACTTTTGTGGTGGGATTTAAAATACGCCGGCCCGTGCCTTCACCAATGGCAATATGTTTTTCCACATATTTGACCTTTGCGCCGGCCTTGATCTGAAATTCATGAATGCCGGAATGGCCTTCGGATTCTTTGCCACCGCAGTGAATGCCGCATCCGGCAATAATGGTTACATCCGACCCTTCCCCTATGATAAACGTATTGTAAACCGTATCATGAAGGCCTGCCTGGGACAGTATTACCGGAATGTGCACGGATTCATTCTTTGTGCCCGGTTTGATGTCTATGATGATGCCGTCCCCTTTTTCATTGGTTTCAATATTAATGTTGGCGGAGACTTCCCGGCCCAGCAGTTCGCCGTTTTTCCGGATATTGTAGGCCCCTTTGGGTATGCCTTCCAGATCCGCGACTTCTTTCAAGACTTTCTTATCGGTAGCATCTAACATCATTTTCTCCTTCGCACGATTCACTGAACGTACATACGCTTAAATCCTCTAACATGGGCATGGCACCGGCCAGATCACCGGAATAACCGATTTTGCCGTCTCTGATCAGCAACAGCGTGTCCGCGGCCTCCAGAAATGCTTTATTATGACTCACCACAATGGTCGTGGTGTTGTTTTCTTTTTGTTCCCGTTTGAGCAGTTCCACCATGGGACCGATGGTCCAGAGATCAATGCCGGTATCCGGCTCATCATAGATGGCCACTTTGGGATTTCTCGCAATCACGGTGGCCAGTTCGATTTTTTTAATTTCCCCGCCGGACAGTTTGCTGTCCACGGGCTTGTCCAGAAAATCCAGAGAGCAGACACCTACCCGGGAAATGATCTCAACGAGTTTTTTCTC
>JAABSL010000233.1 GCA_011390415.1 Desulfobacteraceae bacterium
TATTCTTAAATAAAACCAATATGATGTATCAACTCACCAACAGGCATGAAAATCTGGCACAAAGATTGAATCTATGAAAGCTGGAAGGATGAATCCTAAGGAAAGTATCCCCTAACCAAAAAAGCATACTTGCGCCCAAAAAAAGGAAAGACCATGAAATCAAGCACAAAAGACAACGCAGCAGGAAAGATGCATCAGGTAAAAGGCACCGTCAAGGAAGTCGCCGGCATCATCGCCGGAAACAGTGACCTGGAAACCGAAGGCAAAGAAGAAAACATGGAAGGAAAGATTCAGGAAAAGGTCGGCCAGGTCAAAAAAGTGATGGACCAGTAGAAAGTTCCTCAGGTTCCACATGCTGATATTTTCAGCATACCTCCAATAGACAGCCGGCCGGGGCTTACAATACCGGCCACTCTTAAAAATTAATAGAGATAATAGGAAAAGAAAATGAAACAAACCATCCTGGTCAAAAAAATACTCAGTCTTTTTATTTTTATCGCATTACTCATGCAAATATCGGCTTGCGGCTATATTCTCCATCCCGAAAGAAACGGCCAGAACGGGGGGCGTCTTGACATAGGAATCGTAGCCCTCGACGGAATCGGACTTTTCTTTTTTCTTGTTCCGGGTATTATTGCATTTGCCGTGGATTTTTCCACCGGGTGTATTTATATGCCGGGCGGTGCGTTTTCCGCCAATCCGGATAATGATGGAGTTAAAATGGTGCAGGTCAACCCCGACGAGCTCACTGATCGAGCAATCAACAACATTATCGTCCGGGAAACTGGCCTGTCCGCGGGTTTTGATCTGAAACGGGCCGAAGTTTATGCTTTAAATGGAAGCGAAGATGTCCCGGCCCGGTTTGCCGAGATGAAAAAGTCCGGCTATTATATCCGATAGCACCCAATACCAATGGCGGAAAAGAGATAACATACCCGTCACAAGACGAAGAGCAAAGGATCTCTTTCTAAAATGAATGTAATCAGAATCATCATGAACGTCCTTCCGGAAAAACAGAAAGAGGTTTTGCAAACACTGATTTCAATGGTGGAGCCAACCGGAAGGGGAAAAGGCTGTCGTAGCTACGGTATTTATATTGATATCGAAGACGATAATGTCTTCAACCTGATTTCGGAATGGGATACCCGCCACCAACTGGATCATCATATGCAGTCCGACAGATTCAGCGTTTTGCTGGGGACCAAAAGCCTTTTAACCGAACCGATGGAAGTTCGAATATTTACCATTTCAGATACGGAAGGGATGGACGCGGTCAATACGGTTAGAAAGAAAATGAACCGGGTTTTTCCCCTGCAATAATCAAAAAGAATATAAAATGCGAAACTTCTTCATATGTTTACTTCTGGCTGTGTTCTTTCCTTTTATGGCAGGATTTGGCGATATGCCGCAGGACCAGAATATCGGGCCGGCCCCGGTCAACAAGGGAACCCGTCTTTTTCCCGAGGGCCAGTTGTTTTACCCCCCGATGGCGAACCAGAAGGAACCCCGGACCCATGTGACCTACCTCCGCCTTGATCTTCCCGATGACGAACTCACGATCGGATCGGTCGGGTTCGGCGACAGCTTCGGCCTGGTGCGATGGCGCGGATGGGGTGCGGATGACGCCTGGCAGCTTAATATCAGCGGGGTGGTCCTCTCCCAGTTCAATATGGACGCCGAGTCCATGGATCTGATCAACGCCGACTATATCATCGGCTTTCCGCTGAGTTACCGCAACGGTCCCTTTTCGGCTCAGGCCCGCTTTTTTCATCAGTCCTCCCACCTGGGAGACGAGCTTCTCCTCTTCCCCCAGCTGCCGGATTTAGAGGTGAAACGGATTAACTTAAGCTTCGAGGCCATTGAACTGCTTGGCGCCCTGGAATGGAAGGGGCTCCAGCTCACCGCCGGGCCTTCATATATCATCCACACGGACACCGCCCTCGAGCGTAACAGTGTCCAGGCGGGAATTGATTATCAGAGCCGAAAGCCGTTTTTCAGACCGACGATGCGCCTGTTCGCGGGCATCCTTTACCATGCCTGGGAGGAAACTGACTGGAACTCAAATGTTAATATTAAAGCCGGCGTCAATATCCGCAGCCCGTATGCAGGGAAACGGGGGATTCAGTTTTTCGGGGAATATTACCACGGCAACCTTCCCTTTGGTCAGTTCTACAAATTACGGGCGGAATATTACGGCGTTGGAATTAACGTATCGTTTTAAGTGTATATCAAAAACAGAAAGGAGGCATGATGTCAAATAATCCAAAATCGAAAGACATGGAACAATTAATGGCAGAGGCGGATGACCTCATCCGGCAGATTGATTCTGAATTCATCCGGGATATGGAAGAAACCCGTCGCCTGGAATTTGAAAAGCACGCCGAGAACCTGCAAAAGATCAAATCCGAGGTTCACGGCAAGACAGAAGACAAAGACGCACTGGAAACAAGCTCCGGTGCTGAAGGCATGCACGAGGCGATCCAGGAGATTGTAAAGGCTTTCCAGGGATTTAAAAAGAAAGACGCCTGATAGGCGGTAAAATTCGTTGAACGAGGGACGACCCTTTTTCAAATTAATAAAAACAGATTAAAAAAAAGGAAATTAAAATGGGAGACAAGGGAAAAAAGGATAAGGGCAAACGCGAAGAGCACAAACCAGCCCAGCACACAATAAAGGAAAAACGGAAGCTGAAAAAGGAAAAGAACGTGCCTGTTTTGGGCAAATAAAAGATAAAGTAGCGCAAGAAGGTCTCTGTAATGACATCTGTTATTAAGTATTATGAGGGAATCAACTCGATTGCCGTCATCGGCAACTATCTGCCCCGCCAGTGCGGTATCGCAACTTTTACCACAGATCTGGTCGAGGCGTTGACTGCGGAAGCGCCGGGCATCAACTGCTGGGCCGCCGCCATGAATGACAAGCCCGAGGGGTATCCCTATCCGGAAAATGTCCGCTTTGAGATCAACCAGAATAAGCTGACGGATTATCGTACCGCCTCGCAATTTCTCAATATCAGCCAGCCGGATATTGTCTGCGTGCAACATGAATTCGGTATTTACGGCGGGCTGGCCGGCAGCCATCTGCTGAAATTACTGGGCGACCTGCGCATGCCGGTGGTGACGACGCTGCACACGGTTTTAAAGGATCCCGCGCCGGAATATCGCGCCGTCATGGGCAAACTGGCCGATTTATCCGACAAACTGGTGGTGATGAGCCATCGGGCGGTTGATTTTCTGAAAGATGTTTATGACGTGCCCGAGGATAAAATCGTCTTTATCCATCACGGCATTCCGGATACGCCGTTTATCGACTCAAGCTTCTACAAAGACAAGTTCGGTGTGGAGGGCAAAAAGGTTTTGCTGACCTTTGGCCTGCTTTCCCCGAACAAGGGCATTGAAAATGTATTGCGGGCGCTTGTCGCAGTCATCAAAAAGCATCCGGATCTGGTCTATATTATCCTCGGTGCGACGCATCCGAATATTTTGAAATTTCATGGGGATGAATACCGTATCATGCTGCAGCAGATGGTGCTCAAGCTCGGTCTCGGCGAGCATGTTATTTTTCAAAATCGCTTTGTTGAAATAAAAGAATTATGTGAGTTTCTCGGTATCGCGGATATCTATGTAACCCCGTATCTGGAAGAAGCCCAGATTACTTCCGGGACCCTTGCCTATGCCATGGGCACCGGCAAGGCCGTCATTTCAACCCCATACTGGTATGCCACCGAGATGCTGGCCGAAGGCCGGGGCCGGATCGTGCCCTTTCGTGATCCGGAGGCCATGGCCGAACAGATTATCGACCTTCTGGATAACGATATCGAACGCCACGCCATGCGCAAAAAAGCCTATGTGTTCACCCGTGACGCAGTTTGGAAGGAAGTATCCCGAAAATATCTCCAGATTTTCAGTGAGGTAAGACAAACCCGCACCCGGAACCCCCGCCCCCGGCATTCCTATGTTGAAAACATCAAGGCCATCACGCATTTCGAACTTCCGGAGATCAAGCTCGACCACTTAAAAGCCTTTACCGATGATACCGGCATTCTGCAGCATGCCAATTATACAATTCCGGATCGCTCCCATGGCTACTGTACCGATGACAATGCCAGGGCGCTGCTGGTCGCCGCCATCGGTCAAAAATACCTGCTGACCAATGGCTTCGGACTTGATTCTCTCAGCAGTCATTATCTCGGATTTCTTTTATATGCCTATAATGACGAAAACGGGCGGTTCCGCAATTTCATGACCTATTCGCGGAAATGGATGGAGGAAGTCGGGTCCGAGGATTCCCATGGCAGATCCATCTGGTGTCTTGGCAAGGCTGTCGCTTTTCTGGACAATCCCGGGCATCTCGCCATGAGCACAACGCTGTTCAGCAAGGCACTGCGGGTTGTCGAAACGTTTCGTTCGCCCCGGGCCATTGCTTTTTGCCTGGTGGGCATGCATGCCTACCTGGATAAATTTTCCGGTGACAGTGAAGTGCGCAGAATCCGGAAAGTGCTTGCCGACAGACTTTTTGAGCAGTTTAAAAATCATGCATCCGATGACTGGCCCTGGCCTGAGGACGCCCTGAACTATGCCAACGGCAAACTGCCCCATGCCCTTATTTTGTCCGGCCACGGGCTGCAGCGCAAAGACATGATTGATATGGGGCTCCGCGCCCTCAAGTGGCTGCTTTCCATCACAACCGAAGACAAACACTTTGTGCCCATCGGCAGCAACGGATGGTATGAAAAAGACGGTCCCAAAGCCCGGTTCGACCAGCAGCCCATTGAAGCCAACGCCATGGTGGAGGCCTGTGTCGAAGCGTTTAATATTACCCGGGACCAGGATTGGTTTGAGAATGCGGCCATGTGTTTTAACTGGTTTCTCGGACAAAATGACCTGAATATGCCGCTCTATGATCCCAAGACCGGCGGTTGCCGGGACGGATTGATGGCGGACGGTATTAACCAGAATGAAGGCGCCGAATCCACCCTTGCCTGGTTGCTTTCGCTGATGACATTGCAGAAGTTTTATGCTGACGAAATTTTAAACCAGCCGCTCATGCGGAAACAAGTTTAAGGGACCTGGATAAACCGGAAAAGTTAAAAGTGAACTAAAGTTTGAAGTGAACTAAAGTTATGGTTAATGCCTTCGGCATTTCAATTTTTATGTTAAAAATGATCGCGCGTTTCGCGCAGTCCACAACTTTAGGCACTTTAGCCACTTTAGCCACTTCACACTTTTTGAGTTATTAAAAAAGTTTGGCAAAAAAACGCAAAAAACAGATCAACCATAGAGGTTCCGCTATGCACATTGCCATGCTCTCGCCCATTGCCTGGAGAACACCACCCCGACATTACGGGCCCTGGGAAAACGTGGCCTCCCTCTTAACCGAGGGGCTGGTGTCGCGCGGCCATGAGGTCACGTTGTTCGCAACGGCAGATTCACAGACCAGCGGCACACTGCATGCGGTTTGTCCGATGGGGTATGAAGAAGACAGATCGCTCATACCCAAAGTCTGGGAAAGCCTTCATATTTCCGAACTCTTTGAGAACGGGGATGCATTTGACATCATCCACAACCATTTTGACTATCTGCCGCTCACGTATACCGGCCTGACCACCACCCCGGTAGTGACCACCATTCACGGCTTTTCATCCCCCGGGATTCTGCCGGTGTTCCAAAAATACAACGGCAAAGTATCTTACGTTTCCATCAGCAATGCAGACCGGTCACCCATTCTTGATTATATCCGAACCATTCATCACGGCATTGATATCCGTCAGTTCGATTTTCAGCCCGCCCCGGACGATTATCTGCTGTTTTTCGGGCGCATTCACGACGACAAGGGTGCCCGGCAAGCCATTGAAATTGCAGCCGCCTGCAATAAAAAACTGATCATTGCGGGAATCATCCAGGACCAGGGTTACTATGACCGGTATGTCGCCCCTCACGTGGACAACGAAAATGTAACCTATGCCGGCAGTGTCGGACCTGATGCGCGCAGCCAAATACTCGGCAACGCCTGCGCGCTGCTTCACCCCATACAGTTTGATGAACCGTTCGGCCTTTCCGTTATCGAATCCATGGCCTGCGGAACGCCCGTGATCGCGTTTGACCGGGGCAGCATGCCGGAACTGATTGAAACCGGCAAAACCGGTTTTTTGGTGGGCGGCGTGGACGAGGCCATTGAAAGGGTTGCACGTATTGCCGAGATTGACCGCGCCGCCTGTCGACGTCATGTGGAAACGCATTTCACCGTCGACCATATGGTTGATCAATACATAAACGTCTATGAAATCATTTTACAGAGGCTATAAGATAATAAAGGAAACTATGAAAATCCAGGACCCGATCATCACCCGGTTTAGAGACAACCCCATCCTGACAAAAAAGGATGTGCCCTATCCGGTTGCCACCGTTCACAATGCCGGCGTTATCAAGCACAACGGCCGGTACATCATGCTTTTCCGGTCGCATCTGTTAAACGGCCGCTCCATCATCGGCCGGGCTGACAGCGAGGACGGCTTTTCATTTACCGTTCACCCCAAACCTTTTCTTGTCCCTTCAGCGGACACTGTTTTTGCCGAGTACGAAGCGTTCGGTGTGGAGGATCTTCGTATAAATCCGGTTGAAGGAGAATACCTTTTGACCTACAGCGCCTATTCCCGTCACGGCGTGCGGATTGCCCTGGCGCGCACCAGGGATTTTGAAAAAGTGGAACGAATTTCCCTGATCACTCAGGCCGATCTGCGCAACGTGGTCATTTTCCCTGAAAAAATCGGCGGACGGTATGTGCGCCTGGATCGGCCGCATTCCGAAATTTCGCCCTGGTCGATCTGGATTTCCTATTCTCCCGACCTGGTGCATTGGGGCGATTCCCGGGTGATCATGAAACCGGTCAGCTATCACTGGGATGAAATGAAAATCGGGCCGGGCGCGCCGCCATTTAAAACCGCCAAAGGCTGGCTTCATATTTACCATGGCGTGTTCAAGACCATGTCCGGAACCGTCTATCGCCTCGGCGCGGCCCTGCATGACCTGGATGATCCGGCCACCCTCATCGGTGTTTCAGATCCGTGGATATTGCAGCCCGAGGATCCCTGGGAAGTCACCGGCTATGTGCCGAATGTGGTCTTTACCTGCGGCGCGGTAGCAGAAAATGACGGTACGGTAAAGATTTACTGGGGCGGTGCGGATACGGTCATGTGCGCCGGCACGGCCGCAATCGATGATCTGGTGGCCCTGTGCCTGTCGGATTCACGGCCTCCGTTGTAGATCGTCGCAGAAATTTTCATTCGAAATCAAGGACTCAAATCATATGCGAGCAAAAAAGCATCAAAAGCTGAATGTTAAAAGAAAATCGAATAAAATCATAAGGGACACTTCCCGGGTGATCACCCAGCTGCATTTTCCCGATGACCGGCATCGCATCCCTAAAATCATTGCCCGGATAATGAGTTTGCCGGATACAACGGCCGAAAACCTGCTGGCGCAAATACGGGCGGATTTTTCCGGAAGGCATGATAATATCGGGCATATTTTTGAGCGGCACCTCAATGCGGTGAAGCATTATATCCCGCAGGACCGAGTGCTCAACGAAGTTCAGAAGGCACTCACGGGCGCTTATTTTACAAAGGAGTATGCAATTGAATCCGCTGCTCTTTTTAACCCTTCCATGGTTCCCCATCCGGATCAGAGCGGCCTGAAAAAAGGCAGCCTGCGCTTTATCATGAGCCTGCGGGCCACCGGGGAAGGCCATATTTCATCCATTGTCTTTCGCAGTGGCGTCCTTGACCGTCACAATGATTGCCGGTTCGACCCGATCAGTGAGTTTGTGGAAACACCGGATCTCCACCTGGACCCGGTTTACAAACACCATGTTTTCCAGCGCAAACTCAACGAGATGGACGCCATTAATCTGATAACCACCCATATTCTCAACCAGTTGCCGGAAAATTTCACATATAAAGAGTTATTGGAAAAAATCGAGCTGCTCCGCGCAAAACCCCAGTTTTCTGAAACAGACCAGAACAGAACCTTTGAGGTCATGTGGTGGCTGGCAAATTCCAATTATGAGGTGCGTTTTCACACTGATCATCCGATATCCGAACGGGTGATTTTTCCGGTTTCGAAAAATGAAAGCAGAGGCATTGAAGATGCCCGGTTCGTTCAATTTTTGGAGGACAGGCAGGAAAGGATCTATTATGCGACCTATACCGCCTATAACGGCACGACGATCCTGCCGCAATTGATCGAAACCAGGGACTTCGTCACATTCAACGTTTTAACGCTCAACGGCCAGGCGGTGCAAAACAAGGGCATGGCGCTTTTTCCGCGAAAAATTAACGACCAATATGTCATGCTCTCCCGCCAGGACGGCGAGAATAATCATATTATGTTCTCGGACAATATCCATTTCTGGCAAGAGTCCCAAATCATCCAGAAGCCTGAATATCCATGGGAATTCATCCAGATCGGCAACTGCGGATCACCGATTGAAACCACGGAAGGCTGGATTGTGCTCACCCATGGCGTCGGGCCGATGCGCAAGTACTGCATTGGCGCCATGCTGCTGGATCTTGAAAACCCGGCAAAAGTCATCGCCCGCCTGGAGGAGCCGCTGCTGGCCCCGAACACGAAAGAACGTGAGGGGTATGTGCCTAATGTGGTTTATTCCTGCGGCGCATTAATTCATAATAACGAGCTGGTTATTCCTTATGCCATGTCTGACATCAACTCCGGCATCGCAACGGTGGATGTCAGCGAATTGATCAATTGTATGCGTGCAGTCGCATAATATTTCTTTACAAACAAAGGGCGTCACGGATATTATTCTGTGGTGCCTTTTTTTTGCAATCGAAGCAGATGCCCCGAAAAAAACAAATTAAAAAAGGAAATTAAAATGGGAGACAAGGGAAAAAAAGATAAAGGCAAACGCGAAGATCAGAAAACCGCCCAGCACACGTTAAAGGAAAAACGGAAGCAGAAGAAACAAAAAAATGAACCTGTTTTGGGCAAATGAATCTATTTCCGCAATAACCAGAGTATAAGGGATATTAAAACACTGACAACCACCATTGTGGTGATGGGAAAGAATACTTTCATGCCCGGCCTGTCAATGATAATATCTCCGGGCAGCCGGCCGACGGGCAGTTTCGAAAGCCACGGCCAGGCGATGCCGGCAACAATGATCACAACACCGGTGATGATGAGAAGTTTCTGCATAAAAAGCGCTTTTTATATCTTGTAGTATGACCGATACCATTCAATAAATTTTTCAATGCCTTCTTCAATGGATGTTTCAGGCTTAAACCCGACGGCATTGTATAAATCATCAATGTTGGCATAGGTGGCGGCGACATCGCCGGGCTGAATATCCATCAGTTCTTTTTCAGCCTTTTTCCCCAGTGCATTTTCGATGGCCGCAATAAACTGCGTCAATTCCACGGGATTGTTGTTGCCGATATTAAAAATACGATACGGTTTATAGGAAGTTCCGGGATCCGGCGCATCCCCGGACCATTTTGGATTCGGTTCCGGCACCGCACTGATGACCCGCACCACCCCTTCGACAATATCATCTATGTAGGTAAAATCCCGCCGCATCTTTCCGTGATTGAACACCTGAATGGGTTTATTGTCTAAAATAGCTTTTGTGAACAGAAACAACGCCATGTCCGGGCGGCCCCACGGGCCATAAACCGTGAAAAACCGGAGCCCGGTGCAGGGCAGATTATATAAATGGCTGTAGGTATGGGCCATGAGTTCATTCGATTTTTTGGTGGCCGCATACAAAGAAACCGGATGATCCACATTGTCGTGTACGGAAAACGGCATGTTCGTATTGGCGCCATATACGGAACTGGATGAGGCAAAGACAAGGTGCCGGACCTGATGGTGCCGGCAGCACTCCAGAATATTGACAAATCCCACCAGATTGGATTCCACATACGCATGGGGATTGGTGATCGAATACCGGACACCGGCCTGGGCCGCCAGATTCACCACCACATCCACGGGATTATCCGTAAAAACAGCCGTCAGCCCGGCAAGATCGCTCAGGTCCGTCTGAAAAAAAGAAAAGTCCGGATTTGCCGACAGCAGTTTTAAACGATCCTTTTTCAGGTTCACATCGTAATAATCATTTAAATTATCCACGCCCAGAACGCTATACCCGTCCGCCAGCAGCCGTCCGGCCAGATGGAACCCGATAAATCCGGCCGCGCCGGTGACCAGTATATTTTTAAATTTTGAAGTCATTTATCCGCTCTTCTTTTTAATATTTACATGTTACCGAGCAAGTCGATCAATAACCGCACCCCGAATCCGCTGCCCCCTGCCCCGCAATAATCCTGCGACTTCTTGTAATACGCCGGTCCGGCAATATCAATGTGCGCCCAGGGTGTGTCTTCGACAAATTCCGACAAAAACAGGGCCGCGGTAATCGCGCTGCCATAGCGGGTGCTGCTCATGTTATTGATGTCCGCAAATTCACTTTTCAGAAATTTTTTATAATCCTCCGGCATGGGCATGGCCCAGCAGCGTTCGGCGGTCGTCTCTCCGGAGGCGACAATATCTTTGGCCAGCTGCGCGTCGGTTGAAAACACGCCGGCGATCTTTTCACCTAGCGCCACCACACAGGCCCCGGTCAATGTTGCCATGTCAATCATGGCATCCGGTTTAAACATTTTGATGGCATAGGACATGGCATCAATTAAAATCAACCGGCCTTCGGCATCCGTATTCCCGATTTCAATGGTTTTGCCGCTGTAGGATTTGATGATGTCTCCGGGCCGGGAAGCATCTCCGGACGGCATGTTTTCGACAACCGGAATCACGCCGACCACCCGGAATTTATGCTTTAAACGGGCAAGGGTGATCAGCGTGGCCGCAACAGACGCGGCACCGGACATATCCATTTTCATTTCATCCATGGAACTGCCCGGTTTTAAATTGATGCCGCCGGAATCAAATGTCACCCCTTTTCCCACGAGCACAACCGTTTTCTTGTTCTTCGGCGCTTTTTTATTTTTATACGGGTTATAGTCCAGAATCAGCAGCCGGGGCTTGCTTCGACTGCCCGCCCCCACCGCCAGAATAGCGCCCATGCCGTTTTGCTTCAGGGCTTTTTCATCTAAAATGGAAAAAGACAAATCCTCTTTCTCAGCGGCTTTCACCATGGAACGGACAAACCGGTCCGGGCGTTTTTCATTGGACGGCATACTGACCCATTCCCTGGCCAGCACGGTCCCCTTGCAGATTGTCTCGGTCCGGGAAGGCAGCAGACGCAGGCTTTTCGCAATTTTTGAATTCGTAAAAACCGATACGGTTTTTAACGGTTTTTCTTTTTTCTCTTTCTTGTATTTATCAAAAATATGATTGCCGAGACAGGCGCCCTCAAGGATTGCGCCCAGCACCGCATCCTCTTTCATCTCAAGTTTTTGCGGATCAGGCGCACATATGATAATTTCAGACAGTTCTTTTTTGATCAATTGTTTAGTGCATTTGCCGGCAAAATTGCGAAAGCTTTCAGCGTCAATATTTTCACGCTTACCGATTCCGAAAAATAAAATTCGCTCCCATTTGTCGTTTGCCGGGTTATACAGCATCACGGTATCATCTTTTTTGCCGGTAAATTCTTTGATCTGCATAGTTTCTTCAATCAGGGAAGAAATTGCCGGATCATCATGAATCCCGGCATTTTCACATACCGGCACCACCAGGCACTGCGTCTTTTGTTTTCCTATTTCCCCGGATAATAATTTTAACATAAGCGGCCTCCTTGTTTCTGCGCGCATTCAGGTCGATGATACGAAATCAACTACAACCCCCGTTCCTTTTTTATCATGTCATATGCTTCCTGGATTTCGCGGAATTTGTCATTGGCAAATGTAATAAACTCATCCGGCAGTCCTTTTGACGCAATGGCATCCGGATGATAATCCCGGACCAGTTTACGATATTGGCTCTTTACTTTTTCATTTGAATCACTGCTGGAACATCCCAGAATGGTATAATATTTATCCGAATCCGGTGCATACCGGGTCTTGAATTTCAGGTAAACCTCATTATTGAATTTAAAAATACCGGCCGCCGACTGAAGCATCCGTTCTTCAGACGCATGCAGTCCCCCGTCGGCTAAAGCCACACGAAACAATATGTCCATCATCAACTCCAGAAACTGAGGCTGATTATAAAAATGCTGATAAAACTGAACCGCAAAATTTTCAAAAGACTCCGGAGAGTCCATGGCGGCCCGAAAAATATTTTCAGCCGCCAGGCGGCTCTGGGCGTTTAAATGAAGATCGTCGATCATGAACTGCCGGACGGACTGGATTTCCGGTTCAGTGATCTGACCGTCTGCCTTGATCAGCTTGGCCAGCATGGAAAAGGAGGCCACAAAAAACGTCATCTGCGCGGTTTCGTCGGTTGACAACCGGTTATCACTTCTCCCGATCGCCCGCTGTCCATTGTTTTCTCCGTCAAACATGTGACCGAATGCGGCTCCGGCAACGGCGCCCACCGGGCCGCCGATGGCAAATCCGATGGTGCCGCCCACTACTTTACCCAACCAACTCATTTATTTTCCTTTTGCTTTTAGTAAATGTTTGCGCAACGCGTCCAATGCACATATGGCAAAAATCTGCTTGTTTGACAAGCGCTCTTTAAATGGTGAATGAAATGTTTTGGCAAACGTCGCATCCCGGGTTGAAATGCCGATGCACACGGTCCCCACCGGTTTCTCAGCTGTTCCTCCGGTGGGACCGGCAATTCCGCTGGTGGCAAGGCCCCAGTCGGCATTGGAAACCCGGCGCACGCCGTCTGCCATTTCCCGGACCGTTTCTTCGGAAACCGCCCCATGCGTTTGCAATGTCTGTTCCGCAACACCCAGAACCTCTTTTTTGGCCGCGTTTGCATAGGTGACAGCGGAGAACAAAAAATATTCCGAACTGCCGGCAATGTTTGTCAGTAAATGGGCAATCAGGCCGCCGGTACAGCTTTCGGCCACCGCAATGGTGGATTTCGCATCCTTGAGCAGAAAAGCGATTTCTTCTTCCATGGACCGGCCCGCCATGGAAAAAATCTTATCCCCGAGTTGTGCGGCACACCAGTCACCGGCTTTATCCAATTCATCCGCAAGCATTTTGCGGTCTGTTCCCACAGCTGTCATTTTCACTGTAATTACCGGAAATCGGGCCAGCATACCCAGCTTCACACCGGAAAACAAGGATTCAAATCCTTTGAGTTTTTCGTTGACCAGCGCTTCAGGCAACCCGAAAAGCGACAGTTCTCTTCGCAAAGTGACCGACGTTTCATCTCCCCGATAAGCCAGGATATCCGGGACCACGGCTTTAGCAAACATTTTTTCCATTTCCCTGGGCACCCCGGGAAGAAAATAGCACCGGCAGCCGCCGACATGGAGAATAAACCCCGGCGCAGTGCCGTCTGTGTTCGCAACAGGTGTTGCATCCGCCGGGAGCATGGCCTGCTTGATATCCGATCCGGACATTTTACGGTCAAATCTGGCAAAATATTTTTCAATGGATGCCGCAGCCTCCGGGTTCAAGCCAACCTTGCCGCCAACGGCTTTGGCTGCCGCTTCGGCACTCAGGTCATCAACCGTGGGTCCGAGCCCGCCGGTGACAACGGCAATATCCGCACGCCTACCAATTTCAGAAAGTATGCTGACCAGCTCATCCATATCATCGCCCACACAGCTGTGACGGGTTACGGAGATGCCGATCTCATCCAGACCGAGGGCGATGTAAGCTGCGTTTGAATCAATTACCGTACCCAGGCAAACCTCATCTCCGGTGGAAAGAATTTCTCCGATCATTATTGTCACCTGTTTCCAGATTAAGGGTTTTGATTTTCCTGAACTTTTTTTATCCGCTTCAGTCCCACTGCGATTCTATTTCTTTTACTTACGCCAAGTGGCGTTTAATTTCATAAAGCCGAAAAAAATCGATGCGCCCGGTTTTATTTTCCGGACGCATCAAACATTATCCGTCAGCAACATTATAAAAAGAATGCCGGGTAATTTAATATTAACCGGGCTTGTACTCCGGGTACCAGCGGGTTCGTCAGGAGCGTCCCCTGAATTCAGGGTAGTGTTCTTTGATGCATACCGGACAAACTCCATGACTAAATTTTGCTTCTATATGTTTTGACATATAAATTTCTAAAGCTTGCCAGTACCCTTCATCATCGCGGATTTTTTTACAGAAACTGCATATTGGAATAAAACCCCGTAAAATTTTAATTTCAGCGATATAATCAATCAATTGTTTATTCTGCCCACCAAGCACATTGTTCATATAAATAAGCTCAAGGTGGCTCTGAATCATATCACGAAAATTTAAGATAAGGTCTTCATAGGTTGCAGAATATGCATTCTCCTTGTTGTCAAGCACGCAGATCGTGCCAAAGGTCTTCCCGTCAGGCTGAAGAATCGGGAAACCCAAATATGATACCATGTTAAGTTTTATGTCTGGATTATTTTTCCATTTTTCATCAGCCAGTGCGTTGGTAACCAAAAGCTTATCTTTCGTATTAATTACTGTTTCACAATATAATCCTGACCCGATAAAGTTCTCATGATCGCCTGCATGATATGGATTTCCCTCACTTTGGCTTGAAACAAAAACTTCAATGTCAGATTTAGCAAGGCGCATAATAAGTGCGGCAGGAATACCAATCAGGCCCGATAGTATGTCGACAATATTTTGCCACTTATCTAAGATATCCCCGGATATTTCAAAGTGAATATTCTGTTCGTTTTCTTCCATTGTTTCAAATCCTAACGCCCCGCATTCGGGGCCGCCGAGGTAGACATCGGGTTCGGGCCAGGCCAATCTGATGTATTCTGCAATTTTATTAAAACAATAAGCATTTTCAGGCTCTGTTTCAAGCGCTTCGGCCCGGAAACGATCGATGTAGGGAATTTAAGACTCGCGAAGCTGATATAATTCTCCCGTTTCAATGGCCTTTTACGATGAAACCACTGCATCCATACCAAACCTTTCATGGCCCCATCGATCATCATCCGGCGTATACACGAACCTTGCCACGATCAGTTTTTGTTAAAGTCATCGCTGGCTTCCGAAGATCGTATTATTGACTTGAAACCTAAAAGTATATTATAAGCGGACGTTAAACGATAATTCCATAAATTTTTAAGTATATTATATGGGATCCTATGAAACCGCAAGCTGAACAACCTGCCAAGATGCATCCCCTGCCAAAATTCAATTATATGCCCCGGACCTTGGGGTGCATGCTGACCATGGCCGGCCTGATATCCATACTCTATGAAAGCAGAAACATTTTTTTATGGACCGGCATTTTATTTTCCGGATTCATATGGCCCCATATTGCATTTCATCTGGCAAAGGTCAGTCCCAGCCCGAAGGATGCAGAATACCGCAATCTGCTTATCGACGGATTGATTTACGGGGTTTGGATGACGGTTATTTCGTTTCAGATTGTCCCGTCCACTGCCTTTATGCTGGGTGTTTTCTTAGATAATATGTCCACCGGCGGATTTAAATTGTTTGCCAGAGGCCTCCTGTTTGTTCTGATCGGTATTATTTTATCAGCCATTTTTGTCGGATTTAATTTTGTTCCGGAATCCAGCCTGCTGACAACGGTCATTTTCTGCTCCATCATGATCATATTTGTGACGATGGTCGGCTATAATTCATATCTCCAGACAAAACTGGTGATCCGCACGCGAAAAGAATTAAAATCCAAAAATCTCCTGCTTGAAGAAACGACCCAGGAAAAAACAAACATTAACCAGGTTTCCCGGATTGTAAATTCGAGTTTGAATTTTGATGATCTCATGAACTCAATTGTTGAGATACTGCTCCAGGTCAGTCAGTTTGATGCACTGACGATTCAGCTGATTAATGAACAGAAGCAGACTTTAAATTTTTCCAGATTATATATCCCGAAAATCAGTGATGAAAAGCTGTCTCAATGGCGCAGTGTCCATATATCCATTCAGGATATGAACAGCACCACGACGTATGTGGCAAGAGATAAAAAGGTATTATACTTTCCTGAAATTACTGCCGGCATGCTGCGTTTTTCCGCTGACCGGCAAATGTATGAGATCTGCCCGTACAATTCCTGCCTTCTGGTTCCGCTGACGTTTCAGGAAAAACCCATCGGATGCGTGGCGTTGTTCGGAATTGAAACCGCTGTGGACTTTTCACCGGACGATATTGAAAAATTCAAGCGCTATATCGCGCCCATTGCTATTGCCATCAATAACGCGCGGCTTTATGATGATGTGAAAATCGCCCGGCTTGAAGCAGAGGCCGCTACCCAGGCAAAAAGTGAGTTTCTTGCCAACATGAGTCATGAAATCCGGACGCCCATGAATGCGATCATCGGACTGTCCGATCTGGCGTTAAAATCTGATATATCCCGTGAAAAGCAAATTGAGTATTTTGAAAAAATTTCCATGTCCGGCCACTCTCTGCTTCGTATTATTAATGATATTCTGGATTTTTCCAAAATCGAGGCAGGCAAACTGTCCATGGAAAAAATTAACTTTAACCTTGAGGATGTATTATCTAACATATCAAATTTAATCAGTATTAAGGCTGAAGAAAAAAGGCTTGAGTTCCTATTCCATGTGGAAAAAGACGTGCCGTATTTTCTGGTCGGTGATCCGCTGCGGATCGGGCAGGTATTGATTAATCTGACAAATAATGCGGTCAAATTTACCGAATCCGGTGAGATCGTTGTGACAATCAAAGTAGATGAGAAAACAGATGACCGGGTTCGCCTAAAGTTTTCTGTACGGGATACCGGCATCGGTTTAACTGATGATCAGCTGGAAATTCTGTTTCAGCCGTTTTCCCATGCAGACAGTTCGATTACCCGAAAATACGGCGGTACCGGACTGGGCCTTTCCATCTGCAAGTACCTTGTTGAAATGATGGATGGTGAAATCTTTGTTGAAAGTTCTCTGGGCCAGGGAAGCACGTTTACCTACACAGCATGTTTCGGTCTTCAGTCCAGTGTATCCGAGCCCTTAAAATATTCGGATGATTTCAAGGGCATTCCGGTGCTTGTGGTTGATGATAATGCAACATCACGAACAATTTTAGCAGACAGTCTGTCTTCGTTTGGTTTTGACGTGTCTGAGGTCGGTTCCGGTGAAGAAGCCATCAGTGAAGTGGAAAACTCTTCAGAAAAAAATCCCTATCAGCTGGTTTTAATGGATTGGCGAATGCCCGGCATGGATGGGGTGGAGGCCTCAAAATCGATAAAAAAAGATTTAAAGATCAGCAAAAAACCCTCTATTCTGATGGTATCTGCATATGGCCGTGAAGAAGTCATGAAACAGGCCAAGGATGTGGGTGTGGACGGCTTTCTGGTGAAGCCGGTAAACCAGTCGCTGCTTTTTAACAGCATTATGGATGTGTTCGGCAAAAAACCGGAGTCTCTGTCCCCAATGTCAGCTGGCACCCAAAAGCCTGAAATCGGTGAGGGACTTGACCTGAATAAAATCAGGGGAACACAACTTCTGATTGTTGAAGACAATAAAATCAATCAGCAGGTGGCCACGGAGATTTTACGGCAGGCCGGTGCCAATGTGAGCATCGCCAATAACGGGCAGGAAGCAATTGATATGGTGCGGGAAAAATCTTTTGACGCGATTCTCATGGATGTTCAGATGCCGGTAATGGACGGGTATACTGCCACGGCAGAGATCAGAAAAATGATTCAGGACCCGCTGCACCCGATTGCACCGGTTCCGGTGATTGCCATGACCGCCCACGCCATCTCCGGCGAAAGAGAAAGATGCCTTTCGGCTGGAATGGATGATTATGTGACCAAACCCATTGATCCGGATTTTCTTTACGCTGTGCTGATTCAATGGATCAAAAAGACGGATCAGGAAAATGCTGCAGTCATATCCGGTGATGACAGCAAAGCAAAAATTGAACCTGAGATACCACTTCGGGATGAACTGCCCGGATTTAATATAGAAGAGGGCTTGCGACGGGTAGGCGGAAACAAGCGCCTGTTTGTCAATCTCTTGAAAGAATTTTATGATAATTATTCCGATGCGCCGGATAAACTCCGGTCAGCTATTGCCGATAAACAGTTTGATGAATTAGAGGCTTATCTTCACCAGATCAAGGGAGTTGCGGGCAACCTGTCTGCAACAGATCTTCTGGCGGTGACCAGAGATTTTGAATCTGCAGTAAAAAATGACCATCAAACTGAATTTTGCGGTTTTATTGAGAAATTTCTAATCGCCTATGATCAGGTGATGAAGAGTTTATCCAGCCTGACAAATACATTTGACGCTCGGGAAATAAATGCGCGGGGAAACAATAATCAGACGGGTTCAGTGAGTCGTGTTGAACTTGAAAATATCATTCAGACATTATTTGTTATGCTTAAATCAAATGATATGGATGCAGAAGATTATATCGCTTCTGTCAATCTCGATACGGCTGAATTAAATATTAGCGACAAATGGGATCAATTAAAGAAGCAAATAAACAATCTTGATTTTAAAAGTGCGGCGGAATCGTTAAATGACATTGCGGCTTCATTAAATATAACGGTTTAGCAGGTTGTTTAAAAACGTTATGAGCGCCGAGAAGACAAGGCAAAATTCGACGAAATAGCGGAATTTATGCCTATAAATGAGCATTTTGAGTCGAATTTTAACGCCGTATTATCAAGCGCAATAGTTTTTCAACAGCCTGATAGTGGAGAATAAAGCATCATGCAGAATAAAAAGCGCCCCAGGATATTGATCGTCGACGATGTCCCGGCAAATATTAAAATGCTCAGAGAAGTGCTGAAATCCAATTATGAGATTATTTTTGCCACCAGCGGCCCGGACGCGATCGCACTTATGGAACCAAAAGCATTACCGGATCTGATTCTTTTGGATATCATGATGCCGGACATGGACGGGTATGAGGTCTGCCGGATCTTGAAATCCGATGATTTGACTGCAAAAATCCCCATTATTTTTATTACGTCAAAAGATGATGAAGAAGATGAAATAAAGGGGTTTGAACTGGGTGCGGTGGATTATGTGACCAAGCCATTCAGTATTCCGGTGGTAAAAGCCCGTGTTCAGACCCATGTGGAATTAAAACAGCAGCGGGAAATTCTGGAAAATTTGTCTTCCATTGACGGATTAACCGGAGTGCCCAATCGCCGGAATTTTGATGAATTTCTGGACCGGAACTGGCATTTTTGTATGCGGGCAGGCAAAGCCATTTCTCTGATCATGATTGATATCGATCATTTTAAAACTTACAATGATTTCTACGGTCACCTGGAAGGTGATGAATGCCTGAAGCAGGTGGCGGCCATCCTGAAAAGCTGCATCAACCGTGATACGGATATCGTGGCACGGTATGGCGGTGAAGAATTCGGATGCGTGCTGCCGGTGACGGATCTGAAAGGGGCTTTGTCGATTGCCGAATTAATGCGAAAAAGTGTCGAGGCGCTGGCAATTCCGCACGCACAATCCCAAACAGCCGGTTATGTCACAATCAGCGTAGGGGTTGCGTCCATGGTACCGATGAAAGATGCACCGGCACAGACAATCATTAAAGCGGCTGACAATGCGCTGTATGCGGCAAAGATGTCGACACGGAATTGTGTTAAAAAAGGATCCTGATTTTGTGTTCAACCGCTAAAGATTGACTGTAAGTGAAAATACGCTTTTAATCCGGATCTCCTGATCCACGTAACTTTCCGCCGGATCACCATACACTGAAAAATCAAACGTCAAACGGTCAAACGTTGCGCCAATTCCCACAGCACCGCCCATTTTCGGCCATGGCAGGTCATTGCGGATGTTGCCCAGGGTATCGGTCCGCGCCATCACCGGAATCGTAAGACCGCATCTGAGGACAAACATCTCGTTCAGTTTTTTTTCAACCCCTGCGCGGATAAACCAGAAAGTTGCTTTTTTGGCGTTTGTTCCGCCGTAATGTCCATAAATCAGTTCATTGTCCAAAGACAACAGCAATCCCCGGTATTTTGCGGAAAGCCCCAGGATGGTGTAAACAGGCAGCGAGAAATCGGCGTTTTCAGGTGTATTGTCAGGAGAAGTGGAAGACTCGTAGATATCAACAATGTTTTTAACCATCAGGCCCATTCGATAATTCGAGGAAAACCGATATAAAATACCGATATCCAAGGTCTGATAGTTGATGTCCAGGTCAAAATTCTCGGATTCGGAACCGCCGGTTCCGCAAACATCCGTATTTCATTTCAGAAATATATAATTAAATCCAAATAACAGTTTTTTATTCCTGAGCGGTGAAAAGGCCAGAGATATTCGGGTGTCACAGGTTTTAGAGTTGATTCTGCCTGAAAAATCTTCGCCCACATCCACCATGGACAGATCCAGCAGATGTGACGGATACCCGCTCCAGTTGCCGGCACCGCTGTCTCCGCGAAATCTTAATCGCCGGATATAACTGACGCCAAGGGTCAAATCAATGTCTTGTAAAAATGACACTGACGGCGAATAGATGACGGATGCGATGCTGAAATCTGCCGGTGCTTCATCAGATAAAAATAATTGAATACCGTTAATATCCGGTTTGATGCCTGGTTTGATGCCTGCCATGCCGGCCGGGTTCCAGTAGACAGAAGACGCATCGTCTGCGATGGAAACAAATGCGCCGCCTAAGCCGATGGCGCGGGCACCGATTCCCATACCCAGATCAGAACCGTAAAGATTATCAAAGCTAACGTCTGCTAAGGCATTAGGGGTAAAGATCAAAAGGACGAAAAGGAACAGGCAGGAAGTATAAAAGATTTAATCATGAATTTTTCTTAAACTTTTTCATTTCATTTTTATGATAGAGATCAAAAAAAATCACACTATTGTCAGGGATAATATGACAGTCATCACATTCCTTTTCCAATCGGCGATTCTCCTTCCGGCATAATTTACACCAGTAATAAATGATCCGGTAATCCCGCCTGCCCACATATTTCTTAAATCGGCCTCGATAAAGACCATGCATCTTACCATCAGCGTCATCCGGTTCAGTGATCAAGCGTTCAACAACCTGTTGAATCCGTTTGTCAGGAGTTTCAGGGATAAAATTCAAAAACGATCCCAAAGTCCCGCAGAATGGGGGCTCAGGACTTAGATGAGTGTAAGACCCCACTTTCATCGACATAATGCCCAAACGCCGATAGGACTTCGACCTGGGTCTTACTGGGCGTCTCAAGGCGGCGATCGGGCTTTCGGGATCCCTTTCTCAGGGCAAGCACATAGTGCAGATGCCGCATGTCATCCATTACATCTTCGGCTGTACGCTTGATCCCTGACGCAGCCAGCTTAAGCTCTATCCGCCGCAAGCAGGTCATGGCAACGACACATGTAAACAGATGGCACCGGATCTTGCTGTCCGTCCAGTGCCGAAAAGGTCTCATGCCGATCACATCGTCATCCTTGCTTGACCGGAAGCGGTCCTCCACCTGCCAGCGATCAAGGCTTGCTTCAACGATATCCCCAGTCGTCCAGTCGGTATTATCGGTGATGATGATGTTTTTCCCGAACATGGCTTGCTTGGATCTGACAAAATTTCCGTCTTTCCGGAAACTCATCGAAAGGCTGCCGCCGGATTGATCGAATTCGAGTTCATATAGCTGCGACGACATATGCAGCCGCTCACAGAGGCGCACGTAGCGTTCCCGGATGATATCCGGCTTTCGCCAATGAGGCGCCTGATCCTTTACCTTTGCCCGCATCAGAATCAATTCCTGCCTTATCGTCTCCTGCTTGCTTTCAAACGTATACTGTTGCTTGCGGGCTGTCGCAGGAGTATAGGTGATGACCACCGTTCGTTGTTTTCCCCAGTATTCTCCCCTGGTTCGGTAGACGAGCAGGCGATCTCCGGGCAGGTTCTCCAGGCGTCGGTTGCTCCTGGTATCCGCCGGCTCAAAACGATCCAGTGGTGTTGCGGCAAGGTCCTTGGCAAAGTAGGTCGAATAGGTGGTGATGAAATGAATTCGCGAATGCTCGTCGATCCAGGCAAAGTTGCCGTCCGCATTCATCCCCTTGTCAATGACCACCGTGAGTCTTTCCTTGGTTTGATTGAAACCGCAGACAATGCCGAACATCTCGTCCATAACCGCTTCAAAATGCTTGCTGTCATGAAGATTGCCCGGATACACGCTGTAAAACAGGGGAAGCCGGGAGCCCCGTGCGACCATAAGCCCGAGGCCGATTTGCCGCAGATTATGCCGGCCTTCCTTGTTTTTGCCCCGCTGCGCCAGCTCCGACGGGGTATGGCTGGCCATGAAGGTGTAATAATTGCTCGTATCAAACAAGAGGCAGTCTGCTGCCGGTGATTCCGCCTGCCAGACCCGCTCAAAGAAAGCCCGGGCCATCTGCCGCAAATCGGCTTCACTGACCCGGTCCCATTTTTCCCAGAACCGTTTGCCGGTCAGTTCATTAAGGTCAACGGGCCGGATGTGCTGGATCGCCGTACGCTGATACCATTCACTGATCTTGTTTTTACTGACGGCTTCCACCATCCGGTTCCAGACGCAATAGAGAAAGTATTCGCCGACTGTCGGCCCCTTTTCCCTGTCCCCCCGGGGGATAATGTTGTCCACAATGCCGCACAGATCAATATCCCGACCAATCTGTTGAGCCAGCCAAAGCGCTCCGAATTCTTCGACTTTAAGGGTGAGAACGTCCTGCGTGCCGCCGGTGACTAACGTCAGGACTTTGTCCGGGGAACCGATATAGATTTGGGACACGACCTTGGGCTTTCCGTCCACCCTGGCGATCTCACGGACATAAAGATAGGGTCTTCCCTTTTTCTTTTTAATGTGGAAGTGTGCCATGCGGATACCATATATAGTAGGGTCTTACATGTCAAGAAAAAAATCACAATATGTACTGTTTTTCAGAGGTTTATGCAAAAAATCGAATGGAATTCTGGAGGGTCTTACGGTTTGAATTGAAGTAACAACTTGTTTTTATTGAAATTTACGCGAAAAAACGAGATTATCCCTGAAACTCCTGATTAACACGGATTTTTGATTTTGTCGGCGTTTGTATGCGTTCATCTGCGGTTAAATCCGTGTTGGTCCGGAATTCAGGAATTCCAAAATGATAATCACGTCCCGGGTTTTCATATAAACGTTTCCAAATAAAAGTGGGACGGGCACATCCTGATATCCTCCTTTGTCATCACATCCGGGCCGTCGGCAAGGCAAACCTGCACCGCAACCACATCAGGAAAGCGCTGTTTCAAATATTTCAAAGCCCGGGTCGGCTGCTTATCAAATGACTTCTTGCATTCGATTTTCAATATTTCGGTGAATGTAATTCGAAACTCTAACCAACACTTTAAAAAAATCGCGATTTTTTTAAATTTAATCAAAAATTTCTTCGATTTATAAAAATTGACAATAAATAAGATTAAAATGCTTGATTCACCATGATGCTGCCGGCATTCAGCAGAATTTGCATCACGGGGGTTTTATAAAAACCATTGCGAAATCAAGTATTTTTACGTAATATTAAATCATGAGCCAAACATTCGAATTAATACGACGGTTGGTGCGACAAGGCAGGGTTCTGGTATCGGAGCACGGCTATGACGAGCTGGCGGCAGACAATAT
>JAABSL010000234.1 GCA_011390415.1 Desulfobacteraceae bacterium
AAAATCAATTTTCTTTTACTTTTCTTGATGGGCAAGAAAAGTAGCAAAAGAACCCACCCTGCGCTTCGGTGATCCCTGAACCATCAGTCTCCGTGGTGCGGGCAAAAACTCGCTCTATGATTGAAATGCCGGAGGGTTGATATATTACCCAAATTTATCGGACCGGAAAGGTTCAGCAGCATTTATCCGCTCAAACAGTTTGCCCACATACTCCACGGCGACTTTCGGTTCAGGGCCGCATCGCAATGGGCCTCACCGGCGACTGCTTGTCATTTGTTTTTTCATATACAGACGCGGCAAATTATTTTTTGGACCGGTGCGGCTTTGATAACCTTCGTATGATGATACGTATACAAGTGAAATGGATAACCGGATTTAATTATTGAACCATCCGATTTTTTTTATCTCCGTCCAGAAATACGGTGCTTGACACCCATGAATTTTAGGCTTAGGGTGTAAATATCATGGGTATAAATCGAATTAAAAAACGCCATTTAGAAAGAAAAATCAACACACTGCTGACCATGTTTCCTGTGGTGGCAATCGTCGGTCCCCGGCAATGCGGAAAATCCACACTGACAAAACAACTCCGGCCGGACTGGAAATATTATGACCTTGAAAGTCCGGATGATTATCAATTGATTTCCAGTGACCCGGTCGCCTTTTTTGCGATTCATCACAGCCGTCTGATCCTAGATGAAGTTCAGCAATATCCGGAAATTTTTAAGGTACTAAGAGGCGTGATTGACAGCGACCGGGGCACAAAAGGACGGTTTGTTTTAACGGGATCAAGCTCTCCTGATATTGTTAAAGGGATTACAGAATCGCTTGCCGGCCGAATTGCCGTGTTGGAAATGGGGCCGTTTAAACAAAGTGAATATGTTGAATCCGGACTGCCGCCTTTATATAAACTGCTGACGGACGAAAAAACCGATGTTCGGGATTTTCTTTCGGTTGAATCATCATTGACCCTGGCTCAGACCATGCATGTCTGGTTCTCCGGCGGATTTCCGGAGCCATTGATTGAAAGCGGGCAAATTCCCGGTTTTCGTATCCAGTGGATGGAAAACTATCTTGCCAACTATGTGTTAAGGGATATAAGGATGCTGTTTCCGCGTCTTAATATCCACAATTTCAGGCGTTTTTTGACCTTGCTGGCTCAGTTTTCCGGAAACCAGCTCAATATGAGCGAGATGGCCAGGGCCCTTGAGGTCAGTGTCACCACTATCAAGGATTATCTTGATATTATCCATCAGACATTTTTATGGCGAAATCTTGGGCCGTATACGAAGAATTCACTTAAAAAAGTACAAAAGGCAAAAAAGGGATTTTTCCGGGATTCCGGTTTATGGCATTATTTTCTGAAAATCAATGACCTGGATTCTCTTCTTGTTCATCCGGTGGCGGGAATTTCCTTTGAAAGTTTTGTGATCGAAGAAATCATACGGGGAATACAATCAACAATGGCGACTCAGCTGGAGTTCTCGTATTACCGGACAGTCGATAAATCAGAAATCGACCTTATCATTGACGGCAGTATGGGACTGATTCCCATTGAAATAAAGCTTAGTTCTTCAGTTAACAGATCCATGTGCCGGGGACTGAATAATTTCCTTTGCGATACCAATGCAAATTACGGCATTCTGATAAACAGGGGAAAACGGATTGAATTGCTTGATGAAAAAATTTTGCAGATACCGGTGAATTTTATTTAAGAATTATGAACATATTTAAACTAACACCAATTTTTTTGTGAGCTGACATGCATAGAACTGAAGAATCTCCATTGTCAAAATGCCAGCGCTGCGGCACCTGCTGCAAAAAAGGCGGACCGGCACTGCATATTGAGGATCAGCCGATTATTGACCGGGGCGGGATTCCTGTAACGTCATTGTTTACCATCCGGAAAGGCGAGCGGGCATTTGATAATATTAACGGCGGGATGATCGGGCTGACCGAAGAAATCGTTAAAATCAAAAGCGTGCCCGGAGCGGCGGCCTGCATGCATTTTAACGAGGCGGATATGTCGTGCCGGATTTATGATCACCGGCCGGTGGAATGCCGAACCCTGGAGTGCTGGAATACGAGTAAAATTAAAGCGATATATGCCCAGACCCGACTCAACCGGGCGCTGATGGTCCAAAAAATCACCTGGCTGGCGGAATTGGTTCAAACCCATGAAGACCGGTGCAGTCTGGAACGGATTCAGGATCTGGTTCAAAATCGGGCCTCAGATGACCCGGCGGCCGCATCGGAACTTGCGGAAATCATCAACTATGATTTTCACTTGCGGCATCTTGCGGCTGAAAAAGGCGGCCTGCCGTCCGAAATGGCTGATTTTTTGTTCGGCCGACCCCTGGCAGAGATTATTCCAAACCAATTCGGCGTGAATGTCCGAAAAACGGATTAAAACATACTGATTTTATTTTCCCCCGGGTTCCCATCCAGTTCAATGCCGGTCAGGCGGATGGCCGCCGGCACCAGCAGGATCGACCCGATGGTGGTGTTGACCATGGTCAGGGCGATCAGGAGGCCGAATAAAATGATCGGCTGAAAACTCGAGGTCACCAGCACCAGGAATCCGCCGGTAAGGGCCAAAGATGTAAACACAATGGCTTTGCCGGCAACAAACAGGGTTTTTTCAATTGCCTCTGATGTACTGATATCGTTATGTTTATTCTGCCGGTAGGAATTGAGAAAATGAATGGTGTCATCCACGCCGATGCCGATGGTGATGGACGCAATCACCGAGGTGACCATATCCAGGCTGATGCCGAACCAGCCCATAATCCCGAAATTGATGATGATGGTC
>JAABSL010000235.1 GCA_011390415.1 Desulfobacteraceae bacterium
CGGCCGGTCAAAAACCCAAAATGGCAGATGTAAATGTCTGTAAATCATATCTGGATAAAGAACTCAGGCTGGTCAAGCCGGATGTAATTTGTGCATTTGGGCAGACGGCGGCGATGGCGCTTTTGGAAACGTCGGTACCGCTATCCCGGCTGCGCGGGCGTTTTCATGATTACGGGGGAATGCGGGTGATGCCCACATATTCACCGGAATATCTTCTTGAAAATGCGGAAGCCAAGCGATTTGTTTGGGAGGACCTGAAGCAGGTGATCGGTGTGATGGGAAAAATTGTGAAAAAAAATAAAGAACCGGGTGGATAGAAGGAACAGAATTCGTTATACAAATATTCATTGACAATTTGATAAAAAATTGTTTTAAAAAATTATAATTCAAGTAGTTATATCATATGGCGGGGGCGGCTGGCCCTCGTTTTGTATTTTTAAGAAACCAAAAATAAAAAGGAGTTAAAAGAGCATAATGGCTAAGGACAAAAAACAGATCAAAGAAAAACCGCTTGAAAAAATGACCGCTACTGAACTCCGGGATGTTGCCAAAGAAATACCGGGTATTACCGGCGCGCACGGGATGAATAAATCCGAGCTGATCAAAGAAATTAAAGAAGCCAAAGGGATCGAAGATACAGGCTCAAAAAAGCGCTCGAGTGCCACCATCCGGCAAATTAAGGCAAAAATAGTGGAATTGAAAAAACAGCGCGTTGACGTTAAAGCGCAAAATGATAAAAAAATGGCTGCGGTTCTAAGACGTAAAATCAGCCGGTTGAAGAAGCAGACCCGAAAGGCCGGATAGATTAATGATCCATCCGTCGAAGCTGGCGTTTGATATTGATGGCGTTATCGCAGACACCATGGCGCTGTTTATTGATATCGCCAGATATGAATACGGAATTTCTCATATCCGATATGAAGATATCAAAGAATACAGCCTGCAGGGAATTGCCGGTCTTGATGAACTGATTTTTGTTCAAATTATTGACCGCATCCTGGATGGAAATCATTCCGGAACCCTAAATCCGCTGGATGGCGCATCAACCGTGCTTCAGAAGCTGAACCGGAAACACCGGCCCACGCTTTTTGTGACCGCCCGGCCGGATGCACAACAGGCCCGGGCCTGGATGTCAGAGACACTGGCCCTGGCGCCGGACTCTTTTGAAATTGTTGCTACCGGATCATTTGATAATAAACGGGAAGTGCTTTTAGGCAAGGGCATTGATTATTTTGTTGAGGATCGGCTGGAAACCTGTTTTACATTAAGTGAAGCCGGTATTCACCCTATTGTCTTTAAACAGCCCTGGAACCGTCAGCCGCATCCGTTTCGCGAAGTGGAAACCTGGCAGGAACTGGAATCATTAATTATCATGGATTGACCGTTGAATTGTATTTGAATGAATTATGCTTCATTAAATCAATTACTGGATACGTTTGTGGACTTTCTGTCCACGGAGAAAGGGTATTCTGAAAATACCTGCCGGGCCTATACAAATGACCTGGAGGATTTTATTGCATATTTTTTATCAAACCGGGCATTGACGGTTACTTATGAAGATGATGGCGAAAAGGCCATTGATATTTCCGATGTGGCGTCGGTCAGCGGCTTGATGATCCGAAGTTATCTCGGGTTTTTGCACAAGCAGAACATAAAAAAATCGTCAGTGGCCCGGAAGTTGTCATCCATCCGGTCTTTTTTAAAATTTCTGGAACGGCACGGGGTGATTACCGAAAATCCGGCAACATCCGTTCTGACCCCGAAGCAGGACAAGCCGATTCCTAAGTACCTGACAGTGGATGATATGTTCCGGCTGCTGGATTCCATCAAAACCGACACCATGATCGGCAAACGGAACCGGGCCCTTTTAGAGACCATGTATTCCACCGGCATCCGGGTTTCCGAGCTGGTGGGACTGAATGTGGCGGACATTGATTTTTCCGGCAAGACCATTCGGGTGACCGGCAAGGGCAATGTGGAGCGGATTGTGCCGATTGGTCAAAAGTCACTCGATTTTATCAGGGATTACCGGAAAAGCCTTCATCTGCAAAAGGCGGTTTCCGAAGAACAGAACAAGGCGTTATTTTTAAATAAAAATCGGGGCCGGCTCACGGCAAGATCGGTGGCCCGGATGCTGGATAAATCTTCCCGTGAAGCCGGGCTGGCAGTGCCGGTGGCACCGCATGATTTAAGACATTCGTATGCCACCCATATGCTGGATGCGGGACTGGATTTGCGGGTGGTTCAGGAGCTGCTGGGCCATAAACAGCTGTCCACCACCCAGAAATATACGCATGTCAGTATTGATCGGTTGATGGCAGCATACGATTCGGCCCATCCAAGGAAATAAATAATGATGGTGTCGTTATTTCATAAACATGGTTATATTTTAGGGAGGGCATAAAGCCCTCCCCTACGGAGCATGTCATGTTAACAAGTGAATGCAAAGCCAATGTAGGGGAGGGGTTTACCCCCTCCCATTATCTTACAAAAAAAATAAAATACGTGATCGTATTTATAAGCATATGTACTTAGCCAAAAATGTTTTCTATGAGAGAAAAAGATAAGAAAGAAAAATAATGGAGAAATTACACGGCACAACAATTCTTGCTGTTTCGCATAAAGGCAAAATGGCAATTGCCGGCGACGGTCAGGTGACATTAAACAATTCAGTGGTAAAGCACCATGCCAGAAAAGTCCGGCGGATATACAATGACCGCATTGTGGTCGGTTTTGCCGGGGCTACCGCAGATGCCCTGACGCTTTCGGAAAAACTGGAAACCAAACTGGAACGGTATAACGGCAATTTAA
>JAABSL010000236.1 GCA_011390415.1 Desulfobacteraceae bacterium
ATGAACTGTATCATTATTTTCTGACCAAACAGCTGGTTGTTTCCGAGTGGATCAATTCGGAAACGGTTTTCGGGCCGGTTTCCGCGGGCAATGCCAAAAAGCCGCTGCCCGGATATGTGAACACCCCGGACAGGTCCCATCCCAAAGCATTTGTCAGAGATTTTGTCGCCGCGTTCGGCATGCGATATCAGGAAAATGTGGAAATTTCTTTCCCCTATGCGGGATTTCAGGTCAGCGCCTTATCCAATTTGCTGACCGTTTCACCGGGAAATGACGTGCTGGTGGATTTCGGCGATCTTCAGGGAGACGCCGTTGAATCCATTGAAACGACGGGTTTCCAGGTATTGCAGATCCGGCGTGATCAGAATTATCAATCCATTGCAGAGACATTGCTGGGGACGATGTCCGTTGTTCAAAGTCAGGACCCGGTATTCTGGGGCGCTGACCGGCCCCGGGCGTATAATGCATCCATTCAGGTTCCGGGGCGGTTGATCACCCGGGCCGCCGGCCAGGGAAAAATAAAAATGCTGATGACCCATGCCGCGCTTCATGACCACCTGGTGTCGTTTTTAAATCAGTCCGGTGTAAAGGTAATGAAGATCGAGAAGTAACGGATGACTTTAATAAAGCTGCAATAAGGGAGAAATATATGAAAAAATATCCGGGAGTCCGCGTATTGATTTTAATGCTGGGTTTGGGCTTGTCGTTGGGGCTGACGGCATGCGCTTCCAATCAAAAAAATCTGGAAAAGCAGCGGGCCGAGGCGATCAGGGACCTGGGAGAAGCGTATCTGGGACAGGGAGAACATACCCGGGCGTTGAGAGAATTCTTAAAGGCCCAAAGTATTTATCCCGATGATCCGTATCTTCAAAATGACCTGGGCGTGGCCTATATGGCCAAGGGAAACCTGGATCTGGCAGTTGCTCATTTTCACAAAGCCTTGAAATTAAAACCGGATTATTCTCCAGCCAGAAACAATCTGGGTTCCGCCTATCTGGAGCAGGAAAACTGGGACGCTGCCATCGCGTGTTTTAAAGCCGTCAAAGATGATCTGTTGTACGGAACGCCCCATTATCCGCTGACCAATCTCGGGTTTGCGTATTTCAAGACCGGAGACTATGATCAGTCGGTTTATTATTATAATGAGGCCATTGACATGGCGCCGAATTTTCCCATGGCCCACCACGGCATAGGCCAGGTGTACATGGCAATGGGAAAGTATGAGGACGCAGTGAAATCTTTGGAAAAAGCGGTTGAAAAAGCCCCGAAAGAAGCCCGGATTCATATGGATCTTGGGAAAGCCTATAAGATGGTGCATGAATACAATAAAGCCTATGAAACCTTTAAAAAAGCCGTTGAATTAGCGGAGAATGATAAGGTGAAGGCAGCGGCGGAAGCCGAAGCCAAAAAAGCCTGGAGCCGATAATGTCGCGTCAACTCTGAAATGACGTATCTTGCTTGTTCTTTTTCCCGTCTGCTTTGTTACGACTTGACTCACGTAGCTCGCTATGCTCCTCAAGTCGTGCCTTGCAGACGAAAAAAACACTGCGCAATCTTACGTCATTTCATTCTTGACGTGACACTATCCGAACAATTCGGTTTTGCCGAATATGGATATGCAGATGTGGTCAATCAAAACGATTTTTTTCCGGGCGTGGGCGATGTCAATGCTTAAAATATGAACGCCCTGGAGCATCAGCACCTCGACATTGTTCTTTTCCAGCGCTTTTTCATTCTTTTCCGCCTGTGCAATGCTTTTCAGCAGTGCTTTTTTCTCCTGCATCAGGCCGTCGTAAATATCCTGTCCGGGTTCGGTATACTCAAAAAAATCAAGCAGAAATGAGAAGGCATCCGCAAAAAAATCGGATGTGGCATACATCTTTTCAATGCATGTGCATAAAAAAGTACATTCGGAATCGGAAAATTGGCAGCGGCAGTTTCGCAGCAGCACCCGAATCCGGAGAATTTCGGATTCATCGGGGATCACCCGGGACAAGGCTGCCAGCAACCGCGGGTCCGGTTTCTGGGTGATTTTCAGTCGGGCCAGCAACTGCCGTATCACGGAATCGGTCAGGGGAAGCAAAAGACTGCCGCGCGCATCGGAAAAATAGACCGCAATCTCTTGTTTTTGTTGCATAAGATAGCTGACAGCCGATTCAACATCTGCTTCATTATATGCATTTTTGGTTAAGGCGGGTTCCAGCTTCAGCTGCATTTGAAGGTCCGGATAGAAAATCAATTCACAAAGCGTTTCTGCTTCACAGTCTGACGGGTCGGCCAGAATCCGGCTTAACGCTTCAGCAGAAGGGGTTAGAAATGTGGAATCAATGTAGTGCTTGACATCATCCGTGAGGGTGATGCCGTTTCGGATCAGCTCTGACACCTTTTCCCCGAGATTGGAATGTTTCGGTTTGATGTTCATTTTTTATCCGGTGGTGAAAAAAGACTTTTTTGTTAATCCGGTAACACTATAATTCGGCGCAAAAGTTATTTCAAGGGGACTTTTTTTTACGCGGCACACTGGAATTCACCGGGGTCGGAAATTATTAATCACTTGACTTTTTATCGTCTTTGGTGCATTTATTTTTAATATTATAAGGTAGTTTTACTAAATATTCACGTCCGGGAGAAAAAAAGAATGGCATCCTTCGGTGAATTCAGTTGTTTGTTTAAATCATTTATCATTGTTTTTATCAGTGTCGCTGTAATCGGTTTAACAGGAATTAGCCCCTCGCTCCTCAACGCGGAAACGGTTCAATTCCAAAACGCGCCGGACGAAGAAGAAATATCGGAAATC
>JAABSL010000237.1 GCA_011390415.1 Desulfobacteraceae bacterium
CAAGCCCTCATATTTCATTTTCGTCGATATCTCCGGCAGCCATCGGTCAGGGAACGCGAAGCACTCCCTGACACCCCCAAAAACCCAACAAAAGTAATGCCTTTAATCGCCCGCACATTTCTATTTGCGCAGGCATCAGGATAATTTTAGAATACGTAATTGACGGCCCCAAACCCCTTGATGACGTAATCTTTACTGATAATCGGGCTGTCCGTAACGTTGTTGTCCAGAAATTCCGCGCTGACATTCATAATAACCAGCCAGTCGGAAGCGATCTCGACAAACACGCCCATCCCGCCCTCGACACTGACCGTATCGCCCGGGTCATAGGCCATACGGTCTGGGGTTGTTTTGCCGGCAGGCACCCCGAAATCATGGTTGGAAAGATCTGAACCGAGCCAGTTCAAACCGATTCCGGGCGAAAACCGGAACACCCCGAACACAAATGACTTATCCAGCGCCAGGCGGGCGGTTCCGCCGCCGATCCGGTCCAGCACATCATGCTCGTAGCCGGCTGAAAGGTTCATACCCCCCGGAAGTTCCGCCTGGATTGCCAGACCCGCCATAAACGTGCTCTCTCTGTCACCCATGCCGGCGAGAAAATCGCTCTCGTCTTCTTCGTAAACACCGATCCGATAAGTGCCGGTTGCAGCCAGCCTTAGTTTGCCGCTGCCTGCAAGACCGATCTGCGCATAGGGTCCGAAAATCTGGAAACGGCTGCCCGTGTAGGTAAGTGCCGGGATCAACCGGGCCACACCGCCGCTGTAACCCCGGTAGGGACTGCTCCGGGCAATAACGCCCACGCCGACCCCCAGACGCCCGAACTCACCCAGGGGACGGGAAAGGGTTACATCAAAAAACCGCGCCTCATTTTCCGACAGCACAAATGCGGCGCGGCTGTAGCTCGGCGGACCCTTTGGCTGGTAATTGTTTGAAAACCCTAACGGTTCAACGGGAATACCGATAAAATTTCTGTCGATCTGACCGTTGTTGTTTTCATCAAAGTAAACCAGCAGGGCGTATTCACCGGAAGGGATATTTCCAATATGATAGATATCGCGGCCGTCCAGCGGGAAATGGACCATCATCGCCGGATCACGCAAATCCCCGAATGCGTTTGCCGAATCAAACAATACAAACGCGGCAGTTCCCGACGCCGGCGGATTATTCAGGCGGATGGTCAGCTCAGCGGCATTTCCCGTCAACCCCCATCCCGCAAGAAAGATACTTAAGAATACAATGCGATATATGTTATGTGCATTCATGCTTTAAAATCCATTTTTTTTAATAAAAATCCCGCAACGTCAGCATTCTCCCAGCTTGAGTGTTTTTGTAATGCAATCCGGCAGGGTTTCATGGTGATGGGTCACATAGACAATGCCCAGATCACTGATTTGGGCCATTGCATCAATCAGGTTTTTAAACGCCTGCTGCTGATTCCGGTCAAATCCCAGACAGGGTTCGTCCAGGAGCAGCAATTGCGGATTTTTCACCATGGCCCGGGCCAGCAGGCACAACCGCTGGCGGGTGGCCGACATTTCCGCCAGGCAGGTGTCTTTGACCTCCGACAAGCCCATGACGTCCATCCACTGTTCGGCAATTTCACGATTTTCCGCACGTCCTTGTCCCAAAAGTCCGATGGTATCATAAAATCCGGATTCCACCACCTGCACGCCGGTAAAGTGGTACGGAAAATACTGAAACAGCTCCGGCGACATAAACCCGATTTTCTTCTTTATATCCCAGATGGTCTCACCGGTGCCGCGTCTCCGGTCAAAGAGCACGATATGGTTGGCATAGGCCTGGGGGTGATCGCCGTTGATCAGTGACAGCAGGGTTGATTTGCCGGAGCCGTTAGGCCCGGACAGGGCCCAGCGGTCTTTCGGCCGTATTTCCCAGTTGACATTTTCAAAAATAACCGTATCCCCGTATGCCACCCGGACATTTTTCATGGCCACCAGCACCTCACAGGACGACGGGTCTGTGCGGCGCATCAGCTTCTGCAGTTTCTTTGCATCCGGCGTTTCACCGGAAAAAACCCCGACAGCGTCCGGCTGAAACTGCTGCCGGTTGACGGCGGTCAGCTTCCGGCTCTTATCCAGTGCCGCCACGTGAGTGATGGTTTCCGGGATCTCAAACGGGCTGGCGGTCATGACAAGGGTGATGCCGGAGGCGGCAATGGCTGCAAAAACGGCTTCAAACCGCTGCCGGGTCGTTGCGTCCAGACCGGCCAGGGGATTGTCCAGCAGCAGGATTTTCGGGTTTTGCAGCAGGGCCGCAGCCATGCGCAAGCGCTTGGTCTCGCCGTTGGACAATTTGATCAGATGCTTTTGCCGGAGCAATGCCAGGTCAAATGTCTCAACCACCCGGGAAAGGGACCATTTTCGTTCCGACGCATCCAAAGGCAGCTGCAGGGCCGCTTTTTTGCTTAAAAAATCTTCCACGGTCGGGGCATTGTCGCTGTACCCGGCATTGAACCGCTGCTGGTAAAAGAAATCGCCGGTATTGGAAAGGGTTTTAAAATCATGGCGCACATCCACATAGGCGATCAGGTGGCGGCGGGAAAACAGGGGATCGGAAATAATGTGGTCGATTTTGTACTGCTCATACCACGTGTGGTCGATTTTCCCGCAGGACACCACATAGTGCCCGGCCAGGGCTTTTAAAAGCGCACTTTTGCCGGAACCGCCCGGTCCCACAATGGCCCAGTGCTCGTTTTGCCGGATTTCAAAATTCAGGCCGGTGAACAGTTCCTGATTTCGGTATTTGATGGTGGCGTTTTGGATTTTCAGCAA
>JAABSL010000238.1 GCA_011390415.1 Desulfobacteraceae bacterium
CGATCCTTGAGCCAATATCCGGTCAGCTTCCGAATTTCATCAAGATTTTCCTGAATAAAAAGGACATGGACCGTCTCATCCACCTCCATGTATTCACTGAAAAAATCATGCAGCTGATCCGCCAGCTTGATGTGACCCGGCGTGCGCACCAGCAGCCCGTAGGCCCGCAGCCGCTCCAGCTTGTCCGGGTCGCCGTCGATCAACTCAAAAACCGCCTCCTCCGAAACCTCCGTCATCCGCCGCTCAAACAGGGCCGAAAAAAGCCGCCGGTGCTGATGCAGTTCCGTCAGCAGGGTTTCGATTTTTTCATATTTCGGCATGCTTTTTACCATGCGAGAATCAGCGTGGAATGTCGATTTTTCGCCGCCAAAATCCTGCCGGGTCTCACGGGTGTGCGTTAAATAATGAAGCATTCTTTATGACCAGCAAAACCGCCTGATTTTGGCCTGACTCAATAAATTTCCGGCCATTTGCGCGGCCTCACGCAGCCGTTGCGTTTTTGAGCGATGAAAATGATTCAATTCGGGCGCGATGATTTAACCGGGAACGGGATGTTCCGGTTGTAATGGTGTATTCTTTGCGAGATGAAGCGCGGTATCAGCGATCGAGCGGGTTGTACTTGCGTGTGATCCAGCCGATGGCCTTATCAATACCGTTTATCGAACAACTTCGTATGAATTCCGGAAGCGTACGTTCGCGATCATTTTCCGGTTTATGTGCTTCGATCGAGCAGAGAAAAATTGCGGTCATTTTAAAGGCTGCAAGAATTCGGGCGGCATTGGGGTGCTTTATTTGACTTTTATCTTCCTGGTAGGTGACGTCACGCCGGTAATGATTTCCATTTTCAACCGTCCAGTGTCCACGATAAGTTTTAAGCACCTGCTTTGCATTTTCTTCAGAGTCAGCTGAGCGAGGCGTGCTTGTAACGGCATAGCTGAGCTCCTTGCTTTCTTCAACGCCGTTGCTGATTGGAATGACTTCGCGTTCAACCACAAAAACCTGTGTTGCGGCGTAGAGTCCGATGCTTTCGGCGACGACGGGATGCGTCCATATCCGCCGGATTTCCACGCGATCACCGTAGCGCGTTGTTTCTTCTGCTTCAGGCGGGCCTTTGAGTCGGGGTGCGAGATAGCTTTCTGCCGTGTGCCGCAGGGTGGGCTGATTCCCTTTCAGCCTGAAGTTGTAATGGCCCCTTTTTTTTGCCCAATCAAATGGGCATTTTCGTTCAGGCAGTGCATGGCATCCGCGGTCACCGTGATCCCGTCGAGGTGGGGTATACGTTCAATCAATCGTTGAACCGCCGGGATCTCATTGCTTTTGTCGTCGACGGCCTCCTGCGCAACCAGGCGGGTGGAATCGTGACTGACGGCACTGACGAGGTGGAGTGCGCCGTCTTTGATCCCGTCCTCATTGCGTGAGGCCGTTCCTTTCAGCGTTTTGCCATCGATGCAAATGGCTGAGAGTTCGTGTTCATCCAGCCCGGCCATCCATTGAATGAGTACATTTTCGACGCATTCAGCATCCAGGCTTTCGAGCACATTGCGTATGCAGGTTTCCTGGGGTGCGCGGTACGTTCCGTCTTTATTTCTTGAGCACCTTAGCCTTTTGCGTTGTTTCTGTGTCAGCTTCTTTGAAAATGAGGCGATGGCCCGATGGCTGGTGTGTCCGCATAAAACAGCCAGCGTAACAATGCAAAGCAGCGTTGCGAGTCTGTAACGGCGTCCTTTTCTTCCGCGATGGTCCGGAACGTTCTGGAACAGATTAAAAAGCGATTCGAGCGAGGGGGCTTTAAACGGGCACACTCTGTATTCTGTTTCGAAAGGCTTCAGCCGCGCCGGCAACCGCTTGCTTTTCAAACTTCTCATCCCTCGCCGGTCGAGTACTTTGAACCAGATTTCCTTGGGCCGATCATGCTGTTGATAAAAGTCTCTTCGGGCCCGTCCATAGCCCGATGTCTGCCCTAATCGCTCCCATCCGGAAGCCTTATAGCAGGTCCCTTGAAAAAATTGTGGATCCACAAAAGTCTCAACAGCAACAAAGGACGGCCCGAACGCATCCTGCCAGTCGGCAGAAATCCGATGGAGGCATTGCGACATGATTCGACTCGCCAGATTTGGATACGCTCCCTGTTCACACAGCAAAACAAACCGGGAATTTTGGCCGATCATGCTTAACCGACGCCCACGCTGCACATCCGTCCAACCGATGTAGTGATCCCGGTCAGCCAAATGATACGCTGCCTGCCCAAAGCTCAGCAGGCCCAGCCATTGCCCCTGAGCTTCGGCAACATAACGCAGCGTGGGTCCAACCAACTTGGACGAGAGGTAGTGATGGGCATCGACGAATGTATTCCATTGCTCCAATTCTTCCGGTTTAACAAGCCTTACTGTCATTGCCGAAAGCAACGCAGTTTCCGACGGTGTGGTTTTTCGTTGTGGTTTCATGTTTCAATAAAAACATGACGGCAGCGCATTGTCCCGGAAAAAATTGCAGTTTGTTTGTGATTAATGTTTTGTAGATTTTTAAAAATCTACCGTGCCAAGACCGCTGCTGAACAACGCCGCATAAACAACGCCCCAAAGACCTGCGCCCCCTGAAGGGTCTGTCCAGACCGTTCGATCCTCAGCGGACCGACCGCAAGGGGTCACCCATCAGAGGTTTCAGTCAAAACGCCTGTCATTTTAATCAATAAAATTCAGTTCTTAAAAAAAGCAGTTGACTCAAGCTGGTACTCTGCCCCTTATCCGCTGATCGCAGCCGAGCTCAACACGAAAAACATCCGCACCAACCGATG
>JAABSL010000239.1 GCA_011390415.1 Desulfobacteraceae bacterium
CCTCTTATAGTCCTAATATGATAAAATTTTATGTTTATATTTTGCCACCCAGAACATGCGCATCAGAAAAAATCCGAACAGACAAAACAACATGCCCTTCCATCCGCCCCGGGAAACAAGATAAAATCCCGCCAGACTGACTCCGGAACGAACCAGAAAACTGGTAAACAGCCAGAGCGCCGGTTCCTGAAAAGAAGACAACCGCTTCAGCGACCACCAGAGGCCGGCAAAATAAAACATGCCGATTCCCATCCCCGCGATAAAACACCACACCATATAGATAAGGTTTATATTCATTTGTTATTCTCCGTCTGGGGCCATCGGGTGAGCATTTTCTGGACCACTACCGGCGCGGCAGCACAGGTGGCAATGCAGACAAACACCATGGAATTAAAAATTTTCGGCGGCACGGCCCAGGCCCCTTTATCAAGTCCGTGCTGCATGATCACCATGGTTATTTCCGCCCGGGGCACCATGCTGATGCCGATCAATGCGGCACTTTGAAAATTGCCCACCATCCAGAGCGGCAGGCCATTGGCAATAATCTTTGAAACAACGGCGGCAACTATCAAAACCGTGCACACCGTAAAACCGGTGCCAAGTATCTCCGGAGAGACCTGCATGCCGATACCGATAAAAAAAAAGGGAGAAAATAATTCATACAGCGGCATAAACGACCCTTCATTTTTTACCGCGGACTCATCCCGGCTGAAGACCAGCCCGGCAAAAAAGGCGCCGATGGCAAAAGAAAATCCGATCCATTCGGATAATGCCGCGATAATAAAGCTAATCCCCACCACCACCAGAATTAATTCCGGAGCGGACGCGAGTTTTTTAAAATAGGACGTGATCCGTTTTTCCATGAACACCGAAAACAGGGCACAAAACAGGCCGAATCCAAACAATTTTATCAGAAATCCGCCGGCAGATTCCATGACCACCGGCCATAAATTGGCATCGAATCCTGCTCTAAAATGCGGAAGCAGTGCAAAAAGAAGCGCCATCAGCACAATGGCGGTAATATCATCCAAGGCGGCAACATCGATCAGCAGTTCCCCGTTATCCGATTTAAGGGCCTGCCGGGACTCCCATACGGCCACGGAAACGCCGACGCTGGTGGCGGTAAAAGCCGTGGCAATAATAATACTGGTTATTAATTGTATCCCCAGGATGTAATAGGCGGTTATATACCCCAGCAGCCCGCTGATCAGAATATTTCCTGCCCACACCACGCTTGCGCTTCGCAGCTGTTTGAGCAGTCCGGCAATATTACTCTCCAGTCCCACCTTGAACAGCAGGGTAATCAGGCCGATTTTGGCAAAAAGATCGAGAATGGCTTCACCGCCTTCAAACAATTCGCCGTACCTTGTATTTGCAAGCCGGAGGCAGAATCCAAGCAGGAGAAAAACCACCAGGGCGGGAATATCGGTTTTTTGTATCCACGCTTTGACGGCAATGGTTAAAACCATTATCGCTCCGATGATCATGATCACCATGGTGTAATCCGGATGCAGATCAGTCACGTCGGCTCTCCTTTTTGACCCAGTACCAGGCATTCATACACCCCAGGACGACGCCGACGAACAAAAACATCAAGGTCCACGAATACCGGGAGGCATAGGTTGAGTCGATCCATACCCCCAGGGCAATGCCGAGCAGGGTCGGGACTGCCACCGACCATCCCACCAGGCCGAACATCCCGAAGCCGAACCATACCCCCCGGTCTTTTTCTTCCCGCGCCTTTATTTTGCGGATTTCTTTTTTTTCTATGATGTCGGATAATTGCGACTTTTTTTGTTGCTGAGGATCTTTTGTCATATCCGCCTCTGCAGCTCCAGAAAACCTCGAACGAAACCGGCTTCAATACGGGCCATGGCCGAACGAACGACTTTCTCGTGTTCATCTGTTTTTTCGAACTGGTCTTTGAGTGTTTCTTTAAGCTCGCCCAGGGACAGGCCTTTCACGGCATTGCGGGTCGATATGGTGACGTCATCCGCGCATTTGACCAGCACCCCTTCGTCTACTGCAAGAAACACCTCTTCCCCCTCTTCGGTTGCATAGGAGACCAGCCCCGGCGCCAGGGCCGTGACAAAATCAATATGCCGGGGCAGCAGGCAGAAAGAACCGTTGACTGCTTCCGCGGTCACTTTTTCAACCGTTTGTTCAATCAGCACTTCCGTGGGAAGCAATACTTTGAGTTTCATTTCTTTTTATATCTCCGACCGATAACGCACTGAAATTCAATTTCCGGAAGTCGAAACCTCATCTACTGTGCCGATCATATATAATGCCCCTTCGGGAACATCGCTGAATTCGTCATTTAATATCCGCTCACATCCGTCAAGGGCGTCTTCTAAGGCCACGGCTTTGCCTTCCACGCCGGTAAACTGCTCGGTGACAAAAAACGGCTGGGACAAAAACCGTTCGATCCGCCGGGCCCGATACACTGTTTTGCGATCCTGCTGGGAAAGCTCCTCGATGCCGAGCATGGCAATAATATCCTTGAGATCCTCATATTCCGACAGGGTTTTGCGAATTTCCTGGCCGATACTGTAATGCCGCTGTCCTACCACATGCGGTACCAGCATTTTCGAGCCGGACTGGAGGGGATCAATGGCCGGATATAAGCCTTCGCTGGCTTTTTTTCGGGACAGCACAATAAACGCGGACAGATGGCCGAATGTATGTACCGCCGACGGGTCGGTAAAATCATCGGCCGGTACATACACGGCCTGCACCGATGTAATGGCGCCGGTGGCCGTGTTGCAGATCCGTTCCTCCAGCTGGGCCAG
>JAABSL010000240.1 GCA_011390415.1 Desulfobacteraceae bacterium
CTTCTCTGACAGCGCCGTCTGAAGATCCCCATCCAACAAGAAGACAATCACTGTCCTCATGATATCCTGCAGGCCCGTCCATTTCACCGCTCATACCTTTTTCCTTGGCCTGCCGCTTTTCCACCATGGTGTTCCGGTCAGCAATTGTTTCGCTCATATGGCCGGCTTCACCATGTTCGTTGGCTGTAACACGGACCAGTGCCCGGCCTTTACAGGGCAGTGCTCTGGGGGATATCCCGGATGCTGTGATCTTAAACCGTTTATACTCTGAAGGAGAAGACATGTCCCCATCAGTTGTTACAAACCGTTCAATTTCTTCAGGAACTGCCATTTCCCGGGTTGTCATCCATAGGGAATCATTAAAATACTGATCTGTGAGGATGATTGCCGGTACCTGGTATTTTTCACTAAGATGAAATGCCCGGATCATGGTGTCATATGCCTGGTTTACAGAGCCCGGGGCAAAAACGAATCTGGGAAATTCATCCTGGGAGGCATGAATCACAAAAAGCAGATCCCCCTGCCCGGTTCGGGTGGGCAGACCCGTCGCCGGTCCGGGCCGCTGGGAATTGATGATCACAACAGGGGTTTCGGTAATTCCGGCAAGCCCGAGACCTTCAGTCATGAGGGAAAAACCGCCCCCGGATGTGGCGGTCAACGCCCGGACACCCGCATAAGAGGCCCCGATTATCATATTGACCGCACTGATTTCGTCTTCTGCCTGCTCCACCAGCACGGGTAATTGATCCATGAATTCAGCCAGGTGTATCATGATGCCGGTTGCCGGTGACATGGGATAAAATGCGGCCAGCCGGCAGTCCGCTGCCAGGGCACCGAACGCAAGTGCCTGGGATCCGGAAAGGAGCTTGCCTTTGGCCGAACCATCGGAAGGCCAGTCAAAGGCTTTGGCGAAATCCGTATTTTTGACCGCATCAAATCCGCTGCGGCCGGCGGTAATATTATTTCTCAGTATTTTTTCTTTTTCTGCGAATGTGGTTTTCAGAATGTGTTCAAATGCTGAAAAAGGAGCACCCAGAAGTGCCAGACACGCCCCCGCAGCCACGGTGTTGGTCATGATCTTTCCACCTGCATCTTTTGCCATTTGCGAAAAAGTGATCGGCAATACATTTTTTTCACGGGTTTCCTCAGGCAGGTTTTCTTTGGAATCGTCTTTTTCAGCATCATTTTCAACATCCAATAAAACCAGTCCGTTTTCAGCCATTTCTTTTTTATGAAGCGCACAGGTTTCAGCGTTCAGTGCGATTAACAAATCAATTTTGTGGTGAGGGGCCAAAACCGGCTGGTCACTGATACGGATCTGTAAAAAACTGTGTCCGCCCCGTATACGCGATTCAAAATCATTGATGGCCAGAAGATACAGACCGGCCTTGTGACAGACCCGGGCAATAATATCGCCCACGGTCTGTATTCCCTGACCGGCCTCCCCGCCGATAGTGACGGTAACATCGATACTCATAGGATGCCTCTCTTTTTATGGATGAAATCGGGTGGTATGGGTTTCTGCCGCGATCATGGGACATTTTTTGTTCAGGCCAGTTTTTCCAGTGCCGCATGAATAAAGCCCGGCAGATCATTGGGATTTCTGCTGGTCACAAGATTGCCGTCTGTGACAACTGCCTCATCTACAAATGTTGCGCCCGCATTTTTAATGTCCTGAATAATGGAGGTAAAGCCGGTCAATGTCCTGCCCCGGATCACATCTGCGGAGATCAACAGCTGCGGGCCGTGGCAGATGGAAAAAACCGGTTTGTTTTTTTCCATAAAATCCCGGACAAACGCCACGGCACCCGGGTCAGCACGCAGCTTGTCCGGTGAATAACCGCCCGGGATGAGAAGCGCATCAAAATGATCTGCACCCGTCTGGTTTACGCTTTGGTCAATCAGTACCGGGGTTTGTTGTTTTTTGCCTTTTACCGTTTTTCCCTTTTCAAGGCCGACATGGATAATGTCATGCCCTTTTCCCCTGAACTCGCTGACAGGTTCGGTGTATTCTGAATCTTCAAACCAATCATCGATAATAACAGCTATCTTGCTCATTTTTTGTCCTTTCCCGGCATTTTCATGCCGACAATCTGATTATCATTGTAATTGTAAAAGAATGTTTTTTTTCGGCAATACAGGAAAGCTTGTATTTTTGCAGGACCGGGCCTGTAGATGGAAGCAAGCGGCACGATTTTTTAAAAAAAATACAGGGCCGGCGGATCAAAAATACAGGATTCTCTCCATAGCGACTGTATCCGAACCGGGATATACAAGAAATATTGAAAGATCCATAATCAAATCATCGTCAAGACAGATTGACTAAAATCAAAGGGGATGTTATGGAAAAAGAGCCTGTGAGTGGCAACGGCAGGGCCGGGGTGACAGATATGCAGAACATGTCGGCGGTGATTGGCAAGCAGTGCAGATATACCGACATCAGCATATTTCCGGAAGATGATGAACCGGAAAATGATGAAATGGCCAATGCACTCTGCCTGATGAACCTTATGATCAACAAAAACCGTCTCCGAAAAGATGTGATTGATCCATGAACATAAACATCCGCTTCAGCCCGACAGATGGGGTTTCAGCACAGACCCTTTGCATCAGGAGGTGCAATGCCCGATTTGCTGGGAATTGATCTCGGAGGCACAAAGCTTGATTTTCTGCTGGCGGCCGAAGACGGCACTTTCCGGTATGAAAAACGATATAACAGCCCTTTCAAAAAAACCGGGAAAAAGATCGCCGGCGACAATGATGAAGTACTGCTGGATACCATTTTGACG
>JAABSL010000241.1 GCA_011390415.1 Desulfobacteraceae bacterium
GGGAAACCCTTTTGATCTCTTTTTTCCAGTCCGTGACGTGCCGGACGGCCGGCTTTAACACGGTTGATATCTCGCTGCTGTCCGATGCGACCCTGATGGTAATGACCGGGCTGATGTTTTTCGGCGCGTCGCCGGGTTCCTGCGGCGGCGGGGTGAAAACAACCACGCTGGCGCTGATAACCGCATTTACTATCAGCCGTATCCGAAAGCAAAAACGCCTGAACCTGTTTAAAAAAAGCATACCGGTTGAAACCGTCAGCCGGTCGGTTTCACTGATTCTGGTCTGCCTGAGCCTGATCGGGCTGGTGCTGTTTTTATTGTTGGCCGGTAATTCGCTGCAGAACACTTTTGTTCCGTGCCTTGAAAGCCGGTTTATCGTGTATCTGTTTGAGACCGTGTCCGCATTCGGCACGGTCGGGCTGTCCATGGGCATTACCCCGTCGCTTTCCCTGTGGGGCAAAAGCTGGATTATTTTGCTCATGTTCGTCGGCCGGGTGGGTGTTTTGACGTTTGCTTATATCATTGTCGGCGGCGGAACCGAAAAAGGGGTCGAGTACGCCGAAGAAAATATCATGATCGGTTAAGGGAGCAGAATAATGAAAAAATTCGCGGTTATCGGGTTGGGAAATTTTGGATTTCATGTGGCAAAGGCGCTGTATGCGGACGGCAATGAAGTGGTTGCCATTGATACGGATAAGGCAAGGGTTCAGGCCATTGGCGCCTATTCCACGGAAGCCATTGTAATGGATGCCACGGAAAAAGATGCGCTGAATTCACTGGGGCTCGAAACCATGGATGGGGTGATTGTTTCCACCGGCACCAAAATCAGCATCAGTGTTATGATCTGCTTATATTTACACGAGATTAAGGTTAAAAAAATCCTGGCCAAAGCATTGGACGAAGATCATGCCAAGATTCTCAAAAAGGTGGGTGCCACGGAAATCATTCATCCGGAAAGGGATATGGCTTTAAGAATCGCCAGGGGATTGTCCACGCCGAATATTCTGGATTTTATCCCGCTGGCGGAAGAGTTTGATCTGGTTCAGGTCGGCCCTCCGCGGGCGTTTATCGGAAAAAGTTTAAAAGACCTGAACCTCCGGGCGCGATATAACGTTCACATCATCGCCATCAAAGAACTGGTGCCGGAAAATTTTATTCTGGTTCCTCCCGCCAATTTCGTCATAAAAGACAGCGATATTTTGATTATGCTGGGTAAATCGGAAAATCTCAAAAAAATTAAAGAACTTAAATGATATTGCAGGCCGTTTCATTTTTCTTGAGGCGGATATCCGGATTTTGAAAAACTGTATGGTTTCTTTAAAAGCCATTCTATGGTAATCTGAAAATCACGACATTCAATAAATCAGAAAACCATAAATGAGCTTTTATTCCCCTATGCGTGACGATATCGATTCCCAACATTTTAAAAAACTGCTTGAACAGCGCCTCAAAGAAATCACCGAATCCCAAAAACCGATTGCCCCTGTGGACCTGGATCAGGCGCGCGTGGGCCGTCTGTCGCGAATGGACGCCATGCAGCATCAGGCCATGGCCCAGGCAGCCGCCCGCCTTGCGGCACAGGAAGCACAGCGAATCCGCAAAGGACTCGACCGCGTCGCCGCCGGCGATTACGGGTACTGCATTCTGTGCGAAGAAGAAATTGCCGAAGGCCGGCTGAAGGCCGATCCCAGTGTGCTGACCTGCATCACCTGCGCCCGGGCCGGGGAGAAATAGTGAAATGATCGGTGCCATAGCCGGAGACATTATCGGCTCAGTCTATGAGGCCGATCCCATTAAGACCAAAGACTTTCCCCTTTTTCATCCGCAATGCCGGTTTACCGACGATTCCGTGCTCACCGTTGCCGTGGCCCGGGCCATTTTAACGGACAAGGATTACCGCCGCCGGGTCCGGGAGATGGGCCGGCGTTATCCCCGTGCCGGATACGGCGCCACTTTTGCCGGCTGGCTTCGCTCCGATGATCCTCAACCCTATAACAGCTGGGGCAACGGCGCTGCCATGCGGGTCAGTCCGGTGGGATGGGCGTTTGACAGCACAGATGACGTTCTGCGGGAGGCGGCCTGCACAGCGCAAATATCCCACAATCATCCGGAAGGCATCAAAGGGGCGCAGGCAGCGGCTCTGGCCGTCTTTCTGGCCCGGACAACTTCGGACAAAATGCTGATTAAAAAGGAACTGGCCCACCGGTTTGGATATGATCTTGACCGGACCATCGACAGCATCCGGCCGGGGTACCGCTTTGATATATCCTGTCAGGGAACGGTCCCGGAGGCCGTCATTGCCTTTCTGGAATCCGATGCCTATGAAGACGCAGTCCGCAATGCCGTATCTTTAGGGGGTGACAGCGACACCCTTGCCTGTATTACCGGTGCCGTGGCCGAAGCCTATTACGGCCCGGTGGCGCAGCCTGTCCTGGAAAAAGTCAAAGAAATCCTGCCTTCTGATCTCTGGTCCATAACCCAACAGTTCTGCCGCGCATACGGTCCGGCATATGAATAAAGGTTTCTGGTTATCCGGTTTATTCAAGTTGGACCTATCATCATACGGATGTCGATTTTTTTTGTCATTGCGAGTGAGGAACGACCGAAGCAATCCCCTGAAAAACCGGGAGATTGCTTCGTCGTTCGTTCCTCACTCCTCGCAATGACAGCCATTTTTATATTCGTTGTAACAATAACTTGAGTTAAGTGAATAATCAGAAAAAATAAATTTTCAGCCGGCCGAAGATGAAATTGTCAGGTGGCT
>JAABSL010000242.1 GCA_011390415.1 Desulfobacteraceae bacterium
CTGATCGATAAATTTCAGGGCCGTACTGATGCCCTGCGCCGGGCAGCCATGGCCATCGGCGGTATCGACAAAGGCGCCGAATTCCCCACCAGCGACGTGGCCATGCTGTTTACGCCCCTGCCCCGGGTGCCGGTAATGCTCATGTTCTGGGATGCCGAAGAAGCCGACGGATTCGGCGCAGAAGCCAAACTCTCGTTTGACGACACCATCACCCGGCACCTGGATATTGAATCTATTATGTTTTTAAGTGAAAGACTGCGGGAACTGCTGTGTGAATATGAGGAATAGGCTGGAAAAAATCAAGTCGTTAAAATGGAGATATCGTATTTTTTAAATACGTTATCGCGGGTGACGATGCTCAGTTTTTCTAATCCTGCCTGGGCGATGATCATTCTGTCAAAGGGGTCACGATGGTGCATGGGCAGACCGCCTGCGGCATCGGCATGATCTGCGCTGATCGGTAACAATTCAAATCCCTGATCCTTGATGACGGGATAAAAATCTGCCGGAATTTCCAGTTTGCCTAAAGCCTGCTTGATCCGTATTTCCCAGATCACGGCAGCGCTCACAACAATCAGATTTCCGGGATCAGCGACAGCGTTTCGTTCCGTATCGGAAAGATTCGGACTATCGTCCAACCACCACAACAATATATGGGTATCGAGAAACAGATTCATTTGTCCACCATGCCGAATGCCTCAGCGATATCGTCAGGCAGCACATCAAAATCATCCGCTATCTTAATTTTTCCCTTTAAAGCGCCGGGCCGGCGCGACTGCCGGTTATTTTCATACTTAATCAAACGGGCCACAGGTTTGCCGGCCTTGCCGATGATCACTTCTTCTCCGGCCATGACTTTTTCAATCAACGCGGACAATTGGGCCTTTGCTTCGGAAATATTGGCTATCTGCATGATAAAAACCTCCTGATTATAAATATAGTCTGACCAGACCAGACCATTTTGTCAAGCGGTTTTTATAGTGAAAGGATAGTTTCCGGATTGACATCGCCCTTTAATGTAATTACAATAATTACATATTGATACAAAAAACTATTAAGGAGCAAAAACAATGGAAAAACAAATACGGTCAAGGGATGCCAAGCTGGTCCCCATTGGAAATTCCAAAGGAATCCGCATACCCAAGGCGCTCCTTCAAAAATACGGCCTAAAAGACGCTGTATTAATAGAAGAAACAGACAAAGGACTCCTTCTTCGCAACAAAGAGGAGAGCAAGCTCTCGTGGGAAGAAACCTATAAAACCATGGCCGGGGAAAAGGAAAACTGGGACGATTTCGACACAACGCTTCTGGACGGCCTGGAGGATGAAGACTTTGGAGATTAAAAGATATGACATCTATTTTGCCGATCTCAACCCCACGCGCGGAAGCGAAATAAAAAAAGTGCGCCCCGTAGTCATTATCAGTCAGGATGAAATGAACAAATATCTGGATACGGTTGTCGTTTGTCCCTTAACTTCTAAACTGCATCCTTTGTGGCGGACCCGGATTCAGATTCAATGCGCAAACAAAAGCGCTGAAATTGCGGTTGACCAGATACGCACCATCAGCAAGCAGCGGTTAAAAAACAAGATTGACCGGTTATCCGATGATAAAGCCGCCCAATTGCGAAAGCTGATCACCGACATGTACGGTGAGTAATACCGAATTCAGTCTCCTAAGTCTAATCGTTCCATCACAATCTCTGATAATTCGGCCACACGCAAGGTTCCTTCCAGATTTTCCACCTTTACGGCGTCTTCGAGCATAATGGCGCATACGGGACCAGTCACACCCAGAATTTGCGCACCAGTGTCCGCCGCCTCCCGGACCCGGACCCGGGCGGAAGCATCATCACCGCCGGAGAGCAGGTCCGTAAAGAAATTGCCGCCCCCGCCCCCGCAGCACAGGGCGTTTTTCCGGTTCCGATCCATTTCCACAATTGTGACACCGGGCAGGGCCTGGAGCATCATGCGCGCGGATGCATAGTCCGCGTTATGGCGACCCAGATAGCAGGGATCATGAACGGTGACTTTGAGCGCCGGCAGACCGGCTGAAAACGTTAAACGGCTCATGGCAAAGGCCAGCACCTGGGTATAGTGAAACACCTGATACTCGCCGCCAAGAGCCGGATAATCGTTCTTTAAAGCATTAAAGCTGTGAGGAGACAGGGTGATAATTTTTCGAACATTGGATTTGTTTAAAACGTCAACGTTCTTTTTTGCAAGATCTTCAAACAGGGCAGTTTCTCCCATGGCGTTGACATCATTGCCGTCGGAGCATAGCCCTTCGTGGATGACGCCGAAAGAGACGTTGGCTTGCTTCAGCAGCGACACCACGGACCGGGCGATTTCCTGTCCCCGGGGATCATACGCACCCACGTCATCTGCAAAAAACAGGTATTCCTGATCCGAATAGGTTGGAAGGTCAAGACCGTTTGCCCATTCTCCGGATTTTTTTATGGGCCTGGCGTACGCATTACCATGGAGCTGCATTTTTGTCAGATAATCCCGCACTGCGGGCGGGGCGCAGCCTGCCTCCAACAGGGCGTCTTTTCCGGCAGTAAAGGCCAGCAGCAGCCGGTCCCGGAATTCCGGAAACGCGCAATGTTCGACGCAGTTGCCGCAGGCGGCGCAGGAAAACATGATTTCCGCAAACCGGGAACCCGCATCGATCTTTTTATCCAGCCACGCCCGGAGCAGCCACATCCGGCCCCCCGGGGAATAGGTTTCAAACCGGAACGA
>JAABSL010000243.1 GCA_011390415.1 Desulfobacteraceae bacterium
GGATGATATTGGTGGTGCCGTCCACATTGTCTCCGGTAAAGGATTGCGTCACCCGGCTTTCCTGTTGCAATCTGTCAAACAGCCGGGTTCCCGGAATGGCCTGGAGCATGCCCACCATGGCCGTGACAATGCCGCTTTTCTGGATAAAATCGATCTGGCGCTGGAAAATGGCAGGCCCGTCATTGTCAAACCCGACAATAAACCCGCCCATGACCTGCAGCCCGGAACGTTGGATGATGCCCACGCTTTCCAGAAGATCCCTGTTTTTATTCTGGGTTTTATGACATTCGGCAAGGCTGACCTCATCCGGTGATTCAATGCCGATAAACACGGAATCAAACCCGGCCTTTACCATCATGTCTAAAAGCTCCGGGTCATCGGCCAGATTGATGGAGGATTCCGTAAAAAATACACACCCCTTTTTATCTTTGCGCCAGTCGATCAGGGCCGGGAGCAGGTGTTTTTTCAAATACGACTTGTTACCGATAAAATTATCATCCACAAAAAAGATACTGCCGCGCCAACCGGCCGCATAAATATGATCCAGTTCCAGGATAATCCGGTCGGCTTTTTTAAACCGGGGGATATGGCCGAACAGGGCCGTCACGTTGCAGAAATCACAGTTAAAGGGACAGCCCCTGGAAAACTGCAAGCTCATGGATGCATACCGTTTCATGTTTAACAGCCCCCACAAAGGCACGGGGGTGTCATCAGGATCACAGAATCCGTCGGCCCGGTATATTTTTTCAGCCCGGCCGTTGCCAAGATCCGACAAAAATTTGGGCAACGTCAACTCCGCTTCATCCAGCACCAGGTGGTCCACGTCCATGAATGCTTCGGGTTCACAGGTAAAAAGGGGCCCGCCGGCCACCACGGTTGCATTCAATGTTTTACAGCGATCGATGATCTGCCGGGTGGATGTGCGCTGCACGGCCATGCCGCCGATAAACACCAGGTCGGCCCAGGCAATATCCTTGTCTTTCAGGCGCTCCACATTGGTATCCTTCAGGCGTTTGTCCCAGTTTTCAGGCACCAGGGCCGCCACGGTGATCAATCCCAGCGGCGGAAACGCCGCTTTTTTTCCGATAAAGCTCAAGGCATGGTTGAAAGACCAGAACGTATCCGGAAATTCAGGGTAAATGAATAAAATTTTCATCTTAAAGGACTCCTTATTGTACCTAATGCCAAATATGACCGTTCAGGGTTTGATAATATTAAGTTTTCGCATCCGGGCGCGCAGGGTGCTGCGGTTGAGCCCGAGAATCTGAGTCGCACTGTTTTTCCCGCTGACTTTCCAGTTGGTCTGTTCCAGAACCTGGACAATATGGTCGTGCTCTACTTGTTCCATTGTTTTGGCTTCCTTTTTTTTATGGGTATTGTCTAACGAGGCCAGCGGCTTGTTAAAATCATCCACCATGCGCAGTTTCGGGCCTGACGAAATGATCACGGCACGCTCCAGGATATTTTCCAGCTCCCGGACATTTCCAGGCCAGTCATAATTTAAAAGAGCATCCATCATCAGTTTGGGAACAATGGGGGTATCTTTGCCCAGCCGCCTGGCAATTTTTTTGACATAAAAAGCCACCAGAAGCGGGATATCCTCTATCCGGTCCCGAAGGGGCGGCATGGTAATGGGAAACACATTCAGCCGGTACCAGAGATCTTCCCGGAAATTGCCTTTTTTTACTTCCTGTGCCAGATTCCGATTGGTGGCGGCAATGATCCTGGCGTCCACCTTGATGGTATGGGGGCTGCCCAGGCGTTCAAACTCCCCGTCCTGGATCACGCGAAGCAGTTTGCCCTGCAACTCCAGGGGCAGTTCTCCGATTTCATCCAGAAAAAGCGTGGCCCCGTTTGCAAGTTCAAACCGTCCCAGCTGCCTGGCGCTGGAACCGGTAAACGCCCCTTTTTCATGACCGAACAATTCGTTTTCAATCAGGTTGGCCGGCAATGCCGCGCAGTTAATTTTGACCAGGTCCCTTTTTTTTCGCGTGCTGCTGTGATGAACGGCCCGGGCCACAAGTTCCTTTCCCGTTCCGGTTTCACCCAGAACCAGGACCGTGGTATTGGTGGCGGCAATCTGTTCCACTTTATAGAGCACATATTTCAGCGCATCGCTTTTACCGATAATATTTTCATGGTTGTGATCCAGTTTGATTTCTTCGGTCAGATACGCTTTTTCACCTTCCAGCTGCTTTTTCAGCTGTTTGATTTCCAACAAAGCGTTTTCTGCAATTTCCTTGTCTTTTTCCGCCGCCGGTCTGGCCAGGGCGAGTTCAGATGTCCGGGCTTCCACAATGTCTTCAAGGTTCCGCTTATACTGTTCCCGCTCGGTCACATCCTTGATGGCCAGAAGAATCAGCTGGGCATCCATTGATTTCAGGTTGATTTTTCTGGCATTCAGATGCATGATCTTGGGGCCGATTTTTTTAAAAGAATGCGCCACCTCAAAATCATTGAATACACAATTTTGCGGCAGGATCTCTTCCAGCAATTCTCTGAGTTTGGGGATATACCATTGCCCGTTGCCAAGGTCATAGATCAATGCACCTTCCGTATTTTTCTGGGTGACACAGAAATTTTTGTAAAAAGAGGGGTTGGCTCCGACCACCTTATGACTGGTATCCAGTAACAGAAGGGGTTCACGAACCGATCCCAGGACATTGTTAAACACGTTTATAAACGTTTTTTGCATTTTCAGATCCTTTCGAAATTGGCCTTGTTGTTACCT
>JAABSL010000244.1 GCA_011390415.1 Desulfobacteraceae bacterium
GGATATATCAGCACGCAAGAAAGCGGAGCAATACCTGCAAAATGTCAATGATGAGCTGGAAAAGAAGGTAAAAAAACGGACAAAGGAATTGCTTAAGACGAATCAACTGCTTAAATCAGAAATTGAAGAGCGTAAAAAGGCAGAGCAACAACTGCTGAACTCCCACGAGCAATTGCGTGATCTCACACGACATCTTCAATCCTCCAAAGAACAGGAAAGGATTCATATTGCCCGTGAAATTCATGATGACTTAGGACAGAATTTAACCGCTATAAAAATGAATCTATCATGGCTGGCAACAAAGACAGACAAGGATCAAAAACAGCTTATCCGGAAAACAAAAACGACAATTGATCTCACAGATCAGACGATTAAAACTGTTAAAAAAATCGTTTCAGAACTAAGACCGGGTCTGCTGGATGAACTGGGCCTGATTGAAGCCATCGAATGGCATGCAGAGGAATTTATAAATCGTACGGGGATTCAGGTTCAATTAAAGATCGATCCTTCAGAAATCACCTTGCATTCCGCTCTGTCTACAGCACTTTTCCGCATTTTCCAGGAATGCATGACAAATGTGTCCAAGCATTCACAGGCAACAAAGGTTAAAGTAATCCTGACGGAAAAAAACACCCTGGTAAAACTGACTGTATCAGACAATGGAATCGGAATTAATGAAGAGAATGCCTCTGATCGCAATTCTTTCGGGATTCTTGGAATAAAGGAACGGGTACATATGTTTAATGGTGAAATGGAGATTGACAGCCTGCCGGGTAAAGGCACAATAGTGAGTGTTGCTATTGGTTCCAACCAGGAATTTGAATAGTCAGAAGTACCTGCCAATCGATTCATGGGTCAATTAACAGCTGAAAAATCGAAATCGATGCTGACTTTTGTCTAAAAATGACAGTAATGCAAAATATTTCAGAAGTGCAGCATGTTTCGATAACAGTGCACCTTCCAAGCTTTTATTGCAAATAACAATATGTTGTGACGGTAGAAAAACAATCAAACAATAGCTTTGGGATAAACAGCTTGCATGAAGCCGTCCCGCTATTTTGCTCCGATCAGCGGCAGGACTTTATCGATTTCAAAAATTACCAGAACCATGGTTCCTTTTGCCGCATCTTCTTCCGGGGTCAGCTGCCGGCCTCTGATTTTAACCAGCAGTTCGCTTTTTTCTTCTTCCCGGATTTTGGTCAGATAGAGCCGTTTGCCCTGAAATGGTTTCAGGTGACCATTAAGATGAATCATATTTGATTTCATTGAATATTCCGGGACTACATCATCCGTTTTAAGCTTATTTATACGGGTACACCCGTTTAGGGTCTGAAAAATACTCTTTTGTCAATTGGATGACCACCGGGCTTAAGAATATCAGGCCGACGAGATTGGGCCATGCCATCAAAGCGTTGAAAATATCGGAGATGGTCCATACGGTGGCCAGTTTCACGGATGCGCCTACCGGCAGAAGAATGCAGTAGATCACCCGGTAGGGCATGACCATTTTTTCGCCGAACAGGTAATCCACGCACCGGTCGCCGTAGTAAGACCAGCTGATGGCCGTGGAAAACGCAAAAAAGATTATGCCGATGGAAACGATATAGTCTCCCGGTCCGGGAAGGCCGATATTAAACGCTTTGGCGGTCAGCACCGCGCCGGTCAGGGCATTGCCGTCTGTGCCGTTGAGCGTAAATGCGTTGGTTGTGAGAATGACAAGGGCGGTCATGGTGCAGATAACAATGGTGTCGATAAAGGGGCCGAGCATGGCCACCAGTCCTTCCCGGACCGGTTCCTTTGTCTGGGCGGCCCCATGGGCAATAGGCGCACTGCCGAGCCCGGCTTCATTGGAAAAGACACCCCGCGCCACCCCGAATCGGATGGCCTGGGCCAGGGCGGCTCCGGCAAATCCTCCGGTGGCAGCGGTTCCGGTGAAGGCATCGGAAAATATCATGGAAAACGCCGTGGGAATCATTTCAATGTTTGATATAATGACCCACAGCGCCCCGCTGACATAAAAGACAGCCATCAGCGGCACCAGGCGGCTGGCGACCAGGCCGATGCGTTTGATTCCGCCGACGATAACGGCAAAAACAAGGCCGCCGATGATCAGGCCCGTGACGAGTTTGGGCACACCGAAGGTATTTAAGACCGGTTCGGCAACGGAATTGGCCTGGACCATATTGCCGATACCGAAAGAGGCAACAGCGGCAAATACGGCAAACAAAATCCCCAGCCATTTCTGGCCGAGTCCTTTTTCCAGATAATACATGGGCCCGGCTCCCACCGTACCGTCTTCGTGGATAGTCCTGAAATTCAATGACAGCAGACACTCCGCGTATTTCAACCCCATTCCGAAAACCGCTGTCACCCACATCCAGAATATCGCCCCGGGACCGCCCAGGGCAATGGCGGTTCCCACACCGGCAATGTTTCCCGTGCCGATGGTGGCGGAAAGGGCTGCGCTGAGCGCCTGAAAGTGGGTAATTTCTCCTTCATCGTCCGGATTGTCAAATTTTCCGGAAATCAATTTCCAGGCATAAATAAATTTTCGGAGCTGCACCGCTTTGGTGATCAGCGCCACCAGTATACCGGTGCCGACCAGCAGAATGATTGTAACAGGTCCCCATACAAATCCGCTGACAGAACTTAAGAGTTGGTCCATAGGTTATTCCTCCAATTCAAAAAGCTTTCCGGGATTATATTGTGTCATTACTATCTTATAAGTCTTTTCAGCCGTAGGAGCAGGCCATGCCTGCGATTGTGGAAATGATCGCGGGCATGGTACGAGCTGATTAATTGATGGCCGAAACAATAAATCAAGCTCTATGATGAAATTTATGTCCCGTTAAAGAGCGATAATTTTAAAGAGGGTGCATAAAATGCACCTTACCTGAGCCCAGTGGATAACCAGATTTTCTTTTTGGCCATCGTTACCGATCTTTTTCGAATTTCAAAAGGAAATATCTTTTATGACATCTGTGGAGCGATTTTGTATTCCCGTATTCTGTGGAATAAACAGCTTGCACAAAGCCGTCCCCGCTATTTTGCTCCGATCAGCGGCAGGACCTTATCGATTTCAAAAATTACCAGAAACATGGTTCCTTTTTCAGCATCTTCTTCCGGTGTCAGCTGCCGGCGTCTGAGTTTGACCAGCAGTTCGCTTTTTTCTTCTTCGCGGATTTTGACCAGATACAGCCGTTTGCCCTGATAGCCGGGTCCTTTTTCAATAAACAGATAGGCGGCATATGGGTTGGATTGCAGGTTGGCATGGGACAGGCGGTCCCGCATGATCATGGCCACGGTGCCGTCTTCCAGAAAATGGGGACGGGAATAGACCGCGGCATTGACCTTTCCGTCTTTATCCGCTGTTGAGAGCACACCGGTGCCTTGCGTCTTTTCAAAATAATCGGCCAGGTTCATATCAACACTCCTTTGATGGTTGTGGGTTGGGTTGTCTTTTGACTATTTATAAAATAACAAATTCATCGATTTTTTCAAATTAACCACAGAGAACACGGAGGACACGGAGCCGAACCTTGTTCATTGTTCTTCTCTGCGATCTCCGTGTTCTCTGTGGTAAAAAAACATCACACCACCTTCTGAAACACACCGTCCGATTCCGTGACCCGGCCGTCTCTGACCAGCAGTTCAAGGTTTTTGGAAATCATGTTTTTTTCAAACACATTCTGGACAAAGGTGTCTTTAAGCTTGTTGTTGTAAAACGGCGAAATTTCAACCATCCGGTTCAGGGTGGCCGGCGGGTCGCACAAATCCAGAATCATTTGCCGGTGCTGATCAAACATACCCAGAAACCGGTCAAAGGCGTCTTTGGCATCCGACCCGTCAACCGGCGGTTTGTGGGAAGAACAGACCTGGCTATAGGGAAACGCCGTTACATTTTGTATCCCGCCAATAAACGCCTCAATGGCGCATTCCGGGTTGCCGTACCAGGGGCCGAAAGATGAAAAATCAATATCCGTGCTTAAGAGCGTTTTGCTCTCATGATCAAAAAAACAGTAATGGTCATCCAAATGCCCGGGCACATGAATCGCTTCCAGCCGAACGGTTCCGAAATCCAGGATTTCGCCGTTTCCGTATCGCGCATCCGGAGCCCGCAACGGTTCTATGTTCAGATATTTTTTAACAAACGCGGCCCACTTTTTGCCGTTTTCCAGGGTTCCGGTAAACCGGGTGCCCAGTTCGAGCAGATCATGGACTTCCGGCCCGGTTTCCGCGGACAGCATGAGATGCCGGTCCGCTAACACATGGCAGCCGGCAATATGGTCCGGGTGGGAATGACTGATGATCACCCGATCGATGCGGTTGGCCTTATCTGTTTCTTTTAATTTTTCCTCACCAATGCCGGTGTCGATTAATACGTTTTCACTGCCGGTAATTAAAAACCCGTTGCAAAACGGAAACCGCGCCTTGTTGTCCCCTTCGATCATATAAAGATCTGCTGCCAGTTTAATCATAATATTTTATCTGCTCGAAAATCGATCAGCCATTCAACTTTTTTAAAAGCCATCCCATGTTTTCACCCAGTATTTTCATGGTACCGAGTCCGTCTTCGTCTTTTTCCACGTCCCCTTTGTTCAACCCGAATCCCATGTTCCAGTAATTGGAGCCTACGATCATCATCTGGCTGATGAGAAAAAAATGATTCATGGTGTCAAAGGCATGGATGCTGCCGCCTCGCCGGGCCACAACCACGGCTGCGCCGATTTTGCGTTTGAGCATGTCGCCGTTGGCCCGGGACACCAGACCGGCCCGGTCAATCAAGGCCTTCATCTCGGTGGTCACATCGGCAAAATAGGTAGGAGATCCGAGAATGATACCGTCGGCAGCCAGCATCTTTTCAATGCACTCATTGGCCACATCTTTTTTTACTGAGCACCGTTGGTCTTTGTTTTCCATACATTTATAGCAGGCAATGCACCCGTGAATCTGTTTTCCCGCCAGCTGATAAAGTTCGGTGTCAATCCCCTGTTTGTTCAGTTCTTCCAGCACGATCTTGAGCATGATGGCCGTGTTGCTGTCTTTTCTGGCACTTCCGTTAAATGCAATGACTTTCATTATTATTCCTCCTCCTTTTCGGTTTTTATCACCCATGATTAACCAACTGAAAGAAAATATCAAAATTTTTTCCTTGTATGAACAAAAATATCGGGATTTGATTGTGCTCGATGATAAAGTGGTGTAATTTAAATTTTCATTCGATTGCGCCCAAAATACATCTTACACAAAAATATATCCGCGAAAGCAGGCCGCCTGTGACTGCTGAAATTTTAAAATAAAACAGTATGACAGAAAACAGCTTTTTCCATTGAGACGGTACAGTTACTTATAATATGAAATTTTACAATAAAAAGCAGGCCCTGATCGTCTCCATTATTCTCAAAAAGCTGAAAAGTGCTTTCGCCGACCTGCTGCCCATCATTATTGTGATCACTTTTTTTCAGCTGGTTGTAATAAAACAGCCGTTGCCGCACATCCGGGAGGTCATTTTCGGTTCATTCCTGGTGGTGATCGGGCTCACCCTGTTTGTTCAGGGGCTCGAGATGGGGCTGTTTCCCATTGGCGAGACCCTGGCTCACGCGCTGGCCAGAAAAGGCAGCCTGTTCTGGCTTCTCTTCTTTGCCTTTGCCCTGGGGTTTTCAACCACCGTGGCGGAACCGGCACTGATTGCGGTTGCCGCGGAAGCCGCGGACATCGCTGGCAGCGGGGGGCTTATTCCCCAGTCGCCGGATTCCCTCAAGCGTTACGCTTTAGGCCTTCGTCTGTCCGTGGCCGTTTCCGTGGGACTGGCCATTCTCATAGGGGTCCTGCGTATTATCCGCGGATGGCCCATTCATTACCTGATCATCGGCGGCTATGTCGTTGTTATGCTGATGACCATCATCGCCCCCAAGGAAATTATCGGAATCGCTTATGATGCCGGCGGCGTGACCACTTCCACCATTACCGTTCCGCTGGTGGCGGCTCTGGGCGTAGGGCTGGCATCCATTATCAAGGGTCGCAGTCCCCTTGTGGACGGATTCGGCCTGATCGCATTTGCTTCCCTGCTGCCCATGATTTTTGTCATGGGATACGGTTTGATTATTTTTTCTTAAAAGGTGAACGCCATTGGAATTTATTCTTGATTTCGGAAAAATTCTGCTTGCCACATTCAGGGATGTACTGCCGATCATTGCCCTGATCATCGGTTTTCAGCTTTTTGTCCTTCGTCAGCCGATCCCGCATTTGCGGCAGGTCATTGTCGGCGGTATTTATGTTGTCATCGGACTGGCCCTTTTTCTGGCCGGCCTGGAAAAAGCATTGTTTCCCTTAGGAAAAATCATGGCGGCCCAGCTGTCTGACCCTGCCTTTATTCATGGTCAAACCTCAGTGGTTGATCATGCGGACTGGCGTGTTTACGGATGGGTATATTTATTTGCGGCCATGATCGGTTTTGCCACCACCATTGCCGAACCGTCTCTTATTGCCGTCGCCTTTAAAGCCAATGAAGTATCTGCCGGGACCATCAGTCAATGGGGACTGAGAATCACCGTTGCCATCGGTGTTGCTTTCGGCATCAGCCTGGGCACCTTCCGTATTGTTACCGGCACCCCCCTTTATCTCTATATTCTGTCGGGCTACGTGATTGTTATCATACAAACCGTTTTTGCGCCGAAACGCATCATTGCGCTGGCATATGATTCCGGCGGCGTGACCACATCAACGGTAACCGTGCCTTTAGTGGCGGCTCTGGGTCTGGGCCTTTCCGCGGCCGTGCCGGGCAGGGATCCGGCCCTGGACGGATTCGGCCTGATCGCGTTTGCCAGCCTTTTTCCGATCATTGCCGTCATGGGATACGCGCAATTCATGCAACTGAGCATAAACCGAAAAAAGAAATTGCAGGAGAAGAAAAAAAATGCGCTTTAAACTGATTTTATCTTCGGTCAAGCAGGCGATCACCGACGGTGTTGTTGATGCCGCCAAAAAAGCCGGGGCCACCGGCGCCACCATCATACCGGCCAGAGGAACCGGCATCCGTGAGGCAAAAACCTTTTTCGGACTGTCCCTTGAGGCCCAGACCGATATCATTATGTTTCTTGTCGAAGAACACCTGGTTGACAAAATTATGGAATCCATCAGAGAAGCGGGAAAATTCAACAAGCCCGGAACCGGCATTGCCTTTGTGCTGTCTGTCGAACAGGTTATCGGGCTGGAAAGTCAGATAGACAAATTTAAAGAAGAAGTTCGTGACAGTTATTTTTAATTGAAAGGATCAATCATGGCACAGGAAAAAACATCCGTCGTTCGGGCACGGGATGTCATGCAGAAAAAAATCGTATTCATAGACGGCATGGATACGGCAAGAGAAGCAGCGGCTAAAATGCGGTCTGAAAAAGTGTCATGCCTTATGGTAAGCAAGAGGCACGCTGACGACGCCTGGGGCATACTGGTCGTTCAGGATTTCATCAAGGGGGTGATCATCGCCGGCAGGTCACCGGCAGAGGTGAATGTTTATGAAATTATGACCAAACCGGTGATTACCGTCCCCGCGGACATGGATATCCGTTATGTGGCCCGACTTATCTACAGGGCCGGCATCCGCCGTGCACCGGTGGTGGAAAACAATGAACTTGCGGGGATTCTGTCCCTTTCTTCCTTAATTCTTGAGAATGAACTTTTTTAAAGCCCGGGAAAATGGTGTCGGCAATATTGTCAATCTCAGGGCCTGGTCCTGTGGACCAGGATTTTTACTAAAACCGTTCAATGAGTTTATCAATCAAAAATGAGCTCTCCCGCATGGCCTGTTCCCCGAACGGGCCGAACCAGAGGGCGATTTTTTCAAATTCCTGCTCGAACTCGGCTTTATCGCCTCTTTCCAGCATCTCAAGATTTTTGCTGACACTGCCGATATATTCCTTGAGCAGGGCCCGGCGCTCGGGGGTGGCGAAAATAATTTCCGCATACAACGCCGAGTCCTGGGCAAACAGCCGCCCCACCATGCCCAGTTCCAGGCGGTAAATGGGACTGGAAAACTCCAGGGTGCGTGCCAGGGGTACTTTTTTGGCCGCCAGAAACTGTCCGAACGCAAAGGTGGCAAAATGGCGCAAAGACTGGACAAATTCCATAATTTCATCATGTTCGCCGGCATCGGACATCACAATAACTGAACCCCATAAAGAAAACTGGTCAATGACCCACTGACAGGCGTCGTCATCCCGGCCCGGAGTGGCCACCACAATCTGTTTATCAAGGGTTGACGTGGTGGGGCCGAACAACGGATGCAGGCCCAGCACCGGTCCGGAATGGGCTTTGAGCATGGCTTCCAGGGGCGCTTTCTTGACACTGGTGACATCGGTTAAAACCGCACCCGGCGGCAGGTAAGGACTGATCCGTTCGATGATCTCCGGAGTCCGGTCAATGGTTACGGAAATAATGCACAGATCAATACCCTCACAGAGTGCGGCCACATTGTCCCAGTCGCCGCTGCCCATGGACCTGACAAGGTATCCGGCACCGGCAAACCAGTTGACAAAATACCGCCCCATTTCACCGGTACCGCCGACAATCAGAACGGTTGCCCCGGGTTTTACCGCCTTTACGGCCATCTGATCCGTTTGCTCCACTCTGGAACGGCGCATGATAATCCGGTAAAGTTCCTCGATATAGTCCGGACAAAGCCCGGCTTCTTTTGCCTGCTGACGCCGGGCGGATATGAGGTCTTCTTCTCTTGCCGGATGATACACCTGCAGGTTATGGGCTTTTTTTAAAGCCACCACATGTTCCACCTGCTTCTGACGTTTGGACAGCAGATCCACCACCTGCTGGTCAATCGCATCGATTTCACGGCGCAAGTCTGAAAGGTCGGCCTGCCACTGCTCGGAAATATCACTCATGTTGAATCCTTATTTATCTTTATCTTTTTCAAATACGATGGCACTGTAATTTTGGTTTTTTGGTGCTTTGATACGCAATGACCGGACATAATATCTTTGAAACCGGTTTTTATCAATGATAATCAACGGGGATAATCAATGCGGATAAATTTCGGTGGGAATCATGACTTTCCCGCGGACAGTTGCGTCAGGGAGTCCCAAACAGACGGGACACCCTGACCTACGAAAAAGACCTCTTTGCGCGCAGGTCAGGGTGCGCGAAGCGTTCCCTGACGCTTGAGACTCTGCCGCTGCGCGAAATTATTTTTTTCGGACGGGCCGGCCCCCCCCTTCGGTGCGCTTGACTTAATTGCGCATTTTGTTAGGATACAAACCAAAATTAATTTTCTGTTATAACCAATAAAATATTAATAGCCAACATTGCGGGGTTTTGCGACATTCTGTTAAAACAGCAACCGCCTGAGAATCTATATGGAAACAATTGAAACCGAAAAATCTCCCGTTGAACAGGCCGCCCATGACCTGTTTAATTTTGCCATTGACCGGACCGACATTAAAGAGATTATGGGCGGTCTGCACGAACAGGCGGATGTCAACCGCAATAGCGTGGAATATGAACTGCCGCTGCTGAAAATCATTACCGTGGGCTGGAGCATTTCTTATTTTATCAACCATGGGCCATACAAAGATGACGTATCTGAAATATTCTGGAATGCGGTACGGGAATTTGCCCTGGGTATTTCAGACACCACGGGCCTGATGACCGGTACGGATATTGATTACTTTCAGGTCATTAAAGACCGGCTCAACCTGTATGTGGATGCCATGAACGAAAATACCGATGCACCGGAACCCGCGGTGGTCATCGGACCTGAATTTGCCGGCGCCTGTGGAAACCGTGATGACGTCTTTACCGTAATGACCGGCGCCAGAATGTTTATTGCCACCGCCGGAAGTGTGAAATCCTATCTGGAAGAAGTGAAGCTGAGATAACCCGGAAACATCCGGACCAAAAAGGAGCACCATATGTTCTTTATCTACCTGGCACTCATCTTTTTTGTAAGCGGTATTGGCGTCTGGATTGCGGGCAGCATTGTGGAAAAACAAAAAAGAAAGGCATCCCGATCAAGGCGTAAAAAATATCAGCGTCTGTCCGACAGATTGGGCACGGCTGCCCGCATCATCTTTATGCTGTGCGCCATTTCATTTATTTTCGGGTTTATCCTGATTCTCGGCGCAAAATCATCAAACATGCAGCCGTTATAACCCCGCAACAATTAAAAACATAGGAGTTTATCCATGGAACAGTATACAATTCCCAATACCAAACTCACCGTGTCACGGGTCGCTCTGGGCACATGGGCCATTGGCGGCTGGATGTGGGGCGGCACCGAAGAAAAACGATCCATCGACACCATACATGCCGCCCTGGACAAAGGCATTAACTTAATTGACACGGCTCCGGTGTATGGTTTCGGCAAATCGGAAGAAATTGTCGGCAAAGCGGTTGCCGAATACGGCGGCCGGGAAAACCTGTTTCTTTCCACCAAAGTCACCCTCGACTGGACCGGCAACGGCATCCGGCGAAACGGTTCCCGGGACCGGATCATGCGGGAGATTGAAGATTCCCTCAAGCGACTGCAAACCGACTTTATTGATATCTATTATGTGCACTGGCCGGACTGCACCCGGCCGATGGCCGAGACCGCCGCAGTCATGCGGGAACTCTATGATCAATCCGTTATCAGGGCCGTGGGGGTCAGCAATTTCACCGCGGACCAGATGGACGCTTTTCGCGGTGAATGCCCGCTGCACCTTTGCCAGCCGCCCTTCAACATCTTTGAACGCGATATTGAAAAAGATATCAAGCCCTATTGCGAGCGCCACGACATCGCGCTGATGACATATGGCGCTATCTGCCGGGGCCTGCTCTCCGGAAAAATGACCAAAGACCGCAAATTTGAAGGGGATGACCTGCGCAACAATGATCCGAAATTTAAGGAGCCGCGCTTCAGCAGTTATCTCCAGGCCGTGGCCAAACTGGAAAAACTGGCAAAGAAACGATTCAACCGGTCACTTCTGGCTTTCAGCCTGAGATGGATTTTTGAAAAAGGCATTCCCATTGCCATCTGGGGTGGACGCACGCCGTCGCAGATGGACCCGGTGGACGATATCATGGGATGGTCCATGGATCTGGCCACCCTTTCCGCGGTGGATTCGATTCTGGCGGAAACCGTCACCCATCCGGTGGGGCCGGAATTTATGGCGCCGCCCACCGGGCTTGCCGGTTAATTGAATTCCACGACTGCCAAAAAAGCGGTTTTTCCACATCCCTTACTCGGCAAGAGGCTGTTCCCGTATGGACCAGGCGCCGGTTGACGCACGATATACGTAAATATTATCGTCAGTGTGAACCAGCGCTAATGTGGCCGCCATCTCAAGGGAGTGGAAGGTATCTCCAACGCCAAAGGCAATTTCAGTGTAATTGCCGGTTTTTGAGGCAAAACCGATGGCCCGGTCGGAAGTTACCACCACCCCGAAATTCTGACCGGCGTCTTCGGCCAGAACATTTTCACCTATCCCGAACGCAACTTCGGCAAACCGGTTCTCTTTCCCGCCAAACCCCAGAAGCCGTTCATCCGTGACCAGAATCACCACCGCTTCTCCCATCTCCAGTGTGGCCGAATCTGCTTCACCGGATTCAAAGGGTTCGGATAACCAGGATTCCGATGCAGATGAAATGGCCAGAAACCGACGGTCCGTCACCACCGCTGCCATATGGCCGTCTTCTCTTATGGTAAAAACCTGCTCGCCAACTTCCAGATTAACCGGTGGCGATGGTTTTTTATTTCTAAACACCACCACTTTGTCATCTAAGGTCTGAACCTGAAGATAGTCTTTTTCATACAATTCGGAATCGTCAGAATCTCCCGAATCAGAATCGCCCGGACCTCTAAACCCAATGCCGTTTTGCGCGTGGCAGACGCCAGGCCCCAAGAAGATAAAAAGTCCCAGAAAAATAATTAAAAGAATATGCATGTTTCGACGCATCAGAGAATCCTCCCGTCTAATCAATTTATATTAATCGTTCACATCGTCTTCCGGCAAGCCGCTTCTTCTTGCTTCCTTCCAATAAATACAAAGAGATGGTTAAAGTTGTTCATACCCGGAGAAAGCCGGTATCAGATGCACCTGCCTGTTAAATTAAGCAAATAAGTGACGCAATTAAATAGGGGGAAGCGAGTATTTTTTATAAGGCATGTATAATCAACCCATTCCGAACATTGTCATATATTTTTGCCACATATTATTACTTTTCTTTAATGTTCCGGTGTGACGGCATTTGTTTTTTTAATCAGAGCTTAGGGTGTAAATCCGGGGTGAATAGGTATCAGACCCTATTTTTTCAAAACCGGATTTTAATCATAATATTATATATCTTTTATCAAAGGAAAAATTAAACAGGGGAACGTTTAAAAAAAGGAGAACACTGATGAATTGGATAAAAAGAAAAAGAATTCAATGGATTGTTGTTGCCGCACTATGCGGTTTGATGGCCATGCTGGTATCTGTCAATGCCCAGCCGCCGGAGGATGTCGATCCCATCCACCGGACGTATATTCCGGTTGTCATTGATGATGACTTTGAGACCATCATGAAAAAAGACATGGAAGTAAAAGAAAAATACATGAAGCGCCAGGAAGAACTGCTCAAAAGACGTTATGACCTGAGTGACACGCCGTCGGATGTCATGATGTCTGCCGGCCGAAAAGCGGTTCAGAAAGGGGTCCGGGTAAAACTGCCCAAAGGGATGACCTGGGAAAAACTGGCAAAAATGTCCCCTGCCGAGATTCGCAAAAAAGATGTCTTTCCGGAGGGTTTTTTGCCGCTTCCCCACGTCAAGCATGAAACCGGCGGCCAGGTAATACCGGAAATGCACTTTACCGAAATCAAAAGAATGGAGCAGCGGGATTTGGAACGCTTTGACGTGGCATTCGATCTTCCGGAATATATGCTCCCGGAATTTCCGCCGCCCATGTACCTGACCACCCGCCCGGAACTGGGAGATGTTTCTCAGGGCAAGCTGCTTTCCATAAAAAATTATTATGAACTGATGAACGGCATACTGACGCCGGTTCAGATGGAAGGGCTCCGGCTGCTGCTGACACCGTTTCCCCAGCAGCAGTTCAACCAGACCGAAGACCGGAAAGTCGAAGAACCCAGTTTAGGTATTTCCTGTCTTGACTGTCACGCCAACGGGCACACCAATGCGGCCTTTCATTTAAATCCCGACACCCGGCCCCATATCGCCCGTATGCGTCTCGATACGGTAAGCCTTCGCGGAATGTTCAACCAGCAGATTCATGGCTCCAAGCGATCTTTGAGGTCTATCGAGGATTTTACCGAATTTGAACAGCGAACCGCCTATTTTGACGGGGATCACGTCACTGCCGCAAAAAAAGGGGTACACCTGCCGGACCGATCCAGCCAGGTGGCCATGATGGCCCAGATGCAGAATATCCTCGATTTTCCGCCGGCACCCAAACTGGACACATTCGGAAAACTCGACCCAGAAAAAGCCACCAAACAGGAACTGATGGGTCAGGAGGTTTTCTTTGGCAAAGGCCGCTGTGCGGAATGTCATCCCGCGCCTTTTTATCTGGATGACAAAATGCATGACCTGAAAGTGGGACGATTCTACGAGCCCCGGATGAGCAACGGTAAATGGATCACACCGGTGGGGCCGATCAAGACCTTTACCCTTCGGGGCATCAAGGATTCACCTCCCTATATGCACGACGGACGGCTCATGACCCTTGAGGATACTGTGGAATTTTTCAATATCGTCACCGAACTGAACCTGAGCAAAGAAGAAAAAGATGGCCTTGTGGCGTTCATGCGGCAATTATAACAGAAGGTGACCCTCTAAATGTTGAAAAATAATTTTTATTTTAAACGGCAGCAGAAATCACAGCCCGGCCTTTTATCAGGCCGGGCTTTTTTTTGAGTTTTCTTTACGCACAAAAAAAATATATCGGCCATTTAATCCGCCAGCAGAATCTCCAGGGCCTGCTGCCGGAGAGCGCTCACACCCGCGGGTTTTTCCAGAAACGCCAGATTGTTCTCATCAAAAAAGATTTCCCGCTCCGGGGAAACATTTCCCGTGATAAACAGATACCTGCTGCCGATTTCCGGATACAGATTCTTCACCGTATTGTAAAGCGAGATACCGTCCATTACCGGCATGTCGATATCTGAGATGATGAGCTTATAATATTTGTTTTCAATCTTGTCGTACCCTTCTTTGCCGTTGGCGGCGATATCAATGTGACCTTCATTTTTTAAGATGGCCTTTAGCAGTTCGGAAACGGATTCATCATCTTCGATAATCAGAATTTTTTCTTCCCAGATCCTGGGCAGGGACTTTAAACTGGATATTTTATCCCTGTCATGGATGATTTTTTCAAGATACAACTCAATGGCCCGCTTGTGACTCTGCATTTTAGGTATTACGATGCTGAATTCACTGAAATCGGTTTTCAGTTTATTCACCACGTAAAGAAAAATGTCATTCCATTCGGAAAATTCCGTCACCGCAATGGCCTTGAAAAATTGCGCTTTGCTCAGGGTATTCTGTTTAAGGCTGTCATTGATTCCGGTTAATGCGCCCAGAATTTTATCATTCAATTCCTCATCTATGGCGATAAACGGAATTTCGGGTGTCATTTTACTTAAATGGTCCGCCGCGCTTGCCATTACATGATAATGCCAGGCTTCATCCTCGGCATTTGTCGCAAGGAACGCTTTGAGTTCCGGATCATCATTAAATCGTTTCAACGCATTGGAATACGCCTTTCCGGCCTGGTGTTCCACTTTTAAAAGCCATTGAATAATCTCTTTCATGGCGTCACCTTTAGCAGGCCTGATATTCTTTTACAGACCTGATGCCCTTTTCATAACAGATGGTATGGAAAAATTTAACTTCTGTTAAAAGTTAAGAACATTTTCACAGAAGACAACCACCAGGTCGGGCGATGTTGCCGGGCATTTGCAAACGAACAAATATTACCGATTTTTTTCATAAAATGAGATAACATCGTTGTTGAATCGTTCAGGCAAATCCTTATATGCCGGGTGTCCGGCCCCGTCATAGATGTGAAGGGAGGCATTGAGCCGCCCGGACAATTCTTCCATTTCATTTTCGGGCACCACATTGTCCTGTTCACCGTAAATGATTTGCACCGGAATATTTAACGCATCATATTTTTTGACAAGATTTTTGGTAAGCGTGCGCACCGGCGCAATGAGTACCAGCCCCCCCACCGCATGATCCACGGCATAGCGCAACGCAATGTTGCCGCCGATGCTGGCCCCGACCACGATATCCCGATCTGCGGTGATCTGGCTGACCAACCTGATATTGTCTTCGGGATCCGAGGATGCGGGTTCGCATTCGGCATGATGACCGTATGGCATATCTACTGCGGTAAAAGGGATGCGCTTTTCTTCAAGCGCGGAAAGCAGCCCGATTTGATTCCAGATCTCACCGGTGAACATAAAACCGTGCAGAAATACCAGAGCCGGTCCTTCTCCCGTGCCGGAAATGACCCGGCAGTTAAATTTGCCGACCTGTTTTTTTTCATCTTTCATATGCGTCTCCTTTACCGGAATTTGAGATTATCTGATGAATGATTTATTGGCAGAATACCGGATTTATGGTATCTCTTCAAGAGGTTAAAATTTTATTGGCCCCCAGATTAAGCAACGGGCTAACAAGCGTCACTTTATCCCTATGCAGATACCGCAGAGGTGAAAAACTTTCATGGCAAATCATCTGCGCGAGCTTGCAGAAGCACAAAAAACCGGCAAAGCCGTGGGCATTACCTCCATCTGTTCGGCCCACCCGCTTGTTCTCCGGGCGGCGATCGAACATGCCCGGGACAGCGGCCGCCGCCTGTGCGTGGAGTCCACCGGCCGGCAGGTGAACCAGGACGGCGGATACGCCGGGATGACGCCCTCGGAATTTGCACGATACGTCCGGCAGACGGCAAAAGACGCAGGGCTTGAAGAAGATCAGATGATCCTGGGGGGCGACCACCTGGGGCCCGGTGCCTGGCAGTCGGAAAATTCAGCAGCGGCCATGGCAAAAGCAGGCGAGCTGGTCCGGCAATGTGTGGATGCGGGCTACCGGAAAATCCACCTGGACCCGAGCATGCCCTGTAAAGATGACGTGCAAAACGGCCGCCCCGGTCTTTCTTTTCAAACCATTGCGCAAAGAACCGCTTTGCTTTGCGAGATTGCCGAAAATGCAGCTGCGGCATATGGTCCGGGAGAAGAAAACAGACTGACCTATGTAGTGGGTGCGGAAGTGCCGGTTCCCGGCGGCGTGCACACCGGTGAAAAACAAATCCGCATTTCATCGACCGGAGATGTTGAAGAAACCATCCGCACCATGCGGGATGCGTTTACAAAAAAAGGCCTTGCCCATGCATGGGACCGCTGTATTGCCGTTGTCGTGGAAACCGGGGCCACATTCGGGCCGGAAAAAATTTACGATTACGATAAAAATAAAACCCGGGATCTTAAGCTGTTTATCGAAACCAAAAAGAATCTGGTGCTTGAGGCCCATTCCACGGATTTTCAGACCCGGGCGGCACTCACGGACATGGTCCGGGATCATTTTGCCATTTTAAAAGTCGGTCCCTGCCTGACATTTGCGGCAAGAGAAGCCCTGTTTGCCCTGGCTTATATTGAAAAACAATGCCTGGAGGGACGAAAAGAAGTAACACTTTCGCACCTTCCCGATGTGATGGAAGCACTCATGCGCAAAAACCCCTCCCTTTGGCAGGGTTACTATCAAGGCAGTGATGCGTATCTGAAGTATGTTACCCTTTGCGGATTCAGCGACCGGATCCGATATTACTGGTCCCTTCCTGCGGCCCGGGAAGCTGTGGCCCGGCTGTCTGACAACCTGAAGCGATACGCCATTCCCCTGCCCCTGTTAAGCCAGTATTTGCCCTGCCAGTTCAAAGCGGTCCGGGAAGGCCGCCTTAAGCCTGCCCCCCGCCAGATTGTGAATCATAAGATAAAAGAAGTTCTGAATACCTATGCAGATGCCTGCTGCGGATGCCTATGATAATCCGGCTGATTAATTTTCCATCAATCCAAAGGGATTGTCTTTATAAAGGAACGCAAAATCTTTTCTGACCTGTTCTTTGTCGATCCCGAAATCCGCAAGGGTTTTCACCCGATGCTTCCGCTGATAGGATTTCTGCTTTTCGGCCTGGCGGGCCACGGCATTGCGCAGTTTCTCACTCGGCTGAATACCGGTAAACTCCACAATCTGCTCGAACATGGGCATTAGTTCGTCTCGCAGTTTTTTATAATCCACGATGAGCACTTTGTCTTTATCAATTTCATCGTTGTGCCACAGATCATAAAAATACCGGTACAATTCCAGGCTGTGCCGGTACCGGCGATTGTTGAAAGTGGCTTTTTGGGCCTCGGAAAACCGGTGCATGCCCCACAGGATATCCAGGGTATTGTGATTTAATGACAAATAAGACGGCAACGTGTCTTCGGGCATGCGGTGCATATAGATAAATTTTGCATCCGGAAAAACTTCCAGCAGGGTCTTGATCCGGTGGGTGGAAAAATGGGTCTGGGCAAAAATCTGGGTTTTGCCGGTATCATAAATATGGCGCTGGAAAATCGATTTTAAAAACCGGGCCGACCGGATCCGCTGCTTTCTCGGCTGCAAGTCATTAAACCGGACGTCTCTGTAATCTTTTTCCGTAAATCCCATGGGCGTTCCGATGATCACAAACTGGGTGTCGTGATTGTGCAAAAACAGCATTTCATCTTCTTCCACACTGTCCAATGAGATCTGATGACCGGCTTCTTCGGGAATCAGTATCATGGGTTTTTTCCGTGTCAGAAATCGGACAATGGGTTTTACGATTTTCCGGGCCGTGATTGCCGGAAACAGCAGCTGCCAGGTGGTAAACGCAGCCATTTCGTCCGTCTGGGTAAACAAATGATGGATAAATGTGGTGCCGCTTCTGGGATGGCCGATAATAAATACCGGCTGTCTGACGGTAACTTTGCGAAATTTTCTGAAAAAAAGATGATCCAGAAAAAGGGTGGTGACCGTAAAAAAGGAATGGGTCATAAAAAAGAAAATTACGCCCACAAAAAACATAAAATGTCTGCTGAACCCGAACAGCTCCCAACTGGCGACAAGTCCCTCTTTATACAGGCGCATCCATGACTCCTTTTCCGGTTTGATTAATTTGGACCAAATTAACCGATTTCAGGATTTTTTACAATCACGGTTCGTGAGCGGTCATTTTTTTTAACAAACCACTTGACACAACCATAATTTTTCTTAAATTTATTTTATACTACTTAGGAATGATTATGAATAAGATATCTTTGTTTCACAACAAATGCAAGCAGCACCGCCTGAAAGTGACGCCCCAGCGAACCGCCATTTTCAACATACTGGCAGAAGACGACAACCACCCGTCGGCGGATGAAATCTTTAAAAAAATTCAGATGAAACTTCCGAACATTTCTTTTGATACGGTCAACCGCACCCTTTTAACCTTTGCGGAAATCGGCCTCATCGACCTGGCGGAAGGACACGGCACCCCCCGCCGCTTTGATACGAACCTTCAGCCGCATCATCATTTTTTCTGCGTAAAGTGCGGTCAGCTGACGGACTTTGACTGTAAAGCCTGCGACAATCTTAAAATACCTGAAAAGATCCGTGCAAAATTTTTAATAAACAGCCAGCGGGTGGTGTTAAAAGGCCTTTGTGATGCATGCCGGGCCACAAAAAAGGACAATTGACAGACATCAACATAACTCTTTTCCAACAATCCCACTGCGGGTGCGGACTTATTAAGCAATCAATTAAACTTACACTTACAATCAAAATGGAGGAAACAGCATGCCCAGTTTAAAAGGAACCCAGACGGAAAAAAATCTGATCACCTCGTTTGCCGGAGAATCCCAGGCAAGAAACCGCTACACCTACTTTGCCGGACAGGCAAAAAAAGAAGGTTATGTGCAGATCGCGGAAATTTTTGAAGAGACCGCCAACCAGGAAAAGGAACATGCCAAACGGTTTTTCAAATTTCTGGAAGGCGGAGACGTTGAAGTCGCGGCCGCATTTCCCGCCGGCGTCATCGGCACCACCCTTGAAAACCTGAAAGCGGCGGCTGCCGGTGAAAACCATGAGCATACGTCAATGTATCCCGGGTTTGCCAAAGTGGCCCGGGAAGAAGGCTTTGAAGCCATTGCCATTGTTTTTGAAAAAATATGCGTGGCGGAAAAACAGCACGAAAAACGCTATAATGATCTGGCCGCCAACATAGAAGCCGGCAAAGTTTTCAAAAGAGACGCCGATACGGTCTGGCGCTGCCGCAACTGCGGATACCTTCATGAAGGAGCCGATGCACCCGACATGTGTCCGGCCTGCGCACATCCCCAGGCGCATTTTGAACTTCTGGGGGAAAACTGGTAAGTTGCGTTTACTGTGCGCCCGAAAAAAGAAAAGGGTGAAAGGGAAGCGATTTTGCCGGTACAAGGCGCAAAAAGCGCACCTTCACCCTTTTTTCGTTGGTTCCTAAAAAAACAGGAATCCGATATAATTTTGTGTGTACAAAGCGTTAAATTATGGTTTATTATTATTTCAATATCGAAAACCACAACCATCACCTGTTTCGGAGGCCATTATGACCAGCAAAGACCCAAAAGACACCTATGTCCGGGTAAAAGACGCAGCCGGCAATGAATTCATCTGTTCCATTGATGCCTTAAAAGATATCAAAAAGGCATCAGACGAAGAGCTGACCAACTGCGTGGACGACGGCGTAGTCGGGCGTTACGCGGGCAATATTGACATTAAAAACGGGTAATCGTTTACAGGGTGCCTCAGATGCGCGGCGCCGGGCACGCAGACGTACTCGTCGTACTTCAAGTGCCCGGGAACAAAGCAGATGAGGTGCCCTGAGAACGATTACGTTTTTTCTTTCGCAGCGCCAGCACCACATTGGCTATAAATATCAGCATGGCGCCGATCCAGCCGGCCGCTTCCAGGGGCGGATCAAACGCGATCCACGGCCCCAGTACGGCCGCCATTAAAATCCGGGACGACGACAGAATTGCCCCTTCCACGGCCGTGACATAGCGGAATCCGATGGTCATGAGATACTGCCCGACCACACCAAACATTCCGCATAAAAACAAATACTTAAACTCGATCATGTCCGGCCAGAAAATCCGTTCATAAAACAACCCAAAAATCAGAATACCGCCCAGGCCGAACATATAGAATAAAATGGTTTCCGTGTCATGGTACTGGCGGCTGATATTTAAATAAAGCACCGCCAGAGACGCCGTCACACCGGATGCCAGTCCCCACAGATTCTGAAGATCCGGCGCGATCCGGCCCGGTGAAAGGATCAGCCAGATCCCGGCAAACGCCACCACCACCATGATGCTGGCGACAGCGTCCCGCTGTGCCTTTAACGCAAACCAGGAGATGACCGCCAGAAAAATCGGATAGGTCATATTCAGGATATTGGCTTCCGCCAGAGACGTTGCGGTCACGGCCCGATAAAAGCAGAACACGGCAATACAGTTAAACACGGTCCGGCCGAGGAGCAGGTCATATCGCCGGGGTTTTAGTCCCCTGCGCTGGTAAATCAAAATGGCGCAGATCACGAAAAAGCCCATCAGAAATCTGAAAAATACAAAAAACGAAGCATCAATGACCACCTCCGTCTCCGCCCACCGAATAAATACCGTAGAGATATAAAAACACACGGCAGAGCCCAGAATTGCCAGACACCCCAGAATGACGACCAGGCGCGACGGCAGACCCAAAGGCAAAGGGGGCGCACCTGCTTTTCCCGCGGCCTTTTTTTCTGCTTTGTTATATGATTTTTTGTTCGCCATTTCGGTTTTTCACATTCCGGTTGTCTGCTTCCTATGCTGGATTTGAGCAGCTTGCAATTTTTCGGTACAAGCGGAGTAAATGACCGGATTAAAATAATTGTTTTGTTTTTTGCATATGGCGGTTATCATAGGTTCTGCAACTTTAAAATACAACTCCAACCCGGAATTCTCACAAAGAATTTATTCGGTTAAATTCTGAAAAAAATCATCTCACCGCAAAGAAGCACAGGTAACCCGTTCAGACGTTGAGAGATCCGGGCCAATCAAAACGCTTAACACGTTCAGGAGGAACCCCATGCAAATTGCCGTCATGAGTGACAGCCATGACAACATCTGGAAACTGAGAAAAGCCCTGGGCATTATTAAATCAAAAAACTGCGCGCACATTATTCACTGCGGTGATTTTGTGGCCCCCTTTATGTTTAAAGAACTTGAAGCAGCCGGCATTCCGGTCCACTGCGTGTTCGGCAACAACGACGGGGACAAACACCTGTTGACCCGATTAGCCCTTGAAAGCAGAGGACTGATCACCCTGCACAGCATTATCGGTGAACTGGATGCCGACGGATTTAAAATCGGATTTACCCATGAATGGCCGGTGGCACAGGGTCTTGCATCCACCGGAAAGTATCAGCTGGTTTGTTTTGGCCATTCCCATCAATATGCACTAAAGTACATCGGCACCACTATTTTATTAAACCCCGGTGATGTTATGGGTAAAGACGACGACCCGGGGTTCTGCATCATTGATACCCGTACCCAGGATACACAGCGCATTTCCATTTAAACGGCATTTTTCAAGGAGAGCGATATGGAAGACTGGCTCCTGTTGTTAAAAAACGAATACCTGCTTGAATTGATAAAACTTTTATCCCTGCTGCTCGTTGCCCTGATCGGATTTTACGCCAGCAAAAAAATTATCCTGCCCTTTATCCACCGGTTCTTTAAACGCACCAAAGTCGAATGGGATGACCTGCTGACGGACAACAAAGTCTTCGATCGCCTGATGCTGCTGGTCCCGGCCATGATCATCCATTACGGCCTGCCGCTGGTGCCTGATTTTTACGATTTTTTCTCCAAAACCATCCAGCTTTATGTCTATTTTGTCATCATCATCATATTAAACAGTTTTCTGGATGCGTTTGTCGCCATCTACGGGACCCGTCCCCTGTCCTACAAATGGCCGCTCAAAGGCTGGGGGCAACTGCTGAAAATGTTTATCTCCATTCTGGGGGGGATTTTTATCATTGCCCTGATTCTGGACAAATCTCCCTGGGGGCTTGTGAGCAGCATCGGCGCCATGACCGCCATTTTGATGCTCATTTTCAAGGACACCCTGCTTTCCTTTGTCGCCAGCCTGCAGATCGCCAGTTACAACCTGATCCGCGTAGGCGACTGGATCGAGGTGCCCTCTTTCGGAGCGGACGGCGATGTGGTGGACATCTCCCTGCATACGGTCAAAATACAGAATTTTGACAAAACAACCGTGTCCGTTCCCACCCATAAATTTCTGGACAATTCATTTAAAAACTGGCGCGGCATGTATGAAGCAGGAGGCCGGCGCATCAAACGATCGGTTCTCATCGATCAGTCCAGCGTGACCTTTCTGGATGAAATCATGCTGAAAAATCTGGCAAGCGTGGATTTACTCAAAGACTACCTGAGCCAAAAACAGCAGGAAGTTGCGGAAGACAATCTAAAAAAGGCCTGTTCTCCGGAAAGCCCCTTAAACGGACGGCGCCTGACAAACCTGGGAACGTTTCGCGCCTATGTGGAACAATACTTAAACCGCCATCCCCAGGTCAGGAAGGATTTAACCCTGATTGTGCGCCATCTCCAGCCGGAGGCCGACAGCGGTCTGCCCCTGGAAATCTATTGTTTTGTCAATGATATCCGCTGGAATCAGTACGAATCCATCCAGGCGGATATCCTGGACCACATCCTGGCCGCCATGCCCTTTTTCGGATTGCGCACCTACCAGAGAAATGCCCTGATGGACAATCGGGTTTAATTTTTGAGATAATGCTCATTTCCGCATTATAAATCATCCAAAGGACTGACCACTCCATGCCCTCCCTGCTGCAAAACGTGGGTGTAAATCATGGTGGTGGAGACGTCTTTGTGCCCCAGCAGGGCTTGAATGGTTCGGATATCCGTGCCTCGCTCAAGCAGATGGGTGGCAAAGCTGTGCCGATTATGCCGAATTCGGCATAAGAGGCATAATGCCGACTCCCGGATTATGCCGATTAATCAGATTGAAAGCGGAGCCCATTTGACTCCGCTGCAATTCAAGTCGGCATAATCAAAGATTTTCCAGGAAGGCCAAGAGCTCATCATCTGGTTTGTAGAAGGAAGGTTTGACTCCCAATGGGGCTACTCTCGAAAGTGCCTTCCGTTTCAAACGCATATCTGCGTGGAGATACATTTGAGTAGTTTCTACCGATTCATGTCCAAGCCAAAGAGCGATCACTGAACGGTCGACTCCGTGGTGGAGTAATTCCATGGCGGCAGTGTGGCGGAGAACATGAGGGGTAACCTTTTTGCGGATAAGTGAGGGACAAGGGGATTGTGCAGCTTTG
>JAABSL010000245.1 GCA_011390415.1 Desulfobacteraceae bacterium
ATTCATGATAATCTGATGCACCCGGGTCGGGTTTCCCATGATCAGGGAATTGTTTTCCAGGTTGAGGTTGATTTCTATGGTCGCCGGTGCAGTGGCCCTGAGGAGCTTGACAGTTTCTTCGGCAATCGTTCTGACGCGGATCGGCTTGAGATTTTCATCGGTTTTCCGGGCAAACGCCAGGATCTGCTGTACCAGATCTTTTGCCCGCAATCCGGCCGTATAAACTTCTTTCAGGTTCTCTTCCATCAGGGAATCTGTTTGCGCATCATCCAAAGCCAATTCCGTATAACCGAGAATGGAAGATAAAATATTATTAAAGTCGTGGGCAATTCCGCCGGCCAGGTTGCCTATGGATTCCATTTTCTGGGCTCTCAGCAATTCTTCCCGGAGCTGCTGTTTTTCCTGCTCCTCTCTTTTTCTGTCGGTAATATGCTGTTCAAGGGACTTACGCATTGTTTTTTCATGGCTCAGGGTCTGCTGAAGACCGTTCAACACCATGGAAAGGGACAGGGCAGCGATGGCATTGAGCAGAATGAAGTTCATGGAAATCGCAACCCATCGCTCCAGGGTATGGGGCCGGGGGATCAGCCATGGGGGGAAATCCATGTAGATCAGAAAACCGATAATCACAAGGGTAACGATATTGATCATAATGGCGGTCATGGAAGCCCTGAATCCCAGGATCACCCCGGCAAGCACCGGAAACACAAATGTTCTGCCTGTCGGCGTGGTCAATTCGTTGAACCGGCGGGTTACGGTTTCCGTTATTCTATTCGGTATTAATCGTCGCATATTGAACTCCCCGTCTTTGTTTCCGGCACTTTCGGCCGGCACGGTGGCCGTTCCTACTGCAGCAGTAGAGTCAATCTGAAAATCTCAGCAGGGCGTGTTCCGCTTTTTCCGCCATCCGGTCAAACAGTTCCTTGAGCGTGGGGATGTCATGGGTCAGGCCGATGCCCTGTCCGCAGGCAAGAATTACTTTATCCACAATGCCTTCATCAAACATGAGCCGGGCGTTTTCCCCCTTGATGACTTCATGCAGTTCCGAAAAATCGGCTTTTCCCGTTTCGAGTTCAAGGCATGTGTCGGCAATTGTAAAAATTCATTTTACATCGAAACGTGTCATATTGTTATTTTAATGCCAAGGTTTGGGGAAAGTAGTTAAGCAACCGGAAAAACATACTTCTTCGGCATTTATCCCCAACTATTGCCTTCATTTAACGCCCATAAAATGTTATGGTGAAACTAAAAAAAGACTGCTCAGGTTAAACGCAAAATCTGCTTAAGCCTTTTGTTTCAGGAATTGACTGATGTCCATAGACAATGATTATTTAACAGCGCCGACAGACACCCCGCCATATGTTTTGTCCATCGATCTGGGCAGCGGAGCAATCAAGGCGGCACTGGTCTCAGCTTCCGGCAACATCGTTTCTTTTGCAGAAGAACCGGTTTCCACTTTTTTATTGCCCGGCGGCGGCGCGGAGCAGGATGCCGGTCAATGGTGGGATTTAACAAAAAAAGCCATTCGAAAAGTCGTTGTTCAGTCATCTGTTTCTGCTGCTGACATTGTTGCCATCGGCTGTGATTCCCAGTGGTCCGTGGTCGTTCCGGTGGATAATCAGGCCCGGCCGCTGATGCGGGCAGTGCACTGGCTGGATTCCCGCGGCGGACCTTACAATCGTCAAATCATTAAAGGCTTTCCCAATATACAGGGTTATGGCGCCGCCAAACTGATCAAATGGATCCGGGCCACCGGCCTGGCCCCGACCCGGACGGGTGTGGATTCTCTGGGGCATGTATTGTTTATCAAGAACCGGCGCCCGGATATTTATCGGAAAACATATAAGTTTTTAGAACCCATGGATTATCTGACAGCGCGGTTTACCGGAAAAATCACCGCCACCCAGAAAACCATGGCGCCGTTTGTGATCGTCAACAACCGGCAGTGGGGATCGTGCGAATACAGTGAGCCGCTGTTAAAACTGGCCGGCCTTGAATCTGAAAAATTTCCCGATCTGCTGCCCAATGATGCTGCTGCAGGGACCCTCCTGCCTGCTGTGGCCCGGGAACTCGGGCTTAAATCGGAGACAAAGATCATTTCCGGTATCAGCGATTCCAATGCGTCGGTCATCGGTTCCGGGGCGGCCGGCGACTTTGATCCCATTATTTACATCGGCACCTCTTTGTATATGACCTGTCATGTGCCGTTCTTAAAGACGGATCTGATTCACATGATGACCTCAATTCCCGGGCCGTTTTTATCCAGGTACATGGTGTTCGGTGAGCAGGGCGTCGGCGGAAAATGTGTGGAGTTTTTTTTAAAAAATATGATTTATCCGGAAGATGAATTCCATACGGGAGAAACGCCGCCAGATCCGTATCAGCGGTTTAATGAGGCTGCTGCCGCATCGCCGCCGGGCAGCGAAGGCCTGCTGTTTTTCCCATGGCTCAACGGTTCTGTTGTTCCCTGTGAAGACCCCTATGTCCGGGGCGGATTCATGAATCTCTCCCTGCGCACCCGGCGCCGCCATATGGCACGGTCCATTATGGAAGGTATCGCCTTTAATAATCGATGGACCCAAAAGCCCATGGAAAAATTTATCGGACGACCCATTAAGCGGTTTCGGTTTTCCGGAGGCGGGGCGCTTTCGGATCTCTGGGCGCAGATTCATGCCGATGTGCTGGGAGTTCCCATTTTCCAAATGGATGATCCGGTCAATG
>JAABSL010000246.1 GCA_011390415.1 Desulfobacteraceae bacterium
TCCTTATGGCAAATATCCAGATCAAAGCTCAACCATCTTGCAACCATCATTCCTAAACAAATTGACCATATCAGGTTTTGAATACCATTGGTATCCACAATTAATTTGGTCCGTGAATATTTTTGTTTTGGATAATTATGTGCAAATTCTACTCATCATCATAAAGACCCATATCCGGATAATGTTTTTTGGCACATTCTTGGCATATACCATGGCTGAATTTGACGTCAGAATGTTCATGAATATAGGACTCGATTTGATTCCAATATCCTTTGTCATCCCGAATTTTTTTACAATGGGAGCAGATGGGGAGCAGCCCGCTCAAGGTCTTGACTTCGGCCAATGCTTTTTCCAACGCCGCATTTTTTTGAACAACCTTCTGGTTTGTTTCTGTCAGTTGGACGGTGCGCTCAGCAACCGTTTCCTCAAGACGTTCATGATGCCCAAGGAGCTCCCGTTCAGCCTTTTGGCGGCGTTGCCGATGTCGATAGGCCAGAATCAAGGTAAATGCTGCGAGTAAACTGGTAAAAAAAACAGTGGCAATATCGCGACTGGCTTCTCCGCGCCATTTCTTCAAAACTTTCATGAGGCTGTATGAAACAGCCACATGAAACGGAAAGCCTGGCAACTGATGGGTCGAAACAATGGCTGCGCCGCTTTCATGGGTTCTTCGTCCACCGCCGCTTAAAATGGTTCCGGTAAAGGATGAAAAGGGCGGGAGCACTCGTATGTCCGCTCCAATAAATTTCTTTCCTGGATCGGATTCTCTGAACCAGCCGGTCAACACCCTTCCTTTCATATCCACCAGCGCAATGGCATCCATATCGATATCGAGATAATCGTCAAAGCGATCATAAAAAAAATCCGGATCCACAATGGCAGCCAGCACGCCCAGAAACTCGGCCTTTCGATTTTCAAGTCGGCGGCTTAACACGATTTTGGCCTTGTCTTTTTCTGCAATGACCGTATCCACGGAAAATTCAAGCCATGCATACCGGTGTTCGCCAAAAGTGGCCAACTCAAACCTTTCCGTTCCTGCGCTGCTGTATAGGACGTCTCCTTTTGAATCCAACAAAACGACATCCTTGATTTGAGGCAACAACCTTAATTCCGTCTCGAAAATTTGAACCGTCGTGATAGAAAGCAAACGACTGACGCTGCTTTGATGCCGAATCATTGAACGAAGCGACAGGAGCATCAGATCAGCCGCATAAATCACGCTGGCGCTATTTTCCGCAAAAAGCTGCGCTTGCGCTCTGGATCTGATGAGTGCTTCATTCAAATAGCTTTGCTTGTTTCTGAAAATTGAGAAGATACTCAGGCTGATAAAAATAATCCCAACGGAGCATAGCAGCGCAACCACTGCGACAAACGATTTCTCTTTAAACGCGCGTAAAGGCATATGATTAGGGCCTCTCATTGGCAGACCTGGCAATGTGTTTTAAAAATTTTTCATAATCCGCATGACAAGTTCCGGGTCGATTTTCAATATCTTAACAAATTCATCCTGCTTGGAAAGCATCTTTTGATGCCAGATTTCCATTTCGTGCAGGTCGGGAATAACGACTTCAACGCCGTTTTCGACAAGACTGTTTTTGGCGTTGATTTGGGCCTCAGCCGCTTCTTGGCGGGCGGCATCCACATGTTTTTCCCAGGTATCGGTCAAAATGTGCCGCATATCATCAGACAGCTTATTCCAAAATGACAATCTTACCAGCGGTACGTATTGCGGGAAATATTCCCGATCTTCAAAAACATGTTTGATGCCTTTTTCCCAAAGCATAGCGCTCTGGACCGTTTCATAACTTGTTAATACTGCATCAACCCGGCCCCGCCGCATATATTCCGGCAGGTCCGGCCAGGGAATTATTGTAGGACGTCCGCCCAAAGCCTGAATCCTCAATTTATTGGCTGCACCGCCGGCGACTCTGACTCGCAGCCCCTCAATATCTTCGTGCCGAAGAATCTTTTTATTCAAGCTAAAGAGATGCGCATGCCCCAGGTCGATCCACCTTCCGACAACCTTTAATTGCAGATTGTCTTCCAACCGGGCAGCGATGGTTTGTCCGACCGCACCGTCAACCAATTTGTAATTTACCTGGGCTGGTCTTCCGTAAAAAAACGGAAGCAAAAATATCTCCACATTCGGCTCGAACCGGGAAACATGCCAGGTTCCCGGAACGCCCATTTCAACCTTACCCTGCGCCAGCGCCTGAATAATATCCTGATCTCTGAATAGACGGGCATTAGCAAAAAACTGAACATCGATCCGGCCCTGGAGTTTTTCCTTGATTTCATCGGCATACCGCTTAACGGCCTGGGTTTGAACATGTCTATCGTTATTTTCCACCGAAATGCGCATCAGCGGAAGGGTCTTCGCCGAAGCGCTTGTAAACCACGCAATGGTAGTGAATGCAATTCCGATTAAAAAATATCGATTCATGTGCAAATCTCCATATAAGCCTCATCGCTGAGTTTCTCAGTCATTAGATGTATCTTCAAATCCAAATAAACAAAAAATTTCGGAGCATCTCAAAACTTGTGCTTTTTTGCCCCACCATAAATTTTCTCCGGTCTCAATAATATTCATGGTATCCCAAAAAAAAATGACCATAGGAATTTTCAACCACCTGATTATTATTCATTAGTTCCGGTGGGTGTATTGTCCAGAACTTCCCGTATTTTTTCTGCAAGATCCCTTATTACAAGTGGCTTGGAT
>JAABSL010000247.1 GCA_011390415.1 Desulfobacteraceae bacterium
ACCGGGACATGAAGTCCGCAAATGCTTTTTGCGGCAAGGGCGTCCAGGTTGGGCGTATGGGCGGTTTCCAGTTCTGTCATGCCGGTTTTCCCAGTCGGCAGCCCGCCCAGGCCGTCGATGACCAGCATCACAATTTTAGTCTCTGACGCCTGATGCAGTGATTGAATCGTTTTCAAATCCATTTTTATTCTCCCTGCTCCGGGTAATCGCATTTGGTTTTCAGGCCTTGATCATTACACACTCGCCCCTGATTTTCCGGACAACTCATGATAATCGGTAATCTTGGAAGTGGGTATATAGTCCGTCAGCTCTGAAAAATCTTTCAGGTTATAGGCAAAAACCGCACTTAAAAAACTGTCCACCCACCAGTAGATATCCGTTTTTTTGGTAATCCGGCGCAATGCCTGCATTCTTTTTTTCCGCTCCCCGACTTTCATCTGACAGGCCTGATATAATTTCTCAGCCGTCATTTCGATGTCGTACGGATTTACCAGAAGGGCGTGTTTGTTGAATTGTCCCGCAGTACCGGCAAATTCGCTTAATATCAGCACGCCGTCTTTATAGATATTGGCGGCGCAATACTCTTTTGCGATCAGGTTCATCCCGTCTTTGAGCGGGGTTACAAACGCAATATCCGCGGCCCGGTAAAACGCAATCAATTCCGTACGGTCTATACTGTAAAACGCATAATGGATGGGAATCCAGCCCGGCTGCGTGAATTCGCCGTTAATTTCACTGACCAGCTGTTCGATTTCCTGTTTGAGATCATTGTACTCCGGAATATTCACCCGGCTGGGCACCACGATCTGGACCAGACTGATTTTGGTATGAAGATCCGGGTACCGCTGCAGGGCATTGCGGAATGCTCTCAGCCGATCCGGAATCCCCTTGGTATAGTCCAGCCGGTCCACGCCCAGAACCAGGTGGCGGGTCTTGTATATTTCCTTTATTTCCGCCAGTCTTTTTTCCACTTCTTTGCTTTTCGCCTTTTGGGCGAATTCTTCAAAATCGATACTGATCGGGAAATTACCGATTCTGACTTTGCGATCATTCACCGTTGTGGAGAGCACCCGCCCCCTGCCGCGTATTTTCACGTCTTTGGACATGGCCTGAACGCATTGAACAAAATTACGCTTGTCCCGCTGGGTCTGGAATCCGATCAGGTCATAGGAAAGCAGCTGGTTTAAAATCTCAAAACGCCAGGGAAGCTTGAGGAAAATATCGAGCTGGGGAAAGGGGATATGCATGAAAAAACCGATTTTCGATGTGATGCCGAGATTGCGCAGCGCATGTCCGACACCGATCAACTGATAGTCATGCACCCATATGTGGTCATCCTCGTCACCGATATTTTGCGCGATCACTTTGGCAAATTTTTGATTGACGTGCTGGTAGACTTCCCAATAGTCGGGAGAAAAATGACAACGGGTCTGGAAATCATGAAATAACGGCCATAAAATCTGATTGGAGAACCCGTAATAATACTTTTCTTCTTCATCTTCGGTCACGGGAACCGGCTTGAACGTATAGCCGTAATCTTGGGTGGCATCTTTGAGCAGTTCTTCCAAATCGATATCTTCTTCGTCGATACTGCTGCCCGGCCATCCGATCCACAGCCCCCCGCGGTTTTTCAGCACGGGGGCCAGTGCCGTTACCAGGCCGCCGGAGCCCGGTTTGATCTGCCAGTTGCCGCCTGCGTCTTTGCTCAAAACAATGGGCAGGCGGTTCGATACAATGATAAGTCTTTGTTTTGATGATTCTTTCTGGTTCATTGGAATACCTTTATTATGATTGAATGTATGGTGATTGTTATGTTATTTTTAAAAATAACAAACCCCGGCACCTCGTGAAATAGGTAGTGGCACCTATTTGGGCCGTGTTTAAACCCTAGTAGCGATAAATTAGAATAAAATTCAAATCCGGGATGCCGGTTCCGGATACCGGTTTTTCCTTTGTTTGCCGGCATGGACGGATGCAGGCATCAAAACAGCGGATTCAATGAAAATTTTATTTCAATTACACGCCTGGCAACGAATAAATAAAGGACACACCTTATATAAATTTTTTGGAAAATATTTTAAAAAGGGGTAACCGATTAACCCAAGCATTCTCGGATATAGGGGGTTCCCGTAGGTCAGGGTGTGCGATGCGTTCCCTGACGTTGGGTTTTTGCCATACATCCGACGCAAGCCCTCATATTTCATTTTCGACGACAGGTCCGGCACACCACTGGCAGGGTACGCAAAGCATTCCCTGACAGCTTCCGGAAATTCCGACAGTGCCTTGAAAAAGCGCGTGAGAAGTGTGTCAGGGAGTCCCAAACAGACGGGACACCCTGACCTACGGCGAAAGGAGATCTTTGATATGGGGCTAACGATGAACAAAGAGGCTTGTGACTCTGCGTGAAATTATTTTTTTCTCGCGCAGGGACGCAGAGAAAAAAGGATCGGTCATTGTTTCGGGCACCGGACGGGCGTATGGCATACGCCCATTTTGCAGTTGATCCGGAATGGCCAGTGCCATTTATTAACAAATGCCATTCATGGGCGAATGCCATTCGCCCCTGCGGCCAAAATCATCATAGGCCAACAAAAAGAACAGCGCTTTGCGCGAAAATAATCTTCAAAAACATTAAGTGTGAATTCCGATGACGCCAGATACCGAAAAACCCGATACTCCAAAGCCCGACGCCAGAAAACCAGATACCCGGAAGACGGA
>JAABSL010000248.1 GCA_011390415.1 Desulfobacteraceae bacterium
TGCGGGATTTTGCCTCAGGAACAACTTCGGACATCCGGTCCATATTCTTGCGCGAGCCGGCCTGCATCAAGCCACTGGCATACTGACGGGCTTTATCCGTGACATCATGTCGGTAGGAACAAAAATGTTCGCTGAAGATTTTCACAAACGATACAAAGCGACGACCTACGCCGGCCAGCGCCGGCTTAGGGGTGGCATTTGCTTTTCTCCTTCGGTTACGGTTCTTTTTCTTTCTTCGGGGTTGTTTTCATGAGAATACTATAATAAATTCAACGAATAACGACAAGAAAATAATGTTTACAAAGTCAAATTAATTATTTCTACATAAAAAATATGCTTTTATAGACTTCTCAAAGCCACAACATATTGTGTCAACCCTGGCAATATTCAGATTACATATATCGACATGATGCACTTCTGAAAAATTTTGGAATACTGTCATTTTTAGAAAGGAGGTGGGGATGCCGAAAAAAAGGTTTTCGGCATCCCCGCAGTCTAATGGTTCATGTTACCAGTCTATTGCCCCGGTGTGGATCCGGGCGATAAGATGATGTCAATACGCCGGTTGATGGCCCGGCCGTCAGGGGTGGCATTTGAAGCCAGCGGCCGGTCCGGACCGTATCCCAAAGAAATCACTTTGTCTGCCGGCAGTGTCTGGTTGGCGATCAGGTAATCTCGGACCGCTTCGGCTCGTTGCTGGGACAGGTGTTTGTTGAGTTCATAGGTGCCCGTGCTATCCGTATGTCCTTCAATGACAACCGAAGGTTTGTCAAAGCTTTGGATGGCTCGTTGCGCCTTGCTTAGCAGGAGGTAGTTTTCCGGCATGATAACCGCCTGACCGATTGGGAACTGGATGCCTTTCAGGCGGATGACGAGCTGATCCCCTTTTTTATAGACTTCCGCTTCATTGGCATCGAAGGAATTTTGAACCGCTGTAAACAGCTGATTGAATTTTCTCTCCGCTGCCAGTTTCTGTTCGGTTGCCCGCTGTTCTGTCAGAAGTTTTTCCTTTGCCATCTGTTCTTCCTTTGTTTTTCCTTCCAGGACTGCGATCTGCTGATTCAAGGCTGTGATACGCATTTCATCAGCGCTTTGCAACGCATCAAATTCGGCCCGTTTTTCATTTAATTTTTTAGTCAAAAACTGGAGGTCATTTTTAAGAGATTCTGTCGAATTCAGGATATTATCTACCTGAGTGCTGAATTTTTGATCGCGCATGTCCTGGGCCCCAAGCTGGGTGGTGATCATATGCAGGGTGTCATCAATATAAAGCGCGATTTCCTCCGGCTGCATTTTGCCGATGGATTTGCAATGGTCCGCAAGGGAGATCGCCCGTCGTGCCATAAAGAGGTCGTCTTGCGCCATTTTAAGCATTTCCTGCTTGGCGTAGGGGTTTTGAGAAATAAATTGATCCGTATCGTCGAGCATTTTTTTTGCCAAGGCAAATGACTCCGGTGCATACTCGGTGACACCGTCTTTTTCCGCTTTTTCAAGAATGGAGCGAACCTCTCCAATCGTTTCAATTTTTATCGCCCGCAGTTCGAGCTTGCGATAGGCTTCTTCAACGCCGGCCGCGTTTTTCTTGGTATATTTGATATTGTTTTTTTCAATGGCCTGCGTCAGGCTCAGAAAATCTTCTTCCACCCCGTCATAGTCTTTTCCTATTTTCGGCGCGCCGGCGGCACGGGCCATGGTTCTGCTTTCAATCACCGATCCCAGCATGGTTCGGGCAATTTTTGCGGTTTCCTCCGATTTTTGTAGGTTTGAGCGGGAATCACCAATATATTCAAATATATCCGATGGGTCAGATCCTTTTTCGACTCCAGCTTTCGCTTTTAAGTAATATTTCTCGGCCTGGGCAAAAATTTCAGGCGACAGGATGTCGAGCTGATTTTGCCGCGCCGTGGTGATCTCGGCCTCCAGTTTATTGGTTTCATCAATCGGACTAATAACGGCTGCCGGTTCCATGGTGACGGGTGGACCCGGTGTTTTACAGGCACTTATCAGTGCTAATGTTACAAGCAATAACAATGTTTTAACAAATAGATGATGACGCATGTTCGGCCTCCTTTTGGGTGAAAATTAAATAGATTGGAACGGAAGGGATCATTTAAGAATTCTGTGTTCCGTTAAAAATTTATGTGGTAAAAATCCGTTTCATTTTTTTTCTTACGGCATTGACCGCTTCCATTCCTTCCGTGTCGGAAAGCGCAAAAGTTTGGATTTCAATGGGTTCTTTTAGAAGGCTCTTTGTTCCCATTAAAACCCTGAATCGGTTGGACCGCATATGATGGTCCAAATGCTTTCGGGTTTCCCATTCCGAAATCAGGATAAAATTATTCTGATCTTCGATGTCACTGAAGATGCCATAGCTCAGATAGTCCTCTGCTTCTCCCGACGACGCAATCAATGAAAGAAGCGTTTGCAAAACCTCTTTCTGTTTCTCCGGGAGCACATTCATGATTATGAAGACAATCATTACAGTCTCTTTATCTTCAATGCCGACTTAGCCACTTGAAGCTCTGATCCTGAAGGATGGCTCTCGTCAATTTTTTTCATGGCGCGACTCCTGCTATGGATTGACGTCAAATTAATTGAAGTGATTACGGATAGCGTGAACAATCTGCAAAAAAACAGAAGTATCCGATTAATAACACATAAGACATTCACACATCATGCCAGTACTCAAATCACTGAC
>JAABSL010000249.1 GCA_011390415.1 Desulfobacteraceae bacterium
TATCTTGCTCCTGTTTCTTAGCATGAACCTCACATTCGGTCGCGCACAATCCAAGTAGAGATAGAGATAGAGATAAGAATTTGTTTTTCATGACTTATCTCAAAAATTGACTTGTAAGTCAAGTTCTAAAAGGGCATTATATTGGGAAATCTTTGCTGACAACCCTGGATAGGACCAAATGCATGGCTGGAAAGCACAAAAGATATGGCATGCTCATTGACCTGGATCGTTGTATCGGATGTTATAGCTGCCAGGTCAGCTGCAAAGCCGAACATGATCTCCCCCATGGTTTTTTCCGTTGCAGAGTAGAGACCATTGTCTCCGGTTCTTTTCCCAAAAATAAAAAATTTTTCATGCCACGGCTCTGCAGCCAATGCGCTGATGCGCCGTGCGTTCGCGCATGCCCCAAAGGAGCTATCGAACAAAACAAAGGCGGCATTATCACAATCAGTCATAAAACCTGCGACCACTGTGAAGAATGCATTGCAGCATGCCCCTATCACGCGATCTATTATAACAAAGTCACAGGAAAAATAGACAAATGTGATTTCTGCGCTGACCGGATTTCAGAGCATTTATTGCCGGTATGTGTTGAAAACTGCATGACAGGCGCCATTGTTTTCGGAGATCTGTTTGACGATAACAGCACTATTGTCAAACAGCTCAGAGGACACCGCATCAGGCAGTTGAATCCCGAATATCATACGCATCCCGCCGTCTTTTATTCATTTAAAGGCAATGACCCGGCAAACAATTTACAGCGGGTAAATTCCGTAAAAGATACCACAACAGATACTGCTCGTGAAAAAATATCTTCCCCGGCGCAGACACTGAAAAAGGCCAAAGGAAATCACAAAATCATACATACGGCTGACGCCATGTGCCCTTCCGAATGCGGGATTTCAGTCCTTGTAGAAAACGGTATCGCCAAACGAATTTATGGCAACCCGCACACTCTGGTCAATAACGGCGCTGTCTGTGCCAAAGGAGCCGCAGGGATCCAATTCACGTATTCCCCTTACCGGACGCAAACGCCGTTGATGCGAATGGGCCAGAGAGGAGAGGAAAAATGGAAACCCGTTTCCTGGGAGGAGGCGTGTAACCGGATCGCCGGGAAATTGACAGACATCAAAAGCGAATTCGGACCGGAATCGGTTGTGCTGGATTGCGGCGACGTCACAGACCGGGAGGCCTATTACCGGTTGTTTCACGCATTCGGTACGCCGAACACCTATGATCACGGGTGTATCTGTGACACCAACCGGAAATGGGGGTCCCGGATCATGGCGGGCGACGAAAGACCGCTGCCGGACCTTCAACGGCCGGTGCTGATCCGCGGCAAAACCGGCCAACTGATTCACAAGACAAAACATGATGCCGGGCTTGTTTTGAACATCGGCCGGAATCCGTTTGTTGCGACGCGTTTTAATTATATGGCCAAAGGTATTGTTTCAGCCAGTCAGGAAAATAACTGCATCTATATTGTCGCGGATCCGTCGTTTACCAATTCCGCGGCGCTGGCGGATTCATGGCTTCCGATTATACCGGGAAAAGACCCGGAATTTCTGGCAGCGCTGTTATACTGCATACTGGAAAACGACAACCCTTCTGATCCCCGGCGACAGTATATAGATCATGAATTCATTGACCGATATACAACCGGATGGGAAGCATTCAGAGACGAATTCCTCTCATATTCCCACAAAAAGGACCCTGCAAATGCCAAAAACTTTTTTACATTGGATTGGGCCGAGGATAAAACCGGGATTCCAAAAGCAGAAATCGAAAAAATCGCACACACCTTTGGCATTACCAAGCCCGCTTCAATAGAAATCGGCATGCACGGCACAGCCCATCACACCAACGGAGACGTGGCGTCTGTTCTGATGATGGCGCTTTGTTTAATCACAGGCAATATGGATTGCCCGGGCGGCCTTGTTTTCATTGAGTCCCAGAAAGTCAGGCGAGGAATACAGACCAGGGGAAGCGATTTCTTAAACAGGATTGTGACCCGGATCATTGACGGAAAAGACGTATCCGGCAGGCTTGAAGAACTGAATAAAGACCGCTATGGAGACTATCCCAGCGCCTGGAAAGGCGTCTTAACGGATTTGCCGGCCAGGATAAAGACCGGTATAAACATGAACCATGGTCCTTTTAAAGGATACCGATATCCCTTAAAGGCGCTCATCATTCGCGCCGGAAACCCTGTCGTCTCAGCCGGAAATACCAGGGACTGGACTGATGCGATCACCGCCAGAGACGAAAACGGCCATTATCAGGTTGACCTGGTGGTCTCCATAGATACCCGCATCAATGAAACCGGAAAATACGCAGACATTGTTCTTCCGGAAGCCGGGTTTCTTGAACGGATGGGGTTGAGCGACGTCTATACCTTCAGCCCCGAGATCGCATTAAGAGACCAGGTGATCAAACCCCTTCACGAATCCAAAACGCCGTTTGAGATCATGATTTGCCTGGCAGCGGCATTGGAAAGAAACGAGGACCCCGACATCAAGGCATCGGATTTTGGAAAAAGATACGCAGGTGAAGAGGATTTCATCAATGAGATCCTTGAAGATGCTCCCGGATATCATAATATCGGGGTCCCCCTGCCCTATCCGGATCTGCCTGAAGGCGCCGTCCTGTTCGGCAGGCCCGACAATCCGACT
>JAABSL010000250.1 GCA_011390415.1 Desulfobacteraceae bacterium
CAACGATCTCTTCAATTTTCGGTTTTTCCAAACCCGTTATATTTACTCGTTTTGCCACAAATAGCAAAACGCGTAAACAGCGATTTTTTGACAGATTTTTCCGTCCCGCATGCGGCTGTGTGTTTTATATTGCTATCGTTTCAATTTTGGATAATTCATCTGCTATTTTGTTTTCAATATACCATAGGCAGGCGGCTGTTGATTACGAAGGCCTGAAAGGCATGATGATGAAAATGCAGAATATGGGAATGGCCCCTTCTGAAGAAAAAATAAAAATTTAAAATTCTGGAAGACGAGGTGTGATAGATCCCGACAAAAGAGCAGACTAAATAAACACCACGGGAGAAACCCCAAACCGCCGGCCCAGGGCCTTCACCTGCCGGGTGTTCAGCCTGCGTTTTCCACTTAAAATTTCAGAGACAACCCCCTGGCTGCCGATTTCCGGCAGATCCCCCTGCCTGACACCGTGTTCCTGCATCAAATAATTCAGGACATCTGCGGGCGATCCTTCGGGCTCCGGCAGGTTGGCAGCTTCATAGGTTTCCACCAGACTGCCGACGGTCTCGATCAGAGACGCCAGCGGGTGTCCTTCGTCCTCTCCGACTTCCTCCAAAAGACTGTCAAGAAAAGATACCTGCCGGTCATATTCCGCTTCTGAATGGGCCACGGCAAAGATGCTTTTAATATCCGGCCATATCCGGATAATGTCGTTCGCCTCCTGTAACATCAGCCTTTCCTCCATTTGTTTTTGTCATACTCTTTGTGCGTAAGCACATTCCTGATATACAGCCGCTGTGTGTTGTAATGAACAGCAGCAATAAGCCGAACTTTGTTCCCGCCGATATTAAACACGGTAAAACCACCCACCTGGTCAGCACTTGGAAAAACGCTCCTCAGCTCTGCAAAGCTGCCGAATCCTGTATGCTTCACAATTCGGTACCAGGCATCCAAGGCGGTTGCACATTCCGGGTGCCTTTGAGCAAAATCCAATATTTTTTTCCGTGTTATGATGTGCATGTCTTTTGAATATCTCAATATGAGATAAATGTCAAGCATTTTATAAACCTGGCAAACCGCAGATATGGTTACCAGCGGCTGGGCATCACCCGGTACAGGTTTTTTTTTGACACTTTTCAACAACAATGTCTTCAATTTTCGGCTTTTCCAAACTTGTTATATTTACGCGTTTTGCCACAAATAGCAAAACGCGTAAATAGCGATTTTTTGACAGATTCTTCCATCCCGCAGGTGGCGGAAAAGCACGGCTGACAAGGATCTCTGGTTTGGTCACAGCCGATGGTAAATGCAAATGATTTTGACCGGTTCCAGGCACTTCAATGGGAAATCAAGGACGGCACCCGGCCGTCCTGAGGTCAGCCGGCTCATGAAAAGCCTTTGGGCGCATCTGCTGCACAGGTCCCGATGCTGGAACCCATAAAGCTGGCTGCACTCATCTTTTTGGTGACTTCATGACTATCGCATGCCGGGCAGGCGATATCCGGTTCATCTCCGGCAAACACCAGTTTTTCAAACTCATGGGAACAGGTGTTGCACTGGTATTCAAAAATCGGCATCTGGCTCCTCCGGGGTTTTGAAAAATAATTATCCAGGTTGACAGTATTCTTTACAGTTATATTCCATGGTAATCATTTTTTGTTTTTATGCAACCGGTTGACCCGCATCGGAAAATCACATTCCTGAAGAAACCACCACCCGGTTGCGGCCGGCCTGTTTGGCCTGGTACATGGCATCGTCCGCCATTTTGACCATCCGGTCGGCCATGTCGGCGGTGTTTTTGTCTGTCATATCCAGAGATGCGACCCCGAAGCTGGCGGTCACATGAATCGGAGATCGATCCGGCGAGATGAACGCCTGGCGTTCAATGGCGGCCCGCAGTTTCTCCGCCGTCACCCTGGCGGTTTCCTCTTCTGTTTCCGGCAGAAGCACCACAAATTCTTCGCCGCCGTACCGGGCCACAATATCGGCACTCCGGGTGTTGGACCCGAATATGGCGCCAATGGTCTTGAGGACCTCATCACCGGTCTGGTGGCCGTACCTGTCGTTGATGCGTTTGAAATGATCGATATCCATCATGAGCAGGCTCACGGGATGGCCATACCGCCGGGCCCGGGCAATCTCCTCATCCAGCCTGGCATGAAAATGCCGGCGGTTGAACACCTGGGTCAAATCATCGGTGATGGACATTTTTTCAATGGTGTTGTAAGCCTTTGAGAGGCTTCCGGCCAGTCGTGAAATCAGAAACAGAACAATCCCCAGCAACGCCAGAGAGGCGGCAATACCCAGACCGATAAAACCAAACCGGTTTCGGGCCATTTTTCTTTCTGTATCGCTCACATCAAAAGTCACGCTGATGCCGCCCCGGACATCTCCGATCCTGTACCCCTGCTTTTCATGGCAGGGCATGCAGCTGTCTTCCACATACAGCGGCGCCATATACCGGTAAATGGATCGATCGTTGTCCTTTAGCAGGGCATGTGTTTCTCTGTTTCCTTCTTCAAAACCGGACAGGGCCGCTCTTTCAAAGTCATCCGGGACATTGTCCGGGTTCAAAGGAATAAGGCTTGTAATGTGATAGATGAAATCACCGGACTGCCGGGCATATTCAGAGATTTCCCGGGTCAT
>JAABSL010000251.1 GCA_011390415.1 Desulfobacteraceae bacterium
GGCAAATTGTTTCAGGGTTTTTTTTGTTCATTTACTTTTTGCAGCACATCTTCAATCATCCATCCATAAGGGTTAAAAGGACCTTCATGCCATTTTAATTTCTCATCCCAATATCCCGGGCAATCGTAATAACCATGTTTGCTAAAACCATAACTAACTTCAAGAATTAGATGTTCTTTATCCTTTACAACATAATCAAAAGCAATGCATTGAGTCTTTATTTTTTTTGCAATTTTAAAAGAAGTCAAAATAATCGAATCATCGAAATGGTGTTTTTCGTACTGAATAAATCCACTACCAGAGGCCCGAAAATCATTTTTTCTTACGCTTCTTTTTATGGCAAATGCCTTCTTGTTGATCACAATCACCCGAATATCGAAATCATTGTCTGGAATAAATTCCTGAAAATATACATATCCTTTTTCTCTACCAATGGCTTTTTCCAGAGTTATAGGGACCCACAAATGAGCAATAGCTTTCATCAGTTCTATTGGCATGGCTTTGCTCAGCATCAATTTCCTCCAGTTTTCCTTGATGCCACCCCAGGCGTCGTATTGCCTGAATCCCCGGCCAAATGCCTTCTTTATTATTGTCCGGGCCTGGTTTTTATTTTTAATCAACCTTACATTTCTTGAGCCTGCTCCCCGTCTCAGCTTAAATACCATTGGATATGTGGCGGTTTTTACCCAGTCTTTGGCCTCTTTTTTTGAATAAAACACATTTGTCTTTGCGACAGGAAGCTCGAAAGCATCAAACAAATATTTCTGTCCCAGCTTGTCGTCAAAATACCAGGCGGTATTAAAATCAGGAAAAACTACCTTGCCCGCCTGTTCCAATGAAAAAAGCAATTGCTTGGCAAACAGCAGGTCTTGGGGCAGGGCATGGTTGTGATGCCACATCAAGGCATCACAATCTTGTAATTTCTGCACAATATTGGTGTGGTAGCAGTTCACAATTTTAAAGGGGATATCATACTTCTCGCAATAGGCTATCCATTGATCACTAAAACTTCCTCTGGAAAGATGTATGGCTAATTTCATCTGTTTATAATTATATTAATTCGGTCAGATGCCTGTCCCGCGCATGCGGGAGAGCTCGCCAACAATATCCGTATTGTATGTTTTGTCGTGTTGCGAAATTATAATCATCCGCGTGAATGTTATTGTCATGGCTCGGTTCATTTTTCTAAAAGATTAAGAACAACATCCCGGTGAGATTCACACCGAATCAGATTTTTTAATAATAGCCTTTTCCCTTTGGTAAGAAAAGAAGGCAAAAGTTTATGTTTTTGAAGAAAAAAGATTTTTACGTTATTATGAGGCTCTAAATAAAAATTAATTGCTTTTCTTTCCATGCAATACCTGTCAAATTGATCTTTAAGCTTTGTGTCATCAAGGATTATTTCATTCAACTCATTCACTTTTTTAAGAATCCGGCTTTTCCCTTCGTCATCCAGAATGTTTACTCCAACCTGTTCCCCGTTTTGAATATAAGGAATCAGTTTGATTAAAAGATCCCCTTTAATAATATCCAGTCGTACCGCATAACTTTCATTCCACAAACGGCTTCCCTTATTTCCTTTGTCAAAAAGAAAATTCCCCAGGCTATAAAATATATAACCGGTTTTGTATTTTTCATACCCGGAATAGCAATGGGTATGGTGGCCAATAACGGCATCTGCACCCGCGTCAATAAAAAACCGGTATGTTTCTTTCATCCTTGGGCTGGGAAAGGGGTACATCTCATGGCCGCCATGAACGATTACGAATACATAATCTGCCTTCTTTTTTGCTTCCTGAATCACATAATAATTCTGTACCGGGTTTAACGGGCTGGTACCATAATCATTTCCATAAGTGGTTGACCATTCATTTTCAGCAATATTTATAAAGGCAAGAACCTTGCCCTTTATTTCTTTAAAAATGGGCTGTTTTGCTTCATCAAGGTTTTTTCCTGCCCCAATATATTCAATTTCCTCACTTCGCAGGGATGAAAAAGTATCTGAAAGCCCCTGTTTCCCGAAATCCATAATATGGTTGTTCGCAAGAGTGACCAGATTGAAGCCTGCATAGCTCAATGCTTTTGCTGTTTTTGGGTGAGCCTTCAAAGCCGGGCCGGTTTTTTGAATCGACTGGTCATAATGGGTTATGGGCGCTTCAAGGTTAGTAATGGAAATATCAGCCCCTCTGATTTCATCCATAAACCCATTAAAAATGTTTTGGTATTTTTCACGTTGGATCAATTCATCAATTCTACCTCCCGTATAAAAATCACCTGTAAAAAGTATCTTAATTTTTTCTTCCATTGGAGCGTTTTTTTTCTATCAGGGCACCCAACTCTGTGGTTGTCAGGAACTCAACATCAGGCCACTTTCGGATAATATTTTTTAAAAGGCTTGTAAGAGATCTTAAATTCCTTGTTCGGTTTGATTCGTCAATATACCCGATATAGTTTAGCCTGTGAGAGGAAATAACAGCAGGTTTTTTCCAGAAAAATGCAATTTCAATTTCTTTGAGGCAGGAAGAAACCCAATCTTTTTCTCTGTTCCCCGAGGGCTCAAATTGGCAGTTCCTGGTAAGGTAAAATTGACCCAAATTGTTTTTTTGGCCTGAATGATGCCGGATCAATGTATTGCCCA
>JAABSL010000252.1 GCA_011390415.1 Desulfobacteraceae bacterium
GGATCCGGGGTCCAGAAAAAATAAATGGTTCTGGATTCCGGCTTTCGCCGGAATGACGATGTAGGGACTTTTTACGAGAGCGTCAAGTATGAGGATATGCATTAATGGTTGATCGCTATGAAGAGATTCGAAAGGCCAGAAGAAAGGTTATCCGGTATACGCGCTGCCGGTTTGAAAATTTCCTTGAAAGCTATCCGGTTCATGATCTGTCCGTAAAAGGTTTTTCCTTTTTGTGTGAAAAGGAGAAATGCTTTTTTGACAAGAATTTATCGTTAAACGATATCGTTTTTTTCGATGCCGAAGGCAATACCATAATTGAGGCGTCAGGAACCGTTGTTTATACCAAAACGTTCAATCAGAACACCGTAAAGGTCGGCGCGTCATTTGTATCCACTAAAATCGTTCATTCCATTCTGGGGAAGATAAGAGCCACCCGCTATGTCCCCACCATCCGGATGGAGGCCGTCATTCGGAGTAATGAGAACGGTTTTACAACACAGTACAACGGCTTTGTGGCTGACTATACCCCCGCTTCAACCCGCTTGACGTTTCCTGAAGATCGGCCGCATGCTCTTGAGCTGGGTGACTCGGTACAACTGGAAATTGAGTCAATGGGCAATGTCCTCCTGGAAGATACGGCCAATGTCATTCGCAGAAAATCCGACGGTTCCGAGCTGATCCTTCAGTTTTCCGGCAAGTTTCTGGACGTGCCTTACATTGAAAGCATTTCGGAATCTACAAGAGACGTGAAGGAAACCCGGGAATACCTGGCGGGTTTACATCAATACGATAAGGTCTTAAAGACCTTCAAGGCCCTGGTGTCCGACTGGCGGATGTATATGGCTCGCCTGAAAAATCGGCTTGACGACGAGAACCTGAATAACCGGTACCGGGAAAATCATGAGCAGATTCATTTTTTAAAAGGAATTGAAAAATCCGTCATGGAAGACATGTACGGATTTATCAAAAAGCTGAACCGTATCTCAGACGGTCTGGACAAAACGCGAAGCCTTGATTTTAAACAGTATTTCCGGGAAAACATGGAACCTTTTTTAAGGGTGTCACCGTTTGTCGCCTCTGTTATTGATAAAGACCGGGGGTATGCCGGAAACTTTGAAATCATCAAACAGTTTTTCGACGACCCGTACAAGGGCGACACGCTTTTCGCGAAAATGGTCAACCGCCTGGCCCTGAGCATGGACGCGGTCACAGCCCACCAGGATCGGATCGATTTTTTATACAACACTTTAGTTTCCATGTATGAAAAGAACCATGACACTTTTTCATTTTTTGTTCTGGGATCGGGGCCGGGGGAAGAAATCCTGCGTTTTGTCGAGAATACGGAAATTACGCCTGAAAAACCGGTCCAGGCGGCGCTGCTTGATATGGATGCCTTTGCGCTCGTCGATTTTAAAGACCATTTCCAATACCTGGATGTGCGTCATTTCGATCTGATCACACTTAATCACAATCTTTTGAGTATCATTGCCGGCCGGGGTAAAGACCCGGTAGATACAAAGTTTTCACTCACTTATTGCGCCGGTATGTTCGACTATTTCTCACAGAAAGTCTGCCGGCGGATTATCCGGTACATGATCAAGCACACCCGACCGGGCGGTGTCGTTATTGTGACCAATGTCCATAAAAACTGCTTTTCCAGGGCGTTTATGGATTTCGGGGGGGAGTGGGAACTTATACTGCGTGATGAGGCGGACATGATCGAAATGGTGCCGGAGGGCCTTTTATCTGATATCTCGCGTGATGAAAAGGGCGCCAACATGTATATGAAAATATATTTGCCATGACCCGGATATCTCACCCAGGGCCTTATCCGTCACCGCCCTTGTATCAAATTGACAGCAGCGATGATTCCGTCATATAATAATTGAAATGCCGCCGGCTCAGTTGACAAAAACGCCGGCGGGGATTTTCATACATCACCAGACCATAATTTTCAGGAGGGGGCCATGAAACGCTCTATTGTAATTCAGATCATACCTTTATTTTTAGCGTTCTGCCTGATCCCGGCGGCGGGATTCTGTGAAGATGTCAATATTAAAAAAGACACGGATATTACCATTAAACACACTCAAAGTGTTGAAGGCGTGGCTGATGAAGTCATCAAGATGAAAGACTTTGACTTTGAACTGGAGCAACGCGAACGCGACCGTATGAAACAGTGGAATATTGAAGATTCCACCGAGGCGGTCAGGGTGGGAGATGCCTACTACGGGAGAGGCGAACTGGATGATGCCATTGGTTTTTACCGGATCGCCATCAAGATTGATCCCGCCAATACGGAGGCTCATGAAAAATATGTTTCCGCGCGCCGGGAAGAGAAGTGCAAGGTCAGTACCCACTATTATCGGGCAATGGAATATTACCGCAAAGGGATGAAGGAAAAAGCCATAGATGAGCTGATCGCCGAGCTCAAGGAAAATCCGGATAATGAAGAAGCCAGGATCAAGCTGAACGAAATCGAAAGTGAATAATCATTTCTTATCAACAAGGAGGCAGGTTATGTCCCGGAACGTTTTTTTAAAAAGTATTCTTCTGATGCTTCTGGCTGTTATGATAGCGTCTTTTGCGGGATGCCGGGCAACCACCCGGGATTATTCGCCGGACGACGTTGT
>JAABSL010000253.1 GCA_011390415.1 Desulfobacteraceae bacterium
AGGGGGGCTCGATCGACCCAGATCCCCGCCGTCTTTTAACAATACAGTATGAATTACACTGTAATACGGGTTTGAGAGTATATATTCCGCCCTTTTTTGCTGGTATTATTTTTCAGAGTTTATATTGATGCTTTCACGGATCGGTTTAACCACCGATGTTGAGACCAGGAACAGAACAAAAACGGAGAAAAGAATGACGGATCTGGAAAAATATGTGGCATGGTTTGAAAATCTTGGAATGGAAGATGTCGAAAGGGTGGGGGGTAAAAATGCCTCTTTGGGAGAAATGATCCAAACCCTTAAGGAACAAGGCATTGTGGTTCCGGATGGTTTTGCCACAACCGCTGCGGCATACTGGGATTTTGTTGAAGCCAATAATTTAAATGACAAAATCGGGTCGTTGATAAACGATTTGCATAAGAAAAACAAGTCCCTTGCCACCGTCGGAAAATCCATACGCAGACTTTTTCAAAAAGAAGAATTTCCCCCCTCCGTTGCCAAGGAAATAAAGGCGCGGTATCGCGAATTATCCGAACGTTACAACGCTGATGAAGTGGATGTCGCGGTCCGGAGCAGCGCCACTGCCGAGGATCTGCCGGATGCCAGTTTTGCCGGACAGCAGGAAACGTTTCTTAACATATCCGGAGAAGACGAACTGATGGAGGCCTGCAGAAAATGCTATGCCTCGCTTTTTACGGACCGGGCCATCAGCTACCGGGAAGAACACGGATTCGATCATATGAAAGTGGCCCTTTCCGTGGGGGTGCAAAAAATGGTGCGCTCGGACAAGGCAGGATCCGGTGTGATGTTTTCCATTGATACCGAAACCGGTTTTCCGGATGTGGTGGTGATCAATGCCGCATGGGGACTGGGTGAAAATGTGGTGCAGGGCACGGTTACCCCGGATGAATACCGGGTCTTTAAACAACCGCTCAAAAACGATAAGTACCGGCCGATTATTGAAAAAATCGTGGGTGACAAAGAAAAAAAGATGATCTACACCACCGGCCGCAGCGCGACCATTAAAAATGTGAACACCAACAAAAGCGAGCGCCGTTCATTTGTCTTAAATGACGATGAAATCCTGACCCTGGCCCGCTGGGCGTGTACCATTGAAAATCATTACGCCAAGCCCATGGATATCGAATGGGCCAAAGACGGACAGACCGGGGAGCTGTTTATTGTTCAGGCCCGACCGGAAACCGTGCAGTCACAAAAACAGGCCGGAACATTAAAGACATATAATCTTAAGGAAAGCGGCAAAAAGCTGGTCACCGGCCTGAGCATCGGACAGGCGATTGCCGCAGGCAAGGCCCTTATCATTAAAAGTGCGGATGAAATGGAAAAATTTAAACCAGGCATGATTCTGGTAACGGAAATGACGGATCCGGACTGGGTGCCCATTATGAAACAGGCAGCGGGTATTGTAACGGATTACGGCGGGCGTACCAGCCATGCAGCCATCGTCAGCCGTGAATTAGGCGTTCCCGCCATCGTGGGAACCGGCAATGGCACCGAGACCTTAAAAGCCGGACAGGAAATTACGATTTCCTGCGTGGAAGGGGATGAAGGATACGTATACGAAGGGATCCTGGAATTTGACGAGCAGGAGGTCAACCTGGAAAACATACCCGAAACAGATACGCGCATTATGATGAACATCGGAAGCCCGGCCGCCGGGTTTCGCTGGTGGCGGCTGCCGTGCAAAGGGATCGGCCTGGCCCGTATGGAATATATAATCAATAATATTATTAAAATCCATCCCATGGCCCTGGCAAAGTTCGATGAACTGGAAGACAAGGAGGCCAAAAAAGAAATACAGGTCCTGACTGCCGGATATAAAGACAAAAAACAGTATTTTGTGGATCATCTGGCCTGGGGCATTGCAAAGATTGCCGCATCTCAATATCCGGAAGCCGTTATTGTGCGTATGAGTGATTTTAAAACCAATGAATACGCGGACCTTATCGGGGGCCGCGGTTTTGAACCCGAAGAAAGCAACCCCATGATCGGATTCCGGGGGGCGTCGCGCTATTACAGCAAAAATTATCGTCCGGGATTTGCTTTAGAGTGCCGGGCCATCAAAAAAGTCCGCGAAGAAATCGGACTGTCCAATGTGATTATCATGATTCCCTTCTGCCGGACCCCGGAAGAGGCGGATAAAGTGTTTGAGGTCCTGGCGGAAAACGACCTGATCCGGGGAAAAGACGGCTTAAAAGTCTATGTCATGGCCGAAATCCCGTCCAATATCATTCTGGCAGAAGAATTTGCCCGGCGCTTTGACGGATTTTCCATCGGATCCAATGACCTCACCCAGCTCACCCTGGGGGTGGACCGGGACTCGGGTGAACTGGCCCATATTTTTGATGAAAGAAATGAAGCGGTGAAAGAACAGATCAGGGCCCTGATACAGGCGGCCCACAAAGCGGATCGTAAAGTGGGGATCTGCGGTCAGGCACCCAGCGATCATCCGGAATTTTCTGAATTTTTAGTCAAAGAGGGGATTGATTCCATCTCCTTAAATCCCGACAGCGTGATCCGCGCAACCCGGATCATCGCAGATGCTGAAAAAATGTCTTAGCGGACAAGGAGACCATAATCAAAAAATTAAGAAAAAACAA
>JAABSL010000254.1 GCA_011390415.1 Desulfobacteraceae bacterium
GGGTCCATGCCCATATCAACCAGACGGGTGATACTTTCCGGGGCGCTGTTGGTATGCAGGGTGGAGAACACCAGATGGCCGGTCAGAGACGCCTCAATACCGATATGGGTGGTTTCCTTGTCCCGCATTTCGCCGACCATAATGACGTCCGGGTCGGCACGCAGAAAAGAACGCATGGCCGCGGCAAAATCAAACCCGATCTTGGGCTGAACCTGGACCTGGCGCAGCCCGATCTGGGTAATTTCAACCGGGTCTTCAGCGGTCCAGATTTTGGTTTCAACCTTATTGATCTTTTTTAAGGCGGAATGCAGGGTGGTTGTTTTTCCGGAACCGGTCGGCCCGCAGACAAAAATAATACCATATGGCTTATTGATACAATCCAGAAACCGTTTCAGGTTGTTTTCGGAAAAGCCCATCTTTTCCAGTGGAATGGGTTCACCCGCAGCCAGGATACGCATTACCACGTCTTCCACACCGCCCTGCGTGGGGCAGGTGGCGACACGAAGTTCAATATCCAACCCGCCGAATTTCTTGAAACCGATTTTTCCGTCCTGGGGCTTTCGTCTTTCAGCAATATCAAGATTCGCCATGATTTTGAGACGAGACACAACCGCTGCCTTATAGTTATAAGGAATGGTCTGATAAAGGGTACAGGCGCCGTCAATACGGATACGGACCTCGGTGTTCTTCTTGCCCGGATAAGGCTCGATATGAATATCAGAGGCGTTGCGGTTGTAGGAATCGATAATAATTTTATTGACCAGCTGAACAATGGCGCTGCTTTCTTCATCAAGGCCGGCCTCCGCCTCCATGATCTCTTCGTCTTCAGCCTGCATCTGCGAAAGAATGTCATCAATGGAAGATGATTCCGTTTCATCGGTGGTGAACAGCTGAATAAAATCAAAGATGTCTTCTTTAAAGGAAATGCAGAAACGCAGGGTCCGGCCGGAAAACAGGGCCTTTATTTCATTGGTACGGCCAACGTCATAGGGATCGTCTATGGCTATCTGGACCACGCCGTCCGTGGTAGAGCCCAGCGGCACCCAGACATTTTTTTTCATAAAGGGTACTTTAACGCCGGCCAGCAAATGACCGGGTATGGGCGTATTGGCATCGTAGGGGCGGTAGGGTGTATCATAATATTTTGCCAGGGATTCGCCGATTTGCTCTTTGGGAACGTTGAATTCCTTGATAAACACTTCCTCGATGGGTTTTCCCTGTTCCCTGGCCATAACCGCGGCACTCTTGACCTCTTTCTGGGTCAGGATATGATTCTCCAGCAGCAGGTCAAATTTTCCCCGCCCCTTTTTGGCGGCCTGCATCTTTTTCTGATTGTACAGGCCGATGCCCATGGTGTCGGCGAGTTCCCTTATCGCAATTTCATCTTCTTCGGTGAACTGCTTTTTACTTTTGTGGTTAATCAGCTGTATGGCGCCGATGAGCATTTTTTTGAATATAATCGGAACGACCAGCATCTGCTTGGAGGTAAAGCCGGTCCGCTTGTCCCACTTGTCATCATAACTCAAACCACTATCAATCTTGACCAGTTCTCGCTGGTCATAAACATCTTTGATATTTATCAGGGTCTGCTTGTAGGCGGCAAAACCGGCAATGCTGTTGGGGGCAAGGGGCACCCGGATCTCTTCGACTTCATTGCCCGTTTTGAAGCGCGACACCAGTTCCCGCTTGACACCATCTACGAAGTAAATGGTAATGCGTTCGGCATCGAACAGGCCAAGAATATCATCCTTCAAGTCAATAAGAATTTCATCCAGGTTGGAAGCGGAAAATATTTTTTTGTTCAGCACCTGAATTTTCTGCCGACGATCTTCGATGGAATCCGATTTTTTGGTTTGAGAAGCTATTAAGGCCATGCTAAAAATCCTTATCGGTAATGTATGGTGGAATGATTATTCTTTTTTGTAATAACCCCGAACTTTTCTGATACCGCCGCCGATCAGCAGGATGGCCATGATATAAAAGCAGATGCGGATGAAAACCGCGGTGGCTGGCTGGCCCGCAAAGGTTTCCATTTCTGACGCAAGCGAATGAAACCTGAAAAACACGCCGACTCCGGCCAATATCAGCAACAAGCCCCAGATCAGTTGAGTCGTTTGTTTTTTTTCTCCCACAATTAAAATCCTTTGACCTTTAAAATTATACTGGAACAGTGTTTTATGTCAAGTCTGTTTACAATTGACAAATGACAAGAGCTGCTTGACTTTTGGTTTGTGATTGCCTATCATAAATTAACCTTAACGTAAGCGTTAATGACGATTCTTGCATACCGGCCATGCCGGGTTTTTGTACAACCGAAACAAAACAAGGAGTTAGATATGAACGAGACCGCTTTAAAAACCGACGATAAAACCGCGCTTTCCGAAAGTGCCTCAAAAACCATCCTCAGCCACTACGGTATTCCCGTGGTATCGGAAGCGGTCGCAGGCGATGCGGACAGCGCGGTCGACGCGGCCGGGCAGTTCGGGTATCCCGTAGTCGTCAAAGGCATGGGGGCGGCATTGATGCACAAGACCGAGGCAGGCATTGTCCACCTGAACCTGCCTGACGCGGATGCCGTCAGGG
>JAABSL010000255.1 GCA_011390415.1 Desulfobacteraceae bacterium
GGCTTGTCCCGAAAGATATCAGCTGTTTTCTGATTATATTCTGCAGAGTTGATTTGATTCATCAAAAGAAAAATCCGCTCAAATCCCGGTCTGGTTTGTTCAGAACATCCCGGATTTCCATGATAATTTAAAACGCCTGTATCTTAGGGAAGCGGAAAAAACGAATATACCCGTCTTGCTTGTCTTTTGACCCGTATTCTTTGTTGCATCAAAGGTCATATATCCTGATATGCTCCCTTTGATGCGCCTTGAATACGAATCAAAATCCGGTTCAATCCAGGTATATTGGTTTTTTTCGCATCCCGTTAAATTCGATTTTCGAAGAAAGCAGTGGATCTGATTGAAACCATTTATTATCGCCCACCGGGGGGCCATGACCGAGGCGCCTGAGAATACGAAACCGGCATTTGACAAAGCCCTTAAATATCGTGCCGACGGCATAGAATTCGATGTTCAGATAACCAAAGACCGGGTTCCGGTTGTTTATCATGATGCCACATTGGAAAAGATCAACGGCAGCGTCAAATCCATCCCTGATTTTACATTGGATGAGCTGCTTGCCTGTGACTGCGGAAGCTGGTTTTCGGAAGCTTTTGAAAATGAAAAAATGCTTACCCTGGATCAGGTGCTCAAAGACTACGGACCCAGAACCCGGCTGATGATCGAGATTAAACCATCCCCCCGGCACGAAGCCAAAAATCTGTATTACGAACTGGCCGCAATGGTGGTCGAACAGGTCAGAAACCTGGTTTCCCGGGACCGGGTGCCCAATATTTACATACTTTCCTTTGACCCGGAAATTATAAAATCAGCGTTTATAAATGACCCGGAATTAAATTATGTCTTGAATCTGCATACTTCGATGATTGATCAGAATTGTCTGAATATCGATCTGGAAATTTTGTGCGGGTATTGCATCGAACATACGCTTTTAAACAGGGAATTTGTTGAAAATGGGCATGATGAGGGCAAACTCATCATGACATATTCCTGCAATTCGGACAGGGATCTTGAACGCCTGCTGGCCCTTGATGTGGACGTGATTATGACGGATGAACCGGGCCACCGCATCTGGAAAGACCGAGCCACCGGCTGACCTTAATTCAGGAAAGAATTTGATTTATAGACTTTTATTTAATATTGTATGGTTTTAAAATATCTAAACATATATTCATGTATCGCCGTAATCCAGGTTGGGCATAAATTTAAATTCTGTTATTTTGGAGTATCATCGATGAAAATACGATTAAGCTGCATTTTTTTTATACTGCTGTTTTCAAGTAACGCCTTTGCTTTGGCGGATGTTCCTTCAAATGTGACCCTTTCAGCCACGGAAGAAACAATTAAAGTCGACTGGGTCGGGGACACGGATGCGGACAGTTATTTCGTATACTGGGGCATATCGCGGGACAATCTGGACAACCGGGCAACCGTCGATGATTCGGTCACTGAATATACGATCACCAATCTGGAACAGGGAACCACCTATTACATTGCCGTATCTTCAAATGATAATTTTCAGGAAAGCGATCTGTCGGAAATTCAATCGATCGCAACCACCAAAGACACCGGCAGACCGGCAACACCGGCCGGTTTCTTTATTCTCGGACTGAATGCCATTGCTGAAAGCACCGTTGCGCTGAAGTGGAATCAAAATACGGAATCTGATCTGGATCATTATAATATTTATTACGGCCGAACTTCCGGTGCCTACGCAAATGTTCTGGAAGCGGGGGGGGCGGATACAACATCGTATACAGTTACCGCGCTTCAGAATTCCACACGGTATTATTTTTCCATCACCGCCGTGGACACCGCGGGCAATGAATCGGAAAAAGCCGATGAACTGATTGTCGACACCCGGGAAGATAACCGGCCGCCGAACAAACCCGCTGGCATTTCCGGGGCGTTAAGCGATACCGACGCGATAACGGTTGACATTGTCAACGGCAATTCCCAAATGGCGGATTTTAGCGGCACGATTCTGTATTACGGAAACGCGGCTGATAATTTAAATCAACGGGTGGACATCGAAGACCGCTTTTCTCATACCGTCTCCGATCTTCCGGTGGACTCTGTCTGGTTTTTTTCCGCCACTGCTTATGATTTTTCCGGAAATGAAAGCAATCCGACCCAGGTCATTTCAGTCACGGTTGAAGATACTTACCGTTTTCTGAATCAGCCCGAAGATTTTGACGGCGGATGCTTTATTGCAACCGCCGGGCAAAGTCACGGGTCCGGCATTTATTTTCCTTTTTTAATGATGGGTGCGCTGCTGGTGTTCTTCAAACGAAATGTGTTTTTAAAATTTCTGCGGTTTGCCGTAGTCACTTTTGTTCTTGTGCTTTTTTCTTCGGGTCATTCAAGTGCCGAAGTCCCTGCAATGCCGGAAATGCCCGGGAATAATATTGTCGGTGTTGCCGGGGGATATTACCTTCCCCTGGAGGATGATTTTGATGATTTTTACGGCGAAAATACGTTTCCGGTCTACGGGTTTTATGAGCGGTTTTTTTCCAAATTTGTTTCCGTTGATCTGGAGGCCGGATTTTTAAAGGAAAAAGGGCATCTGTTAACTCAGACCGGGGAACAGACCGAAATTAGAACCATGCTGACCCTTGCCCCGGTTTCGGCGTCGCTGAAGTTCAATATGAAAATATTACCCTATGTTGTCGGGTATATCGGCGTGGGACCGGATTACTGGTATTGTCAGGAAGAAACCGACGACATGGACAGACATCCCGAAATCGAGGAATGGGTGGGTGGGTTTCATGGAAAAATCGGGGCCCGGTTTTATAATACGGATGAAGATTTTACCGGAACCGGCGTATTGATAGAAAGCAGCTATTCTCAGATTGACCGGTTCGGAGACAACAAGACCGACATCGGGGGGTGGGCATTTAAATTCGGTCTTTTTTATCATTTTTAATTGCCACCGGCGTTTCTTATTGCTGCCTGCGTTTGGACCTTTGTTTCTGGCAGAAGGAGACAAATGAAAGTTGTGTTTGATGTACTATTTAATTCAATTTACGCCTCGGATCCGGCGTCGGCTGCCGGACGCATAGAGGCTGTCACCTCAATCCTTCCGACAGATGCGGAACTGATTCGCCCTGAACCCGCCACCATTAAACAGCTGCAGCTGGCACATTCAGAAGAGTACATCCGTGAAGTCAAAAAAGAAGATGTCTTTGATATAGCGGCCTTTGCTGCCGGCGGCGCGATTGCAACGGCCCGAATCGGTTTGCATGAGCCCTGTTTCGGGCTGATCCGGCCCCCCGGCCATCATGCATCATGTGATTCCGCCTGGGGGTTTTGCTACTTTAACAATATGGCCGTGGCTTTGCTGACGTTGCGATCGGAACTTCTGATCAAAACGGCTTTTGTGCTGGATATTGATCTTCACTATGGGGATGGCACCGATAATATACTGGGATCCGAAAGCTGGGTACAAACGTATAACCCGGCAAAAAATAATCGGGCCCGATATCTCGAAGAAGTCAGAAAAGTGCTTTCGGACAAGAATGTCGATATCATTGGCATATCCGCCGGATTTGATAATCACAGAGACGACTGGGGCGGCCTTTTGTCTACGGAGGACTATTTTCTCATCGGCTGCATGGTAAAACAAGCCGCTCAGGCATCCGGAGCCGGTTTTTTTGCCATTCTGGAAGGCGGCTATAATCATCAGGTGCTGGGACAAAATGTCAGCGCCTTAATCAACGGCATGTCCGCACCGGCCGCATCCATTGGGGAAGAATCAATAATTGCTTAAAAGCGATATATGCTGGCGCCTATGACCCATTCATACCATCGATTCCGAGAACTGACATGGCTTGACCTGACGTTCTGGGCCGGCAAAGAGATTGTCGCCGACGGGCGGGACTGTTTCCTGAGAAAAGAAGTGACCCAGGTCTCTGTAACGGAATCCAACGGTATCCTGGCCTGGGTGGCGTCAGAAGAGCTTTTTGCCACACTGGTTGAATATGAGCACGGTGAATTATATTCCGAATGTACCTGTCAACCGATTGAAAATACCTGTGTTCATGCAATTGCCGTGATTATTGAATTAATCGTTCATTTAAAAAAAAATATCAGTATTCCCCGTGCGAAATCAAATGACCGCCGTTTTTATCTTTTATAAATTTTTTCAGTGGTATCGGATTAAATGATATGCGAATCGGCCATGGATATGATGTGCATCGTCTGATAGAAGGACGCCCCCTTTTTTTAGGCGGGGTTGAAATTCCATTTGAAAAAGGCCTTGAAGGCCACTCTGATGCGGATGTACTGCTGCACGCCATGTGTGACGCGATCCTGGGCGCTGCCGGGATGGGAGATATCGGCAGGCATTTTCCGGATACGGACCCCAATTTTAAGGATATCTACAGCATTGAATTGCTGAAGCAGACCTGGGAAATGGTCCGTCTGCAGTATTCAGCCATCATCAATATCGACTCGACCCTCTTTGCCCAGGCGCCTAAAATTTTACCGTATGCGGATCAAATGAAAGATACAATCGCCGCATCGCTTTCGATTTTTCCCGGCCAGGTCAACATCAAGGCCACCACCACCGAAGGTCTCGGATTTATTGGCAGGGGAGAAGGAATGGCCGCCATGTGTGTGGTACTTATTGATTGACGTTTGCTCAAAATAATGTTTATTAGCAGGCATATATTTGACGGTATCGTAAAATTCAGGCTGTTTTTTCCGGGAAAACGCCCCCCGGCCGCCATCTGAATTTTTGCGGTGGCATCAGACGTTATTATTTAAAATTAAATAATTAAAATTATACAAAGCGATTTTCATGAAAATTACCATCTATAATTCCCTGAAGCGAACCAAGGAACCCTTTGAAACCATTGAACCCGGCCGCGTTAAAATGTATGTATGCGGCCCCACGGTTTATGACTCCTGCCATATTGGTCATGCCCGGTCCGTGATTGTGTTTGACGTGATATACCGATATCTCAGCGCAGTGGGGTATGATGTGACCTATGTCCGCAATTTTACGGACATTGATGACAAAATTATCAACCGTTCCAATGAACTGGGTGTCTCCGCGGAATCCCTTGCGGAAAAATATATTGATGAGTTTCATCAGGATATGGATGCGTTAAATGTGCTCCGGCCGACTTTAGAACCGCGGGCCACAGACCATATTGATCATATCATCCGAATCATTGAAATACTCATGGACAAAGGCTTTGCCTATGCCTCCGGCGGAGATGTCTTTTTTTCCGTTGATCTGTTCAACGGGTACGGCAAACTTTCCGGCCGGAAACTGGAAGATATGGAAGCCGGTGCGCGGATTGAAGTGGATCAGCGAAAAAAAAATCCATTTGATTTTGTGTTGTGGAAAAGCTCAAAACCCAATGAACCGGCATGGGACAGCCCCTGGGGCAAGGGACGGCCGGGATGGCATATTGAATGTTCCGCCATGAGTGAAGATTATCTGGGTGCCAGTTTTGATATTCACGGCGGAGGCAAGGATCTGATTTTTCCGCATCATGAAAATGAAATTGCCCAATCCGAGGCCGCGTTTGGCCGGACATTTGTCAAATACTGGGTCCACAACGGATTTGTAAATATTAATCATGAAAAAATGTCCAAATCCCTGGGCAATTTTCTGATGATCAAAGATATTGTCAAAGAATATCATCCGGAAGCGGTCCGGCTGTTTCTTCTTTCCCATCACTACCGGTCACCGGTTGACTTTACGGACCAGAACATCAAAAATGCGGCAGCGGGCCTCGATAAAATGTATGCGCTGCTGGAGCGGGCTGAAAAATATCTCGGCACCCTGCCGGATAAAGACGCCGGGTATTATGACGAGGTGCCGGTGTCTGAAAAGGATTTCTGGGGTCTTTTCCGCGACGCCATGAATGATGATTTTAATACGGCCCTGGGTATCGGCATACTGTATGATTCGGTGCGCCATACCAACCGGGTGCTTGATCAGATGCCTGAAACAGCGTCCGCCGATAATACGCAGAATCGTCACCGGATTTCCAATGAATGCCTCCATATTTTGAAAATGGGCAATATCCTCGGCTTGTTCGCCCAATCGCCCGGCACCTATTTTAAACAAAAAAAAGACCGGATCATTGATCAGAAATCGTTTGATGCGGACGCCATTGACGCCATGATTGAAGAACGCCGGGCCGCACGCAAATCAAAGGATTTTAAGCGGGCCGATGAAATCAGGGACCAGTTGAAGAACATGAATATTGAAATCGAAGACCGTCCGGACGGAACTATCTGGAAGGTTATTTCATAGCCGGTAACATGTCGCGTTTTAAAATAGTCTCGCCCATGACACCGAAAGGTGACCAGCCCCATGCCATTGAAGCGTTGAGCCGGGGCATCGAAGAAGGCAGAAAGCATCAGGTCATGCTGGGAGTAACCGGTTCCGGCAAAACTTTTTCCATGGCCAACATCATCGAGAAAGTCCAGAAACCCACGCTCGTACTGGCACCGAACAAAACTCTGGCCGCGCAGCTGTACAATGAATTCAAAACCCTGTTTCCTGAAAATGCGGTGGAATACTTTGTCAGCTATTATGATTATTACCAGCCCGAAGCCTACATCCCGGTATCCGACACCTATATTCAGAAAGACTCCTCTATCAATGAAATGATTGATAAAATGCGCCATTCGTCCACCCGATCGGTTTTGTCCCGGCCGGATGTGCTGGTGGTGGCCAGTGTTTCCTGTATTTTCGGACTCGGAGCGCCGGAAGATTATATTGCCATGCGGATTGCTCTGGAAACCGACATGGATTTTTCCAGGGAGCAGTTGCTGTCGCGCCTGGTGGATATTCAGTATGAACGCAATGATACGGATTTCTACCGGGGCATTTTCCGTGTCCGGGGGGACCGGGTGGAGATTTTTCCGGCATACGAAGAAGACACGGCCGTTCGTATTGAATTTTTTGGGGATGTCATTGAGGGCCTCTATGAGATCGATCCCCTTACCGGAAACAGGAAGAAATCCTTAAACCGTTTATTCCTTTATCCGGCAAGCCATTATGTTACCCAGCAGCGCACCCGGGAACGGATGATTCAGGTGGTTAATGAAGAATTAAAAGACCGGATCGATTATTTTGTCAATGCCAGCAAATTAATTGAAGCCCAGCGCATTGAAGAGCGGACCCGTTTTGATCTCGAAATGATTCAGGAGATCGGATACTGCAACGGGATTGAAAATTATTCCCGGCACCTTACCGCGCGTAATGCCGGTGATCCGCCCCCCACGCTGCTCGATTACTTTCCGGAGGATTACCTGCTGTTTATTGATGAAAGCCATATCGCCCTTCCGCAGGTGCGCGGCATGTATAAGGGGGACCGGTCCCGCAAGGAAACGCTGGTGGCATTCGGATTCCGGCTGCCCTCGGCCCTTGATAACCGGCCACTGCGGTTTGATGAATTTAAAACACGGGTCTCCCAGGTGATTTATGTTTCCGCAACACCCGCGGATTATGAAGTGGAGATCAGCCAGGGCGCTGTTGTCGAGCAGATTGTCCGGCCCACCGGGCTCATTGACCCGGTAATTGAATTCCGGGATGCGAAAAAACAGGTAGACGATTTATATGCGGAGATCCGGCTGCGCATTGATAAAAACGAACGGGTGCTTATCACGACGCTGACCAAGCGGATGGCCGAAGACCTGACGGATTATTACGCTGAACTCGGCATCGCGGTGCGGTATCTTCATTCGGACATTAAAACCCTTGAGCGGCTGGAAATTATTCAGGACCTGCGCACCGGCGAATTCGACGTGCTCATCGGCATTAATCTCCTTCGCGAGGGCTTAGACATTCCGGAAGTTTCCCTGGTGGCCATTCTGGATGCGGACAAGGAAGGATTTCTGCGCTCCGCCCGCTCCCTGATCCAGATATGCGGACGGGCCTCGCGAAATTTAAACGGCAAAGTTCTTATGTACGGTGAAGTCATCACCCCGTCCATGCAGGTGGCAATGGATGAAACCGTTCGCCGCAGAAAAATTCAGGAACAATATAATCGTGACCACAATATTGTCCCGGCATCTGTGACCAAAGACATTTCGTCTGCGCTGATGTCCGCATTTTATCCCAAATCGGACAAACAACTGTTCCAGGTGGCGGAAAAACACCTGAAATATGCGTCATATGAAAATCTGGAAGGACAGATCGCCTCTCTTGAAAAACTGATGAACGCCGCCGCCAAAGAACTTGAGTTTGAAAAAGCCGCGGAATTCAGGGACCGCATCAAAGAATTAAAAAAGCTGATCCTTTTTGATTTTAACGTAAATGTCTGATCCTGCGTGAAGCCCATGGATAATTCCGTTTCCGAAAAATTATATTCCGTTTCCTCCGGACCCGGTGTCTATCTGATGAAAGACCGGCGGCAGCAAATCATTTATGTGGGAAAAGCCGCGAATTTAAAAAAACGGCTGTCCTCCTATTTTATCCGGACATCCCATCCGGATTTAAAAACCGGCGTGCTGGTCAAAAAAATAGTCGATTTTGAAACAATTATTACCGGGTCTGAAAAAGAAGCCCTGCTGCTTGAATCCACATTGATCAAGCGGCATAAACCCCGGTATAATGTGATTCTGAAAGATGATAAACGGTATCCGTCCATTCGGATTGACGTTAAAGCCGATTATCCCAGCCTTGAGATTGTCAGAAAACCCCAAAAGGATCGCGCGGTCTATTTCGGGCCTTTTTCTTCCCCCGGTGCGGTGAACCACACGATTAAGCTGATCAATAAAACCTTTAAGCTGCGCAAATGCAGTGCCGGCCCGGTAAAACCCCGATCCCGGCCATGTCTCAATTTCCAGATGGGGTTGTGTCTTGCACCGTGCTGTTATGATGTGGATAAAAATGAATATCATAAGATCGTTAATGAAGTCCGCATGTTTTTAAACGGCCAGATCCATGAACTGGTTAAAAAATTAAAAGACGAAATGGATGGGGCCGCCCGGGCAGAAGAATTTGAAACCGCGGCCCGGCTGAGAGATAAAATATGGGCCCTGGAAAAAACAGTGGAAAAACAGATCGCCGTGGCTTCGGATTTTGCCGATCGGGATGTGATCGGTGTGGCCCGAAATGATATGCTGACGCTGGTGGCGGTCCTTTTGATCAGAAAAGGGTTTTTACAGGCTGTGCGGCAATATGCGTTCAAAGATGCGATTTCAACGGATCATGAAATCATCGATGCCTTTGTCAAGCAGTACTATCAGCAGGCCGACTATATCCCGAGGGAAATTCTGCTTCCCATGGTGCTCCCGGACGCCGCTGTTTATGAAGACTGGCTGTCTGATGTCAAAGCATCCAGCGTGCGGATTCTGGTGCCGGAACGGGGCAGCAAAGTCCGTTTGATCGAAATGGCGCAAAAAAATGCAGATGCCCGCTTAAAAAAGATGGTGGACGACCTGTCTGCCCGGACGGACCTGCTGAAACGGCTTCAAAAAATATTGAATCTTCAGCGGCTGCCGCTTCGTATTGAATGTTTTGACAATTCCGGCATGATGGGCAGCAACCTGGTGGCCGGCATGGTGGTATTTACCGATGGCAAACCGGACAAAAAATATTACCGCAAATATGCGATTAAAACGGTCGGTCTTCAGGATGATTATGCCTGCATGAAAGAAGCGCTGGAAAGACGGTTCAAAAAAAATAACAAGAATGAACTGCCGGATCTGTTGATGGTGGACGGGGGAAAAGGGCAGTTGAATATTGCAATGGATGTGCTGGAAAAACTGGATTTAAAAAATGCCTTTGATGTCATCGGCATTGCCAAAAAAGACGTGGATAAAGGTGAACCCCATGATAAAATTTACAAGCCCGGACGGGTCAATCCGATAAATTTCGGCAAAAATATTGAAGTGTTGTATTTTTTACAGCGTATCCGGGACGAAGCCCATCGATTCGCGATATCTTTTCACCGGCAAAAAAGAGCAAAAACCGCTTTGCATTCCAGCCTTGACGCCATTCCCGGCATCGGCAAAAAACGCAAAGCGGCGTTGGTCAAAAAATTTTCCAGCATCGCCAAAATCAAAGACGCATCTGTGGATGAAATCGCCGGTGTTCCGGGCATGACCCGGACAGCGGCGGAAAGCGTTCATCTGTTTTTGGACAATTTTTCCGCATAATGTGAATTTTGAACCCCTCCCATGGAAGGGGTTCAAATCAGGCCAGTTTTTTCAGATCCGCCACCAGTTCACGGACCGCATTGGCGGAATTTTCCAGACCCTGCTTTTCGCTGTCCGTCAGCTTGATCTCAATAATCTCTTCGATCCCTCCGGCACCCAGCTTCACCGGTACGCCGATAAACAGGCCGTCAATTCCGTATTCGCCTTCAAGATAGGCCGCACACGGCAGAATTTTTTTCTTGTCTTTTAGAATGGCTTCAGCCATCTCAACGGCCGCGGACGCCGGTGCGTAAAATGCACTGCCGGTTTTTAAAAGACCGACGATTTCTCCGCCGCCTTTTCGTGTCCGGTCTACCAGGGCCTCTATCCTTTCCGCGGACATGAGTTCTGTAATCGGTATCCCGGCAACTGTTGAATAACGGGGAAGGGGGACCATGGTATCACCGTGACCGCCCAGAACAAAGGCGTGGGTGTTTTCAACGGACACGTTGAGTTCCATGGCTATAAATGCCCTGAACCGTGCCGAATCCAGAACTCCGGCCATGCCGATGACTTTGTTCTTTGCAAAGCCGCTGGCGTCAAATGCCACATGACACATGGCATCCAGCGGATTGCTGACGATTATGATAATGGCATCCGGAGACAGGGCGGCCGCCTCTTTGGTGACATTTTTCATAATGTTCATATTGGTTTTGACCAGGTCATCCCGGCTCATGCCGGGTTTTCTCGGTATGCCGGCGGTGATAATAATAATATCGGAACCCGCGGAGGCATCATAGGTGTTGCTGCCTTCAATAAACGCATCATGTTTTTCAATGGGGGCGGCTTCCACCAGGTCCAGGGCTTTTCCCTGGGGCAGGCCGTCTGCGATGTCGATGAGAACCACATCACAGAGTTCTTTTTCGGCAAGTCGCTGCGCTGTGGTGGCCCCGACATTACCCGCCCCGATTACGGTCACTTTTTTATCCATCATCGTCTCCTTTTATTATCTTAATTTTAGGGGTGATTCCGATTTGCTGTTTTATATGTAAGTATGCATTACTTATATGCAAAAAATAGTCAAGTATCTTAAAACACCCATCTTGACAAGATTTAACATTATATGTATTTAATATAAAGCATGATTTAAAATATTAATGCAAAAACGGATTCCGTTTAAAACCGCTCATTCTCAAACAGTTGCTTAGCAGTTTCGCATCATTTTCTTAATTTCAATTTATCAGATCTTTACTGTAAATGTAAAATGCCCGGCTTAATTTAATCAAATTCCGATAATGAACAGTTAACGCACAGGGAGCTTGCGTATTTCTATTATGAAAAGCAATAAAACTGTTCAGCCACTCAAATCACCTCAAAATATATTCAAAAGACGGACCCTGACAAAAGATCTGACCATCTACCTTGTCATGGTCGTGATTTTTGTTTCCACAAGCGCGATCGGGTTTCACTACTTTTACTCTTCCCTTAAAGAAGAACAGCGGCTTGAACAAATTGCAGATGAATATCAATCCTATTTAATTGAAAGCCTTGAACTGCCGCTCTGGACACTGGATTATAAAATAGCAGCAAAGATTGCCGAATCTTATTACAATAATGAACTGATCGAAATGATACGGGTCACTGAAAAATTTCATAGTCCAAATCGCCAGCCGTATTATAAAACTATTTTCGATAAATCGAAATCCGGTAATTCGGATTTAATTTATCGTGAATTTGAAATTCGTCATAACGGAAAAAGTATCGGCAATGTCCGGTTCGCCTTAACCCGTCAAATTTATAAGCAGAATCTTCGTCAGATGCTGATTTCCAATGCACTCACGCTGTTAATGGTGGTGGTGTCTGTAATTTTCTTAACCGCTTTATTGGTCCGTCTGCTGGTCAAAAAACCCCTTACCTCCCTTATCCAGGGATTTAATCAGGTGTCCCGGGGGAATTACGGATATGAATTTAAACAATTTAAACAGTACGAAATCAAATCGATTATTTCTGATTTTAAGTATATGGCCGACCAGATAAAAAATCGTGAAGAGTCTCTGGCCGATATTAACCGGCAGCTGGGGCTTGAAGTCAAGGCCCGGAAAACGGTTGAAACGGCCATTCGCAACAGTGAAGCCCAGTTACGGGCCACATTCGAAGCATCATCTGACGGCATACTCGTGACCGATAATAATGGTCACGTCATAAATGCCAATGACCGGTTTTTTCAAATGTGGAAAATGCCGCAGGATTTCAGGCTGCTGACCAATGATTCAGCGTTGACCGATTTTATGCTTCAACAGTTGAAGGATCCGGGGTCATTTCACTCCAAAATTTTTAAAGACGGGAAAGAGACATTTGAGGAATTGTATCTCAAGGATGGCCGGATTTTCGAAAGGGTTTACTGTCCTTTGATGTACAATGAAAAAATGTTTGGTTCGGTGATGAATTTCAGGGATGTGACGGATTTAAAAACATCCATGAGGGCCCTGCGTGAAAGTGAAGACCGGTTCCGGCAATTATCCGAAGCTGCCCTGGAAGGCATTGTCATTCATGACAATGGCATTATTCTTCAGGTGAACGACCGGTTTTTGGAAATATTCGGATATCTGCGTCAGGATGTTATTGGTAAACTGACCCTGGTTAAAATTATTGCGCCTGAGTTCAGAAACGTATTCGAACCGGAAACAATTCCCCGGCAGACCACTTTTCTTGAAATAAGGGGGGTCCGGCAGAACGGAGACCTTTTCCCGTTAATTATTCAGACAAAGGAAATGACCTTTTACGGTAAAAAAGTCTTTGTCTCGGTGATCCGGGATGTTTCGGACCGAAAAGCGGCGGAAGCGGAAACAAAGTCATTAAAGGAAAAACTGGCCAAATCACAAAAAATGGAAGCCCTGGGCCTTTTGGCCGGGGGGGTTGCCCATGATTTGAATAATATTCTTTCCGGAATTGTGAGCTATCCGGAATTATTGCTGATGAAAAAGGGACTGGATCCAAAGACCCGCAAGGCCCTGAAAGTTATTCAGGAGTCCGGAGAAAGAGCAGCCGCCGTGGTCAGCGACCTGACAACCATATCAAGGGGTATTGCCAGCAGCAAGGAAGTGCTCAGCCTGAACAGCGTTGTCAGGGAGTACCTGATCTCACCGGAATTTCAAAAGCTTCAATTAAAAAGCGCCAATATTGAACTCACAATCAATTTGGCCCCGGACCTTTTCAATATTGAAGCGTCCCGGCTGCATATCCGCAAAAGCATTATGAACCTGGTGATCAATGCCACCGAAGCCATTGAAACCAACGGTCAGATTGTGATTTCCACGGCCAACCGTCATGTGGACACGCCTTTCCAGGATATAAAGCCGGGAACCTATGCGGTTTTATCGGTATCTGATAATGGGAAGGGCATTTCAGCAGAAGAGCTGGACCGGATATTTGAGCCTTTTTATACGAAGAAAGTGCTGGGTCGCAGTGGAACCGGTCTGGGATTAACCGTGGTCTGGAATACGGTTCAGGATCATAATGGATATGTGATTGTTGCCAGCGAAAAGAACCTGACAAAGTTTGACATGTATTTTCCCATCACCCGAAAAGGCATCGCCACACGCGTGGAAAAACGATCTGCGTCTGAATTTATGGGCAACGGCGAACGTATTCTTGTGGTGGACGACGAACAAAATCAAAGAGACATTGCCAGTGAAATGTTGAACGCCCTGGGTTATCATGCAGCCATGGTTGATAGCGGAGAGGCTGCGGTTGAAAAAATTAAAAAAAACACATTTGATTTAATCGTTCTGGATATGATAATGCCCAATGGGATGAATGGTCTTGAAACGTATCAGCAGATCTTAAAAATTTTTCCGGATCAAAAGGCCATTATCGCCAGTGGTTTTTCCATTAATAAGGATGTAACGGCTGCTCAGAAATTAGGCGCCGGTCAGTTCGTGAAAAAACCCTACACAATCGAGGAACTTGGCCTGGCAGTGAAAAATGAGTTAACAGGAAAACGGTCCTGAATCGGGCGTTTTAAATTTTTAAAATGCGCCATTCAAAAGATTTAACGTCTGTCATGCGAAGGACGAAATATCGTGTGATTATCATTGGATTTTTCTTCAGTTTTTTGTATAATCAATAATTTTATTATGCTATATATCATCTTTGTATAATAAATATGAACCGGGGCGCATCACATGAATCTTGGTGATAAAATAAAAAATTATTTCAAGGAAGCAGAACTCTACAGTGAGCATGGATTGCTTGCCGAAGCACTGGAGAGATACAGATCCGTTGAAGGGCTTGTCAGATCAACGCGAGGTATTCGGAACCGGGATGGGATTTTAAAAAAGATCGCCAAAAAAATCGAGACCACTTCCCAGAAACTGCAGAAGCTTGACGGCGTGCAGGCCACGCAAAAAGTTCCTGAAGACGCCCAGTCGCTCATGAAAGAAATGTACACGTTTGATGATCCGGAGGCGAAAGGTTCGTCTACTCTGGGCGGCGCCGTGGCACTGGCGAAATTCGGACAATATGATGAGGCCATCGAAGAATTGAACCGTCTGCTTGAATATGACAAGCTCCGACTTGAAGCGGCAAAGAATATTCTCTGGTGCTGGGTGCAGCAAAGCTATTCGGAATATGCTGTTTCCCTTTATCAGAAATGGCTGAAAAACAAATTGTTCCCTCCCGATGAATTAGAGTCCATTAAAAGTTATTTTAATGAGTTAATGGACGAGGCCGGAGTGGATCATGAAATCGATGAGGTGGAATCCCAACAGACCATTGAACCGGATTCAGAAGTGGATGACGACGAGATACTGGATATCAGTGCCGTCAAATTTGTTTTACCGAGAGGGCCGCGGGAGGGCGAAAAAGTCGAGCTCGAAATCAGTTTCCAGTCCGGTAAATACATTCAGATGATGATTTCCAGAAAAGAAAAAGAACTGCTGGACAGTATAAATCCGGGGGATCTGCTCAAGGACATTGTTTTTTATTCGCCCGTGGCCATTTTTTACGGCGAAGGGTTTGTTTCATCCAAAAGCGCCATCAGCGCGGGACCGAAAAAAGGTGATTTCAGTCTTGAGATTAAAATAATTAAGATCGTTTCGTAATGATTATAGTTCGATACCAGAAGATAATCAGCATTGCAGAATTAAATTTCACGATGGTTTCCCAGGGAGTTGTTTATGGCGGTGATTAATCTGAAAAATCGGCAAATTGAATGCAAACTTGTTTTTTATGGACCCGGACGAAGCGGTAAAACAACGAATCTTGAATATATTCACAAGGCATTTAAAAAACAGGTCATCGGAAAAATGATTTCCATTGATACCGAAGGTGACCGGACACTGTTTTTTGATTTTTTGCCCATTGGGCTGGGTAAAATTAAAGGATGTGATGTAAAGGTTCAACTCTACACGGTTCCCGGGCAGGTGAAATATAAAGCCACCCGGCAGCTTGTTTTAAAAGGCGTGGACGGCATTGTGTTTGTGGCGGATTCTCTTGCTGTGCGGCGGGAAAAAAACATGACGTCACTCAAAGATCTTCATGAAAATCTGTTGAAAATGGGGTTGAGCATCCGTAAAATCCCGCTGGTGCTTCAATATAACAAACGGGATCTCGCGGCAAAGGGATTGCCGATCATGCCGGTCAAGAAAATGGAGCATGAGCTGAACCGGCAATTGCAGGTGCCTTCGTTTTCTGCCAGCGCTTTATCCGGAGAAGGCGTCGGCAACACTCTGACTGCCGCGCTTAAGCTGACACTGCAGTCACTTCAAAATGAATTTAAATGGGCCCAGTAACGCGGTTATGACTGATTCCAACATCGTCCTAAAAGGAAAATTGAGTTTTTTAAACCTGGCGGAACTGATTCAGCTGCTCGGCGGATCCGGCAGCACCGGAATTCTTACGCTTTCGAGCACCCATGCAAAAGGTCCCGGTTATATTTATATGGTAGACGGCAATCCCATTGATGCAGCATATCAGGATAAAAATGGCCGGGAAATTTTCAATGATTTTTTCGGCTGGCTGGACGCTGAATTCGAATTTTCCGAAGAAAAAATTCTGCACCGCAAAACCATTCAAAAAAACCGGATGGAATTAATTCTGGACGGTCTGCGGATGCTTGATGATGATTTAATTGATAAGCTGGGGCACGCCCATACCCCTGCCAAAAAATCAAAGATCGATCTTAAAGATGACGCCGGAATTCCAATTATCAAAGGTCCGCTGGTGGATTATCTCTATGTTCTGGATGAGGATGAATTTTCTGAAGGCCAGGAAATCGTTGTTCAGGAAAAATATGGAAACTGGCTGTGGGTTATTCTGGAAGGAACGGTTGAGGTCTTTCGCACACTGCCGGAAGGCCGGGTGACCATCAGTAAATTATCTGAGGGTGGATTTATCGGCAGCATCGGTTCTTTGAAAGAAAAAACCTATGTCCGGAGCGCCACGGTTAAGGCATTGACCCGTGTTCAGCTCGGTGTTCTGGATTATCATCAGATCCTGAATGAATTTTCAAGAATGTCGGAGTGCTTTCAGGAGGTTTTATTTTCCATTGAAAACCGACTGATACAGGTGACCACGGAGTGTACAAAAGCCCAATTCAAGAAAATAAAAATTTTTCCGGATATGGGAGATTTTAAGCAATTAAAGACTTCTGAAATCGCGGATGATAAAATTCTAAGAATAACCGCCGGCAAAGCAGTGGTGGTAAAACCGGCCAATAAACAGTTTATTCAGTTATGCCGCTTAAAATCAGGAGATTTTATCGGCGATATTCCTTTTTTAACCACTTCTCACGAACCGTATTCGGCACAGGTTTTTATTTCTGGTGATTTTGAGTCGGAAAAAATCGATTTAATTGATTTAAAAGAAGAATATAACGACTTGTCCTTGACATTGAAAAATATGATTTTACACACATCCACCTGTTTGGCTGTAACCTCCGGAAGATTGATCGATATTTTAAAAAATTCAAAGAGTAAACAATGAATGCGTATTGATTCTTTCGTATTTTTTTGTAAAAATAAAGACCTTTGGTATTATGTAATCGTATAAATATTTCTTAGTGATAAGGAGCTGTGCAATGGGAATTAATAAACGCAAACATGAAAGAGTCGATGCTTTAAATCTCTTATCTTATGTAACGATTGATTCAGACGGCAAAGAATGGAACCAGGGAATGGGCCGGACGTTGAATATCAGTGAAAGCGGTTTGCAGCTGGAAACCAATGAGCCGATCCAGACCAAGTACGTATTGCTGATTTCAATCGGCATTGAGGATCAGCTGGTTGATATTAAGGGCAAGGTGGTCTATACCAATCGCGGTGACGCCGGAATGTTTGAAACCGGTATTGAATTTATCGAGGTCAAACCGGATGCCATGGCAGTTCTGAAAAAATATATCAGTGAATTTAATAAGCTGTTTAATAAGTAGGTTATTATACTTTTTTAAAGTAAAGGTTTAATCTTTAGCGCACAAGGATATGGTAATGACAGGCAATGCAGTTTTTGAGACCGATTTTTCCGGACTTGAATTAATCAAAAGAGGAAAGGTCAGAGATATTTATGACCTGGATGATAAAATTTTAATGATCGCGACCGACCGGATATCCGCCTATGATGTGGTGATGCCCAACCCGATTCCGGGAAAAGGGGAAATCCTGACACAAATATCTCTTTTCTGGTTTAAAATTATGGAAGATATTGTTTCCAATCATCTGATTTCAAGTGATGTGGAAGCGTATCCGGAATCATGCAGACCGTATTCGGATGTCTTGAACGGCCGGAGCATGCTGGTGAAAAAAGCGGAGCCACTGCCGATTGAGTGTGTGGTGCGCGGCTATATTTCCGGTTCCGGCTGGAAATCATACCAGGAGACCGGAAAAGTGTGCGGCATTGAACTGCCCCCGGGCCTGAAAGAATCGGATCAGCTGGCAGAACCCATTTTTACCCCCTCCACAAAAGAAGAGCAGGGCGCCCATGATATCAACATCAGTTTTGAAGAGGCGGTCGATATCGTTGGAAAAGACCTGGCTGAAAACGTCCGGGATTTAAGTATCGCCATTTACAAAAAAGGGGCGGCCTTTGCCGCGGAAAAAGGAATTATTATTGCTGATACCAAATTTGAATTCGGACTCATTGATGACCGGACCATCCTTATTGACGAGGTATTGACTCCGGATTCTTCCCGATTCTGGCCTAAAAATACCTATCAGCCCGGTGGTGCCCAAAACAGTTTTGACAAGCAATATCTGCGGGATTACCTGACGTCGATAAAGTGGGACAAAACCCCGCCCGCGCCCCAACTTCCGGAAGAAGTCATTCAAAAGACCTATCAAAAATACAAGGAGGCCCTGACCTGCCTCACCGAGTAACGCATCTTGTGAAAACCGTCTTTGATTCGGTTGATCTCCGCTATATTGATTTAAGTGATACCACATTTAAAATCACTACAGACGTATCTGCAGACAATCTCATTGATTCCATAAGAAATGTCGGATTGATATCACCGCCGACGCTTGCGCGCAAATCCGACGGCGGCTACACGGTTGTCTGCGGATTCCGAAGAATTGCCGCCTGCGAGTTTCTGGGGTGGCGGCAGATTGATGCGCGTATTCTTCAGGCCCCTGAAAATGAGATAAACCGCCTGCTTCTGGCCATTGCGGACAATACTCATACCCGGCCACTGAACGTTATCGAGCAGGCGGCTGCCGTGTCAAAACTGGCCGCCTATTTTGCCGATGATATCGCCCTCAGCCGGGAAGCCGGAAAAGCAGGCCTGTCCGTCAATCCGGGATTGATCAGAAAGCTCAAAAAAATTGATACGGTCCCGGCGGCGCTGAAAGAAAAAATCGCCGCAGATATCATTTCTCTGACCATCGGTCTTGAACTTTCCAGGCTGGAATCTGCTGCGGTGATGGCATTTGTTCAGATCATAGAAGAATTAAAGCTGACGTTAAGCCATCAAAAAGAAATGATTCAACGGGTAAAAGAGATTTCCCGGATTAAAGAGATGCCCATTGCCGGCATTATTGATGAGGTGGTTGCGGGCAAAATAATCAATGACCCGGAGCTCGACCGGAATCAAAAAATTAAAAAAATGCGCCAGGTCATAAAGCAGATGCGGTATCCGGAAATAGTGCGTTTTGAAAAAAATTATTCCGACCGCCTTCAGCACCTTCAATTACCGGAATCCGTTCATTTGGTGCCGCCGGCGGATTTTGAAGGCAACAAGTATTCCATGCAGTTGAATTTTCAGGACCTTGCCCAATTCAAAACAATTGTTAAGACATTAGACCTTTTGCAGGATCATCCGGATTTTGCAAAAATTCTTGATAAAAATTTTGAAGATAGCTGATTTATACATTGACCGCGACGTCGCGGATTTCCCTGCAACACGGGTTATCTGCGATCATCTGGATATTCCGTATCATATAATAGATTCACCGGACGAAATGTATCGCTCCGTCACCACAGCGGTTTCTGCGGTCGACCAGGGAAAGAAAACCCTTTTCCTGACCAGAAACCGGGGCAAATTTATCCGCCAGTGCCCGGGAACGGAATATTATACCTGCTGCAATTATATGATACTGCACGTGGGCACATTCTGCACAATGGATTGTTCCTATTGTATTCTGCAATCCTATTTTCATCCGCCGGTGCTGCAGTTTTTTGTCAACCATGACGATATGGAAGACGCCCTGGATCATCTTTTTTCCCAAAAAAAACTGACCCGCATCGGTACCGGCGAATATACCGACAGCCTGATCTGGGAAGAGATCTATCCGCTGGCCCCACAGCTGATCGACAAATTCAGCCACCAGTCCCATGCCGTCCTGGAGTTAAAAACCAAAACCGTTAATATTGAAAACATTCTTTCTGCCCGTCACAACCAAAAGACCATCGTGTCATGGTCTTTAAACGCGGAAGCGGTGGTAAAGAGCGAAGAGCGAAAAACCGCCGGCATCCGGGCCCGCCTGGCGGCGGCGGCAAAATGCCAGGCAGAAGGATATCCGCTGGCCTTTCATTTTGATCCGCTGATCTTTTATCCCGGGTGTGAAGAAGCGTATAAAAATATTATCGAACTGCTGTTTTCGTATATCGCTGCCGAAAATATTGTCTGGATCAGTCTGGGATCGTTCCGGTTTATGCCGGATTTGAAATCCATTGTAGAAGAAAGATTCAGGCAGTCCCGAATTGTATACGGTGAATTTGTCAAAGGCATGGACGGTAAAATGCGGTATTTCAAGCCGCTGCGCATCCGGTTTTATCAGACCATCATTGCCGCTATCCGGCAGTTTGCCCCGGATGTGACCCTTTATTTTTGCATGGAAGATGATGAGGTCTGGACAAAGTCAATGGGGTTTAAACCGGCCGATTACGGCGGGCTCCCGCAGATGCTCGATGACAGTGCGTCCCGGCATTGCCATATTTTTTGACTTATCTGACCCGTTCAATATCAGCCTCCGGCAGCCAGCAGGTCCTGTCATCCGGCAGTTTTGCCCGAATCCAGTTTCCTCTTTCCTCCAGCACGATAAATTCGGTTCCCGCATGCAGCGGCTCTTTGAAACTTCTCTCATAGGACGGGCTGTTGCCTTTCCGGGCCACCACTTCGTCACTGATGATGACCCCGGGAACGGACCGTTTAAGGGCCAGGTATTCAATGGCCAGAGATCCGGCCAGCAGGCAGGCGAGGGCGGCCGTGACACTGACGGCCCATTTGAACACCGGCCTTTTGATGAAAATGCGAACCGCGGCAAACAGCCACAAAAAACCGGATGCCAGGGAAAACAGCAGCAGGCGCGTTTTGGAAGACAGGTCATAGTGCCAGAAAAAGACGGTTTTTAAAATTTTGGTTTCCTGCTTTACCTCAATCCGGTCCTGTCTGATGTCCCGGGCGAACGCCAGGTTTTTCTGGAGATTGATATCATTTCCAATGTATTGCGCAGCCTTGCGATAATTTAAGATGGCCCGGCCGATATCATGGGTCCGAAAGTAAATATTGCCGATATTGTAGTAGAGTTTTCCGTTTTCGATCTGCCCCTGGTTAACGATTTTCTCAAATCGCAAAAGTGACTTCTGGTAGAGGTCAGAAGCCTTTTCCGGATCGGACGATGCAATTGTATTGGCTTCGGCAAACAGGGTATTGGCTTCGGCAAACAGGCGGGATATCTCTTCTGCCGTCAGGGTGACCGGATTTTTTGCACTTTCGGTTTCCGCAGGGGCAGAAGGGACAAAAAATAGTCCGGCGCCGGCAAGGCATAAACCAATGATCAGCGTATATGTCAGTTTTCGATACATCATTTAAAATATTTTTCCAGCTTTTTCGCTGTTTTCAATGTCTTTTCGGAAAGGGCGACCGGGTCTGCGGTTTCGCCTGTGCCGGCATACCGGCCGGCTTCACATTCATCAAAAATGGATTTGAGATCGTCAAGCACTTCTTCGGAAACCGCTCTGCGTTTTAGCAGGATTTGCACGTCATTAAATACAATGGCCCGGGAGGATATCCCCAGACGGGCCCCCAGATAATGTCGCAGAGCGTCGAGTATGATATCCGGCGTTAATTGTCCGGAACCGGCGGTCCGGACTTTTTTAAGATCTCTGCAAAGGTCGGAAAACGCTTTTTTCGCAAAAACGGCCTGAGGATCTGCCTGTTTTCTTCTGATAATGACCGTCGTCATTAGTGTCAGCAGATAAAGGACCGGCGGAAGCACCAGCGCTGAAAGCCATACGGGTGAGCCCATAAGCGCAAACCCGGTCCGCTGGTCCTTTAGCGCGCTCAGATCTTCATAATTGTAGGCAATCCCTTTTTCCCATGTTTGTACTTTGCTGCCGTTAATCGCCGGCAGGGTGCGGCCTTCCGCATCCATGGCCGTAATCATCCGGGTTTCTTTCACCGTCAGGGGGATCGGCTCTGTTTTTGCAATTTTATAGGTGCCGGTTTTTGTGTCAAAGTAGGGCAGTTCAATCGGCGGAATCTGCTTGATGTCCGCATTCAGTGCCCGTATTGTCTGTGTAAAAATTTTGGCATTGCCCCGTGTTTCAGCGGTTGCGCGTTCGGATGGAATTTTAAAATCTTCGGCCAGAGGCGTCTGGTTGGCCAGGGGTGGCAGTATGACATGTTCCAGATAATCCGGTCCGCTTAGTTTAAGGGTCAGAGTGATGGGGTCACCCACACTGACTTCGGTGGGCGCGGCTTCAGCTGAAATTTTATACGTTCCGACATGACCGGCAAAACCCGCGGGTTTGCCCTGATCCGGAACTTCCAGGATATTCAGGGCCAAACTGTTGGATGGGGCCACCACTTTTTGGTATATTCCCTGCCGGCTGCTGAAAAATGAATTTCTGCGATTTGTGTTGCGAAACCCCGTCAGGATCTCGCAGGCCACTGTTGCCGGCTCAATGGCGAACCGGCCGGATTTTTTGGGAATCAGGATTTTGGAAAAGGCAATGGTGGAAAAAGAAGTGCCGTCCAGGGTTTCCTGGCCCTGCCGGCCAATGACCTCACCGTCATTTAACGGGATGCGATAGTATTTTTTATCCGGTTGCTGTTGGGTTTCCGGATCAATAAAATAAAACCAGTCGGTTTCTTCCAGAAGCGGAATCGTAAAATTGACGCTCCGTACATCCTGCTGGAGATACCATGTGACCGTTAACGTGACGGGTTCTCCCACATAACACTGATTCTGGGATACGGACAACCGGAGTCTGACATCATCGGTTTTCTCAGGTGCCAGGACATTGACCTGCAGCGGCCGGGTCCTGACGGTCTGGCTGCCGGCAGAAACGGCAAGGCCCGGTATGGTCAAAGTACCGGTTTTAAGGGGTGTTAATTGAAAGGAAAACACATATCCGCGTCTGACATCCTGGGTCATTTTACCGTTGATAATCGTAATCGACGAGCTGTTGTTCTGGGAGCCGCCCTGATATTTTACGGAAGCTCCCTTGATGCCGGACAAGTCCGGCTGCTGTGCCTGGTCGGTGCCGGAAACCCGGATGGTTAAAATAAAGGGTTCGCCCACATAGACGGAGGTTTGTTCGACCACAGCTTCCGCCTGAATCGGCGCGGAAATGGCAACATCATGGAAGATAAGCAACATCATGCAGAAAATTATGGATGCACTTATAAAACGCGAAATCTTCACTACCAATCCTTGTCCACTTCTTTGAATCCGCCGGCCGATACAGGGTTCCGGTGCTTTTTATTTTCTTTTTCTTCTTCTAAGATGCTTTCCGGATCATCGGTCATTTCAAAGGCCTGTGCCTGTTCTTTTTCAAGGTCTTCTTCCGCC
>JAABSL010000256.1:0-2339 GCA_011390415.1 Desulfobacteraceae bacterium
ATGGGGTAGGTATCAACCCACCTGAACAACTGCGAAAGCACCTTGAGCTCAATTACTCCCGTTTGGGTTGGGATGGGATAATCAATCAGGGATAACATAAATAAAAAAGGCTGACTGTATTTACAATCAACCTTTTGTTTTAAAGCGGTCCGGACGGGACTCGAACCCGCGACCCCGTGCGTGACAGGCACGTATTCTAACCAACTGAACTACCGGACCAATATCGTGATGAACGTTTTGTTTTCCTTAAAAGCGTTGCAAAGATAATTGAGTTTTTTAATCTGACAAAAAAAAGTTGTTTTAAAATTTTTTTTTTGCAATTTCAGAAAATGTATTGAACTCTCAATCGCAAATGAATTATATAATTAATTGATTGAAACGGCGGTGGGCGTTAAAAATATCAGGAAATAAAATCCATTTAGATCCTTACGGACGTCCGGACCCACCGGATTGCGTCATCTGCGAATATGGCGCACGGCTTTGCGCGAAGATAAAAAAACCGGATTTGATGTTTGTAGGCCCGCACAGCAGTGCGGGCATCAAATTTCCATCCCCAATCTTTTTTATATTTTTCGAATTGTAACAAGGGGGATGTTAAAAACCTCAGAAAAAAATCAACCAATGCCTCGACGGCCGTCCGGGCCTACCGGCAATTGCTTTATCTACGGCAATGGCGCACGGCCGTGCGCCGAAATCAAACACCGGATTTCATGTTAGCAGACCCGCACGGCAGTGCGGGTAATACTAGTTATAATGTTTAAAAATCTTTAGGAGTCCCCCGACCGGACCGCAAAAATCCACAATTCTGGTGCACCCCAAAACCTGTCACACTATTTTCTGAGAAACGCCTCTGCCCTTTCAGCCATATTGACTTTCAGATTCAGTGCATACAGCCAGGAATCCATAAAATGAAGGTTTCCATATGGAAATAAATCTTTCAATTCCTCATTAAAAACAACTGCCGGATCCACATCTGTGCAGATAAGGTAATGATCCTGTATATAAGCGCCGGTAAAACGGGGAATGGTATCATATTGACGGGTCTCACGATTAAACCGCACGATCCCCAGATGCTCTTCCCTGGTGGCCAGGGTAGAATCTGTTTTCCAGTTTAACGGATTGATACAAACTACTGACCGGTCGATGCGCGGTGATCTGGCATCCGGAGTGGTAAGAGAATTATACATGATGATCACACCTGTGTCATCGCTTCCCCGGGCCGGGATCAGACGATCCGGAAACTCTTCCAGCTCTTCACCGGTTATCTGCCAGCCAATCAGATAAGCTGCTATCATTTGTTCGTATTGTGCCTGACTCATGGAGTATTTGAGAAGCTCAAGCAACACGGCTGAACCCTGGCTGTGGCCCAAAAGGATAAACGGTCTGCCCCCGTTGTAATGGGTCATGTAATGATGAAATGCTGCGGCAATGTCAGAAACCGGAACCTCCATTATTTGCTCTGCATTTTCAGAACCTTCGGTAAGGGCATTCATGGTGCGCTGGCGATAAAAGGGAGCGAAAAAATTATACTCATCGCCGGCATACACCTGATGATTGAATCGCTGATTGCTGAAAGCCGCATCCCTTGCTTCCTGCCTGGTAATATCAGCCAGAAAAGCAGGGTTTACGCTGTCAGTGCCGAAACCCAGTGTGGGATATACGTAAAAGATATCCACTGCCCGGGATGTCTGCTCTGCAGGATTAAGGAACCAATAGATGGGATCTTGGTAATCAGGTTCCGGAGGTATCAGTTGATTCTCTTTGCCGGTGGAATTACAGGCAAGGACCAACACTGTCAAAACAGGGATTAAGAATCGGGGTTGCATATACTTCATGATTAATATTCTATGGCATTATCAAAGGATTAAAGCTACAAAATATAAAGTTAATTCAAAACACCTGTTAACCATCAAAAACATTTTTGCGGGAAATGGTGCGACCCTTCCGGGGGTCGGAAAAATCATGCGTATTGCTTTTTTGGCTATAGACATATGACCACGCTGTGGTCATGTTTATAATTTCACAGCATTCAATCCCGGAGGGATTGCATGTTTAATTCTAAAATAATGAAGCCGATACACGACAGTAAATATTGGAAGAAAAACTTTTCATAAATTGCCCTCAGGGCAAAAAACCCCACCCATCTCCACTCCACCTCACCTTCACTTCAGGCTGAAATCCCACTCCATCAAACTCCACTACCAAATCTGCCGGATCAGGGATTTCCTTTTGCGGGGGCTTGTTTTTGCTGATGGTGACGATGTGCAGGGCGGGTTTGAAGTATGGATGCAGTCCGCCGGCTTCGCAGATGATGGGTGCGGCGGTGGGGATCTTTTCCA
>JAABSL010000256.1:2349-2582 GCA_011390415.1 Desulfobacteraceae bacterium
CGCAGATGAGGGGTGTGGTGGCGGGGATCTTTTCCAGGAGGGTTTCCATGGCCAGACCTTGTTTTGTCTGATGTGCGGTGATAAAACAGACTCTTTTGGCACCTGCATCCAGAAAACGGGAGCTGTCTTTGCCGGTGCCGTATAGAATCTCTTCATAGATTACAAAACCTTCATAGGCAGCAATGACGGGCAATTGAGGTGGTGGCTCGTGGAAATGGGGTGTTATCTTGATA
>JAABSL010000257.1 GCA_011390415.1 Desulfobacteraceae bacterium
ATTCGATTTCACCGTGCCGCAGAAGATAAATCATGGAGATCCGAAAGAGGAGACGCTGCATCCGGTATGGCGGAGACCGACTTGCCCGTTTTTTTCGATTTTCGGGCTTGGTTTTAACCTGAAGTTCCTTTTTGAAAAAGAAGCAATTTTCCTATGATCCCGGAGGGATAGATTTGATTTTGATGGTGCGGTTCTGCCTACACCCTAATTGTCCTTAGTAGATCATAGGCACACTGTTGTTTTTCGTTTGGCGTGGTCACAAACTCGAAGGTGGATTCGCCTTCATCAAGATCGGGGTTTTTAAGTTGGCATTCATTCCGCACAATTTGGCTCATAGTTTTCAGCAGAGTCTGAAAACTATTCACCTTGGTTCCATCCTCGAATTGCTTTGAATGCACCTTCTCCAACGCCGCATCCGAGCGCTTTGCCGGAGCGATCGGATCTTGGGCTTTCTTGCCTTCCTTGTCTTCATCCTGAAAAATCAGAGGACTCCAGGCTTCTCGCATATGCCATTCCACATAAAAAGCTAGCATGCAAAGAAAAATGTGCGCTTTTACCCGATCTTCCAAACGGTGACGAATCGGACGAACCTTCAGATCAACGGTTTTCATGGACCGAAATGCTCGTTCCACCTTACTGAGATTTTTATAGCCGCGTACTGTGTCTTCAGCGGATAATCTCTTTTGAGGTAAACTTGTGCGTATCACATAAAGCCCGTCAAGCCGGGATTCCTCAGCCACTTTTTTCTCATCCACATGGAATTCGAACCCCTCATCTTGGATGTTCAATACAAAGTGTTTTGCAACTTTATGCCGGTTCACCACCTTGCCCACCCGTAAGCCGATTTCATCCTGACCGCCGTATTTTCCGCGATTAACCAAAGATCTCACATCTTCAATGGCTTGCAAAACCCGGCCTAACGCGACTTTCGCAGCTGCGGCGCGATCTTTTACCTGGACGTTGATATCGGTTTGCTCGATCTGGATGGATACCCACTTTTCCAAATTAAATTTGGAAATGGTTTTGTCGATTCTTTTTCTGATTTCGTTTTCTTCGGAAAGTTTCCCGCGGTTGACCAGTGATTCTACATACTGAATTTCTTTTAAAAATTTGTTTAGAATAGTCTCTTCGGCTTTACTTTTATCGTCTATAAAAACCTCGAACCCGTCGTCACGTACGAGAAAAGAAAAATGATCGGCAACTTTGTATTTTTTGACAAGATTTTCCAGCCGTTTAGAAATTCTATTTTCCCCTCGCAGTTTGCCGCCTTCGATTGTAGTACGTACCGTTTCGAGCTTTTCGATGGTGGCATCTATCAGTTTTTTCCGTTTCCATTTTCGTAACTTCGTCAACTCGGGATTGCAGCAAACAACCAGGCGTTCGTCGGGATATTCCGGGACCGTAATCTCAAACAAATTGACGTGGTCAAAGAGGTCGAGTTGAATTTGTTCGTTTCGAACGAGTTTATGTATGGAACCGGATTTAAGGGCCGTGATCCAATCTATTCCACCTATGTTTCTTAATCTTTCGTCAATGAGTTTTTGCGTGATCATCCCTCGATCACCCACCAACACCATCTCCTCGATATCAAATAAGTCTCTGACTTTTTCTACTTGGGACATCAATGTTTGGTGATCCAGTGTGTTGCCGGGGAATATCGAAACGGAAACAGGACATCCACGTTCATCAGTGAGGAGCCCGTAATTGACCTGAAGTTTTCCCTTTTTCCCATCACGATCATGACCACGAGCAGCCAACGGGCAGGTGACACCCTCAAAATAACTCGATGTCAAATCATACAAAACGATGCCCCCTTGGTTCAAATGACGATCGCTCAGCTTTTTTTCGATCTTATCCTTCCGCTCCAATAACCAGTCCATGGCGCCGTAAAGGTCGTCCTCGTCCGCCCCGTGAAGACCAAGCATAGAGGGCAAGGTGGTAATGTCCCACCACCTCGTATTGGCAAGCTTGCTGTTGAGTTCATTATCCGGTTCCAGAATGCGGCCGACCACCATCGCCTGAACAATATCACGCTGCTTGCACTTGCGACTGCTTAACAGACGATCAAAACCCAACCTTTTCATGGCTATCAATACCGCATCCACATGTCCATGGTGCCATGAGTTAACTTTTTCGAAACCATCTTTGGTGGAAAAAAAGGTCTCGCCTTTCAAGGAACGACGGATGAGATCAATGACAGGTTTCGGGAGGTGGGAAAGATTGCCAAGTGTTCTGGTTTTCACCTTTCCGCTTTCGCGATAGCTTTCTCGAAGGAGAATGGCAGGCGGAGAGTTTCTATTGGGTATGGAGGCGATGTACATGTTTATACTTTTAAACTATAAAGTTTTATATGTCAAGTACATATCGCTATTGAAATTCGATTTACATGCCTACACTATGAAGGGCAAAATTGGTTAAATAGGTATAAATATCAAATTCTTACATCTATTTTTGGGTGTTTTGAGGGGGGAACTTCAGATTAATTGCGCATTGACTCGATTCCGAAAACGCTCGCTGCCCGTCCTCAGATTCAAAAATTTTTCGCAATTTTTTTGATAATTGCTTTTGAAAATCTTT
>JAABSL010000258.1 GCA_011390415.1 Desulfobacteraceae bacterium
GGCTTATTTTGTATGGAAATCCGTGGGCATCTCTCATACGGTGCCGAATTTCAAGACCCTTTTGTCAAAAGGGGTTTCCGGAATCACGGCAGACATTGACCAGCGGCTTGCCGGCACCGGCCAGGCCAGCGGAAATCTGACCGGCGAACAGATCGTTTCCTTAGAATCCATGAAACTTGCCATGGAAGGGATGCGCGCGTATGCTGAAAACCTCTCCAAAACCGCAGGCTGCGAGGCCCGGTCGGAAACCGATCCTTTGCGCCAGAAAGAATTGATGCAACTTTCCAATATCTGCGCCAGAATCGCCACACAGCCACCCGAGACGCTGCATGAGGCCGTAAACCTGCTCAATATCGCGTGGATTGCGCTCAATCTTGAAAATGCCAACACCGGATTTTCATTCGGCCGCCTGGACCAGCTGCTGCAGCCGTTTTTTGTCAACGACATGGAAAAACTGAACACACCGGCGGAAAAAGAAGAATATATTATGCACGCGGTGGAACTGATCGGCAGCCTGTTTTTGAGGTTTTCCGACCACCTGCCCCTTTCCCCGGATATCGGAAACTATCTGTTCGGCGGCGCGTCTTCCACCCAGGCGCTCACCCTCGGCGGCATGACACCGGACGGAAAGGACGCGGTCAATGACATGACCTACATCATGCTCAAAGCCGCTGAGATGCTCGGTCTTCGGGATGTAAACGTAAACGCCCGGTTCCACCCGGATGTCAACAGCCGCCGCTACCTGAAGCGGCTGTGCGAAGTCAACATCATCACCGCCGGCACCCCGTCCCTTCATAATGACAAAGCCGTATTTGAAGCCCTCAAACAGCACGGCTATCCGGCAGAAGACATGCGGGACTGGTCCGCCACCGGATGCGTGGAGCCGACGATCTCTGGAAAACATATGGGACACACCGGTTCCATTTTGTTCAACCTGGTGGCGCCCCTGGAAATGGCAATGAACAACGGCACCCATCCGCTGATGAACTGGGACCCGGGCCCGAAAACCGGATGCATTGAAAATCACGACTTTAAAACGTTTGATGAATTTTTTGCTGCCTATGCCGTGCAAACGGATTTTTTAATCCGCCAGGCGGTGACATTCAACAACATGCTGGCCCAGGCCCATGCCACCTATCGTCCCACCCCGCTGTTGTCGGCCTTGATGGACGGGGCCATTGAAAGCGCCCTTGACGTGACAAAAGGCGGCGCCCGATACAACACCTCCGGCACATCCAACATCGGCCTGGCCGATGTAACCGATTCAATGACGGCCATCCGACAGCTGGTGTTTGATGAAAAAACCGTCTCTTTTTTCAGGCTCAAAGCGGCAATTGACGCCAATTTTAAAAATGATACCAGCCTGCATGCCATGATCGAAAACCGGGTCCCGAAATTCGGGTCCGGTGATCCGGCAGCGGTTGCCATGGCCAACCGGATTGCCCGCATGGTGCATGGCATCCACCACCATCAGACCAACTTTCGCGGCGGCAGATACACCACCGGCTTCTGGTCCATGTCCCAGCATGTGGCCTACGGGTCGCTCTCCGGCGCTCTGCCCTCGGGACGGCTTTACGGCAAGGCATTCACGCCGGGACTGACCCCGCACCCGTCCGCATCGACAAATTTTCTGGACAATATCCGGGATGTGGCGCAACTGGAACCGGCGTGCATGGACAACAATATCGCGTTTAACGTGAAACTGAATTTAAGCCCGGAAGATACCCGGGAACAAAGCGTGGATATCATGGCCGCCTATGTAAAGACATACTTTGACATGGGCGGCATGCAGCTTCAGTTTAACGTGGTAACATCACAAACCTTAAAGGACGCCATGGCCCATCCGGAAAACTACAAACATCTCATGGTCCGGATTTCCGGGTATAATGCTTATTTTACAATGCTTAACAAAGATATTCAGATGGAGCTGATTGAACGGGCAGAGTATGGGACGTAGGAAGGTAGAAGGTGTAAGGTAGAAGGTAGAAGGTAAGGGGAAGGCGGGGGCAATTTTTTTTGATTATTTTGAGCATAATCTCAATTCAAAGATTGAAATTGTGTTTTTCCGGTGTTACATTTTTCAAATAAATCACAAAATTTATAATTTCAAAACCATCTTAGAGGAGGAAAAAATTTTATGGCAAAAATGACCCAACGAATGAAAGAACTCTTTACCAATGTCCCCACCGCGGTTCTTGCCACGGCAACCGGCGACGGCACTCCCAACGCCGTTCCCGTGGGTGCAAAAAAGATCATTGATGACGAAACCATCCTGATTTCCGATCAGTTTTTCGGCAAAACCCTGGCCAACATGAAAGCCAATCCCAAAGTGGCCCTCACGTATTGGGAAGGCCACGAAGGCTATCAGATAAAAGGCACCGTCACCATTGAAACGTCCGGGCCACGCTTTGATGAAACCGCCAAATGGATTGAGGAGATGGGCAACAAAGCCGGATTTCCGTTAAAATCCAAAGGGGCCGTGATCTTAAAAATTGACGAGATATATGGTGTTGCCCCGGGACCCGGAGCGGGGAAAAAACTGGCATAA
>JAABSL010000259.1 GCA_011390415.1 Desulfobacteraceae bacterium
TCCCATGGCGGGTTGCCGATGATACAGTCGAATTCCTCGTTGCCCATCATTTCATCGGAAAGAAAATCCGCTTTTCTGATCACCGGGATATCTGCGGTCGGCGACTCGGAAACATCGCCGTAGTCCAGCAGTTTCGGCAATTTCTCACCGGTCTTCTGAATATATTTTTCGATATCCGGCGGATCAAAAAAATCAAGATAGGCCAAGTAAAGGCTGAAACAGGCGATACGGCAGGCGGTTTCTTCAATATCCACGCCGCGAATCTGTTTTTTAAGAATGGATTGAAGCGTTTCGATTTTTCTGGCGTAATCCATTCGACCCTTCCTGCCAAGACGATACGCGGCGAGACGGTTAAACAGGATAACAAGAAAAATACCCGATCCGCATGCCGGGTCAAGAAAAGTCCAATCCCACGCGCAAGGTTCGTCCCGCATTGCCTCATCTACAACCATTTCAGCGAGAAATCTCGGTGTATAAAAAGCGCCTCGTTTTCGCTGCCCTTCCGGGTTCTCAGCGGTCAGAAAATCCTGATAGACAGCGCTGATGGTTTCAACGGGGATCATTTTGAAATCATACGGCCAGAATATTGTCATCTGCCGGCTTTTCACATGATGCCCCCCCATGAACAGCATCAATTTTTCAAGGTGGGGACGGATCAGATCTTTTTCGGCCTCCAGGTCCTGATCGAACATGTTGCCGTTGAAGCGGTCCTTTAGAGTTTCGAAAAGTTCATACAAATACTCAATTTGCATTTCAGGAGAAAAGTTTGCCAACTGATCTGCGAGAAGTTTGCTTCCCGTTTCGCCTTTGCCCGGTATTCCGATGGAGACGATCTCTCGGTCAAGCAGATAACAAAGGAAAAGAATGCGGCCGATAAACGCATGGGCTTTTCCAGTAGCTAATTTATTATTCCCTTTGATTAAATCATTTCGAAAAGCTTTAAGGTTTTTCAGCAGCCAGAAATCCACCGATTGATCAGGATCGAAAAATTTCCGGTTTTCCTCGTAGAAATTCCCTGTAGCCAAACGATGGTACAAGGTTTGGATTCGTTGGACGTAGTCGGCTCTTTCCAGCGTTTTGATGAGCGCTGCTCCCGCAGCGTACTTTTCGGGATGATCTTCCGACGGTTTCACCAGCCCCGAATAGATATAAACCGATACAGGATCGGCCAGGACAAGGACATTTGCCAGCCCCTGATTCCAGAAAAGCTTTTGCAGTCGAATCCGCTCACTTATCGTAAAAGGGCGGGCATGCTCCTTGAAATACAGGACCGGACGGCCGTCCAGGCATAGCGCCCCTTGGAGCTTCATTTCGCGCCATGCGCGTTCTATTGCGGGCGCATACCCGACAATAGCGGCATCATCCCGGATAGATGCCGGCGAATCATAAAACCTCATCCCCGGTGGTGCTGAAACATGCGCTTGAACAAGGTCGATATGGTTGCCGGCAGAACTCATTTCACTACCCCATCCGCCTGAGGACGGTTTTCACAACACCCTGTATCAACAATGTTTCCAATGGAACCCAATCGGAGTGGTTCGGGTTTTCAGCTCTCAGATAAAAAATATCTTTCTGCTTGGCAAGTGTTTTTAATGTATTTCGCTGGTCGATAAGAGCCACCACAACGTCGCCCTCCCGGGCTGTGGCATCCACATCGGCAACAATCCAATCGCCCTCATGAATCCCGCGTTCGCTCATGGAATCCCCATCGACGCTTAAAGCAAACAAGCGATGATCCGCAGAAGCCCCCAACAGTTTTCGATCCACTTCGATGGACCCCTGGCCCTGGTTATTTTTCTCCTCTGGGCAACCGGCAGGGATATCGCCTAAAAGAGGTACTAGAACAGTATTTCCGGTATTCGATCGCTCTGGAATGAGCAGTTCAATCCCCCTGGATCGTCCGCCATGCCGACGTACATACCCCTTTTTTTCCAGAGCGCTAACATGGTCCGACGCCGATCGGACGCTTTTGAATCCAAATTTATGTGCTATTTCCCTGTATGTAGGCGCAGTTCCATTCCAACGTCTGTAATTACAAAGAAAGTTTAAAATCTCGGTTTGCCTTGAAGTCAATCCATCCATACCAAACATATGTATGGTTTTCAGATAAAACTGTCAACCAGGAAAGATTTTTTTTGGAATAAAAAAGGTTAAAAACATGTTGGTGGAATTTATTTGTCCGGTTGACTTATTCAATCGATTGATTTAATTTAAGTGAAAACACAGAAATCAAATTTATGAAATCACCGTCATCCAAAACCAAAGAAGACCCCCGGCGCCGTCTCATCGATGCCGGGCTGGAAATTTTCGGCACCCACGGCTTCGAAGGCGCCACCACTCGAATGCTGGCGGGAAAGGCGGGGGTGAATCAGGCGGCTATTCCGTATTATTACGGCGGCAAGGAAGGGCTTTACCATGCGGTGGTGGCTTATATCGCCGAAAATGCCGGGCGCTTTATATTGCCGGTGACGGAGAAGATCACCGCCGCCCTACAAACCGACGACCTGTCCACAGATGCTGC
>JAABSL010000260.1 GCA_011390415.1 Desulfobacteraceae bacterium
CAGCAGGGCGGACACGGGCCCGTTGATCTTCACCACGCCCGAAGAGGGCCGGGTGGTGCCGGTGATGATTTTCAAAAGCGTGCTTTTGCCGGCCCCGTTGACCCCGGTGATCCCCACGGACTGGCCTTTGGCCACATCAAAGGAGATATCCTGCAGCACCGTGACCGGGTCATGGTGGCTTCCCAGTCCCAGCCATTCGGCAATGCGGCCGTATTTGCGGTGATACCGCTTGTATGTCTTGCTGATGTGCCGTACCTGAATCATGGGAAAGCTTATAAGACATAGCGGCCCTGAAGTCAACTTTAGAAAAAATGGGGACAGACCACGTTTTTTCAGCTGAGTTCTGGATGAACCTCCAGCAGGCGTACGATCTGAAAATAACCAGAGAGGAGAGATGGCAGGAGATTGAAATGTCTGTCAGGCTGTTATGTGTAAACGCATAGCGCATAGAGACTGTTCTCAGTCTTTTTGGGGCTCCTGGTTAAAAATGGTCAGAGCAATCAATCCGATAGCGATTTTTCTGGTGTCGGAATTTATCCCCTGTTCCAGGGGTGAAGAAGCGTCCGGCAGGAAAAAATCAATTTCAATAAAACCTTTTCGGAGAGCTTTAACAGCAATTTCCTCTGGAATCAAAACCGTAATTGTTCTTGGGATTGCAGTGTCCAGCAATACAGTTTTAAGCACTTCTCCCCCGGACTGAATTGTCAAATTTTGCACCAAATCATTCGGCACAAACGGCAACAGTTCAAGTTTGATTTTCTCTATCCTGTCATTGGCCGGCAATTGTATCCGGGCATAATTACCTTCAGACCATACACCCCATTCTTCAAGATGTGACCAACCCTTAATTAAAAACCGGGTGATGTTGCCGGATGAGCGAACATCCAGTCTTTCAGCAGGAGTAATCATGGGGAGCAAATTACGAAAAGCACTGTTGTCAATGCAGTCAGAATTGTTTCTGCTTTTCAGGTCTTGAATATAAAGCGCCCAATAATTTTCTATGTCAAAACCTGGATGAAAACTGATCCTTCCATATGGATCAATAATATGCTTATATTCAAATCCGGGCAGTTCTTCTTCTGCAGCACAATTTGATATAACTCTCGCCCGATCCCAGCCGGCAACATACTTTTTCATATCTTTTTCAATACGCAAATTGTTGATATGGGTGAATACGGAAAAAACCGATATTGTCAGCGCCAAAAAAATCACTGTTTTCTTTTTAAAAAGCAAAAAACCCCGGGTTAGAACGTAAAGAAGCACCCCGGAAGCGAAAACGGCAAATCCGAAATAAGACAGGCGGCTGTCAAGGAAGAGGCATGCGTTTACATTCACACACCAGCTTTGATATTTTTGCGTTAAGGCCACAGGGATGGTTACTATAAACGAGAAAAAAAGCCCGTAAAAAATCAGCGGTACTGAAGCGTTCTTCAACATGGGCAGGTTTGTATTGTTTACAATTTGGGTCAGTACCCTGATGGCAAGAAAACAGGTACCGGAAAAAACCAGAAAAGACAAAACCATTTCCCCATTTCCCAGGGTGAAAAAAAACGCGGCAATTTCTTTTGAATACCTGAAAAAAGAAGAAAATGAGGTGCCCCCATAGATGTGGCCGAATAGTGTTTTAACAACTTGAAAAACCTGTACATCGTTTGATATTTTGTTTCCTGGATAATATGATGGATAGATCAGACCAAAACCAATGTAGATTATAAAAAAGAGCAGAATAAGGCATAAATCATTTCTTATCTCTCTTTTTAAAATCAGGTTTTTTATTTTTTTGTATAATGCATTGTTTGTTTTAAAAACAGATTTGCTGTTTATTGAGGCTTCTGTCAATATAAGCGCAAACCCGACAAGAAATCCATATTCGCTAAAGGACATTCCTGAAAAGCATAAACATAAATATAAAAATTCTTTCATTTTAGAAAGCGCGCTATGATTTGCCCAATCACTTGATCTGATATCCACCAATTTTATTCTTGATATCAGAATCAGGAAAAGAGGCAGGGAAATACGGAAAGGATATGCGTTGGGTGCCAGATGAAAGTAGTCCAGCGGATGAAATGAAAGCAGAATCAATATAACAAGGTATGTAATTTTTACCTTTAACAATCGCTCAACATACATGCCTGCCAAAAGAAAATTGGAAAAATACAGCCCAGTATAAAAAGTCCGAAAATAAATATTGTCTGCATAATAGGAACCAACCAGCGTAAATGGCAAATCTACAAAGTGGACTATTCTCCCCTGACCAATTGCTGTTTCTTTAATAAAGTTCCACGATGCCTCCCACCCCTGCATCATAACTTTATGGAAAAGCACATCATCAGCGGTCAAACGATACCCTGTCAAAAACAATAGAACCTGGATTACTGTCAAAGCGCCTATTATTCCAGGAGTAATTACATTATTTATGGTCTTTGAAGAGTTATTCTTTTTGAATATTGCCGGTGGAAGCATTCTGGAATCCCCATAAGCGGATGATAATAAAAG
>JAABSL010000261.1 GCA_011390415.1 Desulfobacteraceae bacterium
CCCAGGGGAATGCATAACGTGGTTATATTGGATCACATCCAGATACAAGGCGTGAGCCGACGAAAAAGCGGAGCATGCATCGTATGTGAGCGTTTTGAGGATGTCCGCAACGCCGCAAATGGATGTTAGATGGTGTTTTGCGAGCATGGTTATGCATACAAATCAGCTGCCACCTTCTCCAGTCCCAGTTCTTTGAGCTTCTCTTTTTCCGGCTTTCCGGTGTCCCAGTCCCAGTCGCTGACAGCGTAGAAATCCCGGAGCATCAGTTCCATATCCGGTTCGATGCCTGCGGTGCCGCCTTCTGCCAGCGCTTTTCGGGCAATGTCCGGAATGTGGTCGTCTTTTCGGGTGACCCCCAGTTTGTTGTTGATGGCCCGTTTTAAGTTCAGCGACCGTTCGCCGAAGGTCAGCAGGTCCATGGCTTTAAACTCCCGCCCTGTCACATCATAGAGCGCCTGCGCAATCAAGTTGGCGGGAAGCGGTGAGAACTGGCACAATGTCAAGCTGTTATAAATTTCACAAAAATGCAATAATTTGGCGGTCAGCGCCCCTTTCTGTTCGGGATTGTTTTTGTCGGAAAATGTGATGCCCAAAGAAAGCCCCACCTCATTTCCCGGTGCATCCAGGCTGTAGAAAGCGCCTTTCAAATGGCAGGCGCCTCGCGGACCCACCGCATAGGCCAGGGCAGCCCCCTGATAAGCGCGCGGGTCATGCATGGGAAATTCCAGGCCTTTGACATGGGCCGCTTCTTCCGGGTCCACCCCGAGCTCTTCGGCCATTTGTTTTACGCCTTTGGCGAGCAGTTTGCCGATCCCTTCCTGATCAATCATCATGTTGACGAGTTTTAAAATGGTGTCCGCGTCCCCCCAGCGAATTTCCATGCCGGCTTTTTCTTTGGTGAGGATGCCGCGTTCAAACAAATGCATGGCAAAGGCGATGGAAACCCCGGCGGAGATGGTGTCCATGCCGTGGGCATTGCACAGATGGTTGGCCATGACAATGGCGTCAAGATCAAAGTTCATGCACAGCGGTCCGAATGCGCCCACGGTTTCATACTCCGGTCCGTCCACCTGCTTGATGGTCGTTGCCGCATCGGGTGCAAAATCTTTGATAATCCTTCCGCATCCGATAGGACATCCGCTGCATGCATAATTGCCCATGCGGTAGCGATCGCGAAATGCGGGGCCGTGAATTTTGGTTGCCGGGAACACGCTTTTGGTAAAATATTTGGCCGGCGCGTCGCCCAGGCGCATGGCCAGATCCATATAAAAATTGGTGCCGTAAAGTTTGTATGCCTGGGTATAGGCATTGCTTTTAATGGTGTCCCGGGCCTGGCTGATCACCTTTGTCAGGCTGGCGGGATAGGCAATCTTTGTTTTTTGTCTGCCGGAGACCACCAGGGCCTTGAGGTTTTTGGACCCCATCAATGCCCCCATACCGCACCGTCCGGCGGCCCGGCCTTCATCATTCATGATATTTGAAAAATTAATCCGGTTTTCTCCGGCCTTTCCGATACAGGCAACCGATACTCTTTCTCCGATTTCCTGTTTAATCTTTTCCTGGGTCGCATAAATATCATCATGCCCCCACAGGTGCGTCGCATCCCTGATTTCCGTATTGCCTTCGCTGACGTATACATAGACCGGCTTCTTTGCTTTTCCCGTAATCAGAATCCCGTCATAGCCGGTGCCTTTGAGCCGGACGGGGAATTTCCCGCCGGTGGTGGCCTCGCCCCATAACCCGGTGCCCGGGGAAATGCCGCATATGGCGGCCCGGCTGACCATGGGGATGTTGGACCCGGTGAACGGGCCGGCGGCAAAAATAATGGGATTTTCCGGGGACAGGGGGTCCATGTCCGGTTTGACATAGTCATATATCATTTTGGCGGCCAGAGTGGCGCCGCCGATATATTTTTTCAGGTCCGCGTCACTGACGGGAATTTCTTCCGTCTGGCTGTCGGTGAGATTGATTTTCAGGAATTTTCCAAAATATCCTTTCATGGGTTACCTCCACGTCTCTGATTGCATATCCAGCAGTTCACCGTCAAAAGCACTTAAGAAAATGTCTTTGAACTGATCTTTGTTTAAATCGTACCATCCAAAATAAAATCCCGGATCAGTGGGCGTTTGCGTTAACATCATATCCATATTTTTTACAAGGGCATCCATGGTGACGCCGGTATCCTTGAGGCTGATGGGAAGGTTCAATGATTTCATGAAGTCCCGGATTTTATCGATCAGGCCGGCCAGGCTGTTTTCATCCGAATCCGGGTCCCGGACGCCCAGCAGGTCGCACAGTTCCAGGTAACGATCCGTGACTTTGGAATACACCTGAAGTTCATAGGGGATAAACAAAAGCACCATGACCCCGTGATGGATGTGAAACAGGCCGCCGATGGTATGTCCCAGGGCGTGGGAAATCCCGGAACCGGCATTGGCCAGGGGAATCCCCGCCATCATGGCCGCCTGCTGCATTTTCATCCGGGGCATAATGT
>JAABSL010000262.1 GCA_011390415.1 Desulfobacteraceae bacterium
TGCGCGCCCGCATACGGAAGCTTGATATCCGAAAACCGTAAACATACAAACATACTCCTGGAAAACAATCTATTTCCTGCTAACCAGCATCAAGACCCCCTAGAAAAGATCATATATGACCAATAGGGAATATATCATCTTTTTTCATGCCTGTTAATAAATGTCCCGAATGTTCTTTGTAAGTTGATTCTCCTTATAAATCAAAATCATGGAAGTATCTTCATCAGAGATAAAAATCTGGCACGGGGATTGAATCTCTAAAAGGTATGGCACTGGTTCAAATTCCGACCACTTCAAAACTCAACCGGCAGACAGGAGAAACAATATGAAATCAAGCATACAAGAAAATGCAGAAGGCAAGATGCACCGAATAAAGGGCAGGATCAAGGCGTTTGCCGGAAAAATCGTCGGTAATCGCAATCTGGAAACTGAAGGCAAGGACGAAAATCTGGCCGGCAAAGTTCAGGAAAAAATCGGTAAGGCCAAAAAAATCATAAAGAAGTAATTTGTAGACCGTGGAAGTCACAGAGCCAACCAAATTGCTTAAACCAGATTAACGCTGTAAAGGGCGTGCATGATGACTGAGACAATGACAAATGCCGATAATTTCTGGCTTCACATGGATCATCCCACGAATCAGATGATCATTACCGGAATTATGGAATTTAAAAAAAAACTGGATTATAACGACGCGTGTGCAACGCTGGAAAATCGGTTATGTGCTTTTAATCGATTCAAACAACGTGTTGTCATGCCATTATCCGGTTACGGGATCGCCAGCTGGGAGTTTGATCCGTATTTTGATATCCGGTCTCATTTTCACCAGGTGGCACTGCCGGAACCGGGCGGCAAGCACGAACTTCAAAAGATGGTCGGTGATTTGATGAACATCCCATTGGACAGGGCCAAACCCCTGTGGACGTGTCATCTTATTGAAAATTACAATAAAGGTTCTGCGTTGTTTTTTCGGATTCATCATTGTATCGCCGATGGCATTTCCCTGGTTTACGTCATACTCTCCACCACTGACAAGAAACCCGGTATCCCCTTGTTTGAAAATAAAAGCACCAAAAAGAAAAAGAAATGGACACCGCCCTCTTTTATCCCCCTCGGACAATTGATGACGAATGTGTCCGGCGTCATCGATAAAACCGGAATAATCAGCGGAAAGCTGATGGATGAGTGGGCAAAAGTGGTGTCAAAGCCCTCCTACATAAAAAAGCTCATAAGAAACACATCCGGCCGGTCTGTCGACATGGCAAGGGTTTTGGCCAAACTCACCATGATGCCTTTTGATCCCAAAACCTGCTTAAAAGGACCATTGGGCGTTCGAAAATGTGTTGCCTGGTCGGATCTCATATCATTGAAAAAAGTGAAAGCCATCGGGAAAGAGCTCGATGTCACAATCAATGATGTACTGATTGCTTCGGTGGCCGGTGCGTTGCGGCGGTATCTGATTAAGCGGGGCGACCGGGTCCAGAAAATTGAACTTCGCGCGGCAATTCCCGTCAACATCCGTGAACCCGGGACCGAATTTGAACTGGGCAATAAATTCAGTCTGGTGTTTCTTGCTTTACCGGTGCACATCGAAGACCCTGTTTTTCGCTTAGGGGAAATTAAAAAACGAATGGATCACCTGAAACAATCACCGGACGCCATTGTTTCGTTTATGGTTTTAGGTGCGCTGGGCATATCATCTGCTGCCATCGCCAAAACTGTTTCCAATTTTTTTGGGAATAAGGCGACAACGGTCATGACCAATGTCCCCGGCCCCCGGACGCCCCTTTATTTTTCAGGAAAAAAGGTTGAAAATTTTATCGGCTGGGTACCCAGGGGCGGTCGGGTCGGCATGGGGATCAGTATTTTCACCTATGCCGGTAAGGTCGGAATCGGTATCGTTACCGATGAAGGGCTGGTTCCTGATCCGGATACCATTTTGAAATATTTTGAAGACGAATTGAATCATCTTTTTGTTATGGTGAAAACCGATAAAACTTCCGTCAAACCGGCTATTTATGACGGCAAGAACGGCGACCCGGCAGGATTTTTAAAAGCCGGAAAGAAAAAAGACGATCCTGCGACAGATACGGAAAACGTATTTCACTGAGAAAAGGGAATGTCAGGGAGTCCCAAACAAACGGGACACCCTGACCTACAAAAGAGAGTTATTCCCGGAAGTGTGGGATTCCCGTAGGTCAGGGTATGCGAAACGTTCCCTGACGTTGGGTCGTTGCCACGTATCCGACACAAGCCCTCATTTTTCATTTCCGTCGATATCTCCGGCAAGCCATCGGTCAGGGGATGCGGAGCAATCCCTGACAAACCCGTCAGGGAGTCCCAAACAAACGGGACACCCTGACCTACGGAAAAGAGGAATTTCCATGGGTCAGGGGACGCGAAGCACTCCTCTCTGACGCCCCCAAAAAGCCCAACCATAAAATGAAGTAAATAAAGGCCATATATGACCA
>JAABSL010000263.1 GCA_011390415.1 Desulfobacteraceae bacterium
AGGCCGGCATGGTGATAACAATTACCCGCTTAAAAGACGTTATTGGATCGGCTATTAATGGTAGCTTATCCAAACAAAGCAGAACGAACAAGGATAGATCCGTGTGAGGGACGAACCACGATCTTATCCGAAGGTTGAACAAGCCCGGTGGTGGTGACTCTATATAAGAAAATATCTTTTTTTGAATAGTGTGTATGAAGTGCGTTTTCGGGAGGTGCCATTTTTTCAGGGCGAGCGAATGCATTAACCTGTAAACAGGCTTTAAAAAATCACCTATTTCATAAACATCAGCCCTCCTGTTTTTGAATGCGCTGCTGGTTTTTGCCGGAAGAATTAGTTATCCGGGGCGTTGAACCGGTCGCCCAAATCCCACAATTATCATAGGCGTTTTGCACCGAGGGCATTTAAACGTCGGTCGCGGGTGACATTTGATCTTTTTTATAAACACATGCAGAATCAACTGGACCAGAGACAGTTTCTTTTTTGCATTTCCGTGAAGAAATCCATAGTCCCGAACCCGTCGGAACCCTTTGGGCAACACATGTTGTAATATGAGCTGCAAAAAGTCCTCTCCTGAGAGCGTTCGATACTGCGTATTGCCGGTTTTGCTTTCAACATATTGAAATGTAACCCGGCCATTTTGATTGGCAACGATATTTTTTTCACTGATCACGCCCCGGTATAAGTAGCGGGACAGATACTTTAAAGCGGTTATTCCGTTGCCGACATGGTCGCAGTCAACGACCCATTCTTTAGGAACTTTTTTAGGGATGGAGAGCCCGGCCTTCTTTAAAGCCGCAAGAAAGCGGGCGCGAAAGACCGTTGCCAGGGCAAATTCATTAAAAAGATATTTTCCTTTTTTCTTTTTCCACTGGCGTCTTCGTTCATCAACACCGCCGCCGGGAATCACGACATGCACATGCGGATGAAAATCCAATCGCCGGCTATGAGTATGCAATACCATGGTCATACCGATTTCCGCTCCCAGATGTTTGGGGTTCAATCCGAAATTTGTTAAAACGCCGGCAACACAGTCAAAAAAGAGAGTATAAACTTTTCGCTGACGTTGCCAGGTCAATGCCCGGAGTTCGAAAGGCAATGTGAATGTCGCCATAAAATATTCAACCGGTAATAATTTATCTTGTTGTCGGTCGATCCATTGGCTGGCTTCATGATTTTGACATTTCGGACAACTCCGATGACCACAGGATAACGGTTTCCATTGCCCGTGATTACACCCGGGACACTTTACATACACTTCTCCGGAATCCGGGGTGCGGCAAGTGCAAATCGCATGCATTGCCATCCGTTGACCCGGCAGGATCGAACCTGCATATTTGGCGGAAAATGCATCGTAATATTGATTGATGATAGGGGCAAGTTCCATGATCACACCCTCCTTAAATCAACATGAAGGGTGTTGATCAGCGCATTAACCGTTTTCCAGCTGCCTTTTTCCGTGAACTCGGTGAGGTGAGCATATCGTGCGGTGGTCATGGGACTGGAATGACCGAGAATGGCCTGGATATGACGAAGACTTAGACCCCGTTCCAGCAGATGCGTGGCGAAACTGTGACGAAGGGAGTGAATTGAGACTTTTTTTTAATGCCGCATTCCGTGACCACCACTTTCATGGCCTTTTGGGCTCCGCCTCTGTCCATATGGGTGGTTGCCTGCTGAATGGTTTTTAAAGAGCCGGTGCCGTTTGGAAATATCAATCTCGGATGGCGATGTTTACACCAGAGTGCGCGCAATGCCTTCAAGGTGAGATCCGGCAGCGGCACCAGCCGGTCCTTATGTCCTTTGCCGCGCCGGATGTGGACCCTTTTCATGCCGGCATCAATATCGCGGACTTGGATGGATAAGGCTTCTTCCAGACGAAGCCCCATTGAGTAAGTGGTTAACAGAAAAACACGATAGCGAAGTTTTCGGGTTTTCCCGATGATTTTTTCGATTTCTTTTGGAGTGAGGATATCCGGGAGTGTTTTTATCTTGGGCGGTTTGATAATTTTAAACCATTCCCAGTCCCGGCCAAGGGTGTGCCGCCAGAAGAATTGCAGACCATTCCGGTCGATTTTGATGGTGCTCCATGAATGGGTTTCGACCAGTTCGCCGAAATAGGCTTCCAGCTGATCCAGGGTCAATTGGTCCGGGCAGCAATCAAAATGATCTCTGATCCGCCGGACAGAGCGGGAATAGGCATCAATGGTCTTCTGACTTTTGCCCTGAAGCTTGAGTAATCTGACGTGTCGTTGATAAAGCTCGTTAAATCGATTTACTTCTGTTTGTTTCATGGTATACTCCTTTTTTATAAGTGCCCGGAATTGGACACATAAAGGGAGCATACACTATTTTTGCTTTTCCCGCCGCGTCAGCGGCTTCGTTCAACAAAATAATTCAGCGGGTGGCGACGCCGACGCGGCAAGTTCATTGGCGCCACCGCTGATTATGGTCGTTAGCCC
>JAABSL010000264.1 GCA_011390415.1 Desulfobacteraceae bacterium
AATACTTTCCATGATGCCTCAGAAGTTTTTCGATCGTATGTCAACCATAAAAGAATATGATGAGGATGCCTCAGCAATGGGGAGGATTAATGCATGGCATTTTGCGTACAACTTAGCTTCAGACAATTTTATCGGGGGTGGATTTGAAGCTTTTTCAAAGGATTTATTTCAAGTCTATGCTCCAAATCCCTCGGATTTTCATGACGCGCACAGCATTTATTTTGAGGTTTTAGGCGAGCATGGTTTTATTGGATTGGTTCTATTTCTGTTAATTGGAATTTTAAGTTGGGCTAATTCAATATTTATCATAAAAAATTCTAAAGGTCATCCTGATCTTGATTGGGCCGGGGAACTTGCGAAAATGATTCAGGTGAGTCTGATTGGATATGCTGCTGGCGGAGCTTTTCTCGGAATGGCTTATTTTGATTTGCCATACCATTTGATGGCGCTACTTGTACTGACTCGGGAAATAGTTGAAAAAGAAATCAACTTGAAACTATCATTATGCGAAAAATTCTCCTGATCGCACCGGAACCGCCTCCCTTTGGCGGCATGGCGAACCAAGCGAGATTGCTCTCCCGACGTCTTTCTGAGATCGGTGTTTCCGTGGAGCTGGTTCCGACAAACAAGGTGCCAACATTATTTTTCACGGACATTTGGACCTTTCCGGTGTTCAGGACGATCGGAAAATGGCTTGTGTATATGGCAGGTGTTGCCCGGTCAATCCACGCGTGCGATACGATCCATATCCTTGCCTGTTCCCATATCTATTTTTATTTGAATGTCGTCCCGGCGGTTATTATCGGAAGGCTTTTAAATAAACGGGTGGTGTTCAATTATCGTGGCGGAGAGGCGGCATCGTTTTTTCAGGGATTTGCAAGACATTTTCTGTGGATTTTCAAACTTGCCGATGCCACTGTTGTACCAAGCGGCTATCTGAAATCGATATTTCACAAAGTAGGGGTTGAAACAAAGATTATACCGAATATATCAGAAATGGAAAGATTTCGATTCGAACCGCCGGATTATGAAAAAAACGTCAAATTCATCTGCACGAGAAATTTTGAAGCTTATTACGATATCCTAACACTTGTAAAAGGGTTTCGACTGGTAAAAAATGAGCTTCCGGATTCATTTTTAACACTGATTGGCGAAGGAAGCTTGAAAAAAGAGATCGTGGATTTCGTAGATGCATCGGATCTTGCCGGAAGCGTTGCCTTTTTGGGAAAAATCGATGCACATGATATACCAGTTTATTTGACCATGCATGATATATATGTCAATTCCTCCATTGTGGATAATTATCCCATCAGTCTTCTGGAGGCGTTTTCAAGCGGGCTGCCGGTGGTTTCAACCTCAGCGGGCGGCATCCCTTATCTGGTGGAAAACCGCGTCACCGGCATCCTTGTCGAACCAGGTGACCATAAAACGCTTGCAAAGGAGATGCTTCGTTTGGCATGTGATCCGGATCTTGGGAGAAAATTGGCGGCAAATGCTAGACGGGTTGCGAACGACCATTCCTGGGAAAACATTTGGCCGAAACTCAAAGCTGAGTACCAATGGTAACTTTGCGCCATGAATAGGAGATGATCACTTTGTGCGGTATCGCAGGATTCTTATATAAAAAGAGACAAAAAGTCGAAAAAATTGTTTTGGAAGCGATGACCCGGTCATTGACACACCGCGGCCCGGATGAAGAAGGCTATTTCATCAATGAAAAGAAATTTGTGGGCCTGGGACACCGGCGGTTGAGCATCATTGACCTTGCCACCGGCCAGCAGCCGCTGAGCAATGAAGATGGCAGCGTGTGGATTTCATTTAATGGAGAGATCTACAATTTTCAGGATCTGATCCGGGAGCTGGAGACAAAAGGCCATAAGTTCCGCACAAATTCCGATACCGAAGCTATTGTGCATGCGTATGAAGAATGGGGAACCGATGCGGTCAAAAAGCTGCGGGGCATGTTTGCCTTTGCGGTGTGGGATGAGAACAAGCAGCAACTGTGGCTGGCCCGGGACCGGGTGGGCAAAAAGCCGCTGTATTATCTGGATGATCCCAAGCGGTTTGTTTTCGGCTCTGAAATCAAAGCGATACTGGAGATGCCGGAGGTTTCCCGGCAGATCGATTATACCGCTTTTTATGATTATCTGTCCTTGCTGTATGTGCCGGCCCCGAAAACCATTTTCACATCCATCAATAAGTTGCCGGCCGGGCACTGGGCACTGGTGACGGCGGATGCGATTCAGGTACAGTCCTATTGGGATCTATCTTTTTTCCCGGACAACGGGCTGGGGGAATCGCAGATGATGGAGGACCTGGTCAATATTTTGGAAGAAGCCACAAAGATCCGGATGATCAGCGAGGTGCCCCTGGGGGCGTTTTTGTCCGGGGGGGTGGATTCCTCCGGGGTGGTGGCAATGATGGCAAAGGGGTCTTCCAGTCCGGTGAAAACCA
>JAABSL010000265.1 GCA_011390415.1 Desulfobacteraceae bacterium
ACCACCCCCTGCCAGCGCGCCTGTCCGGCCGGCATCAACATCAGTGAATACATCCATCAGATTGCCGAAAAAAATTACCATAAAGCCGTGCAGGTGATTAAGGAAAGAAATCCGTTTCCCACGGTGATCGGCAGAATCTGCCCCCGGCCCTGCGAAACCGACTGCCGCCGGCAGTTAATCGACGAACCGGTGGCCATCAACTTTTTAAAACGCTTTGCAGCGGACTATGAAATGGAAAACAATGACCGGGTGCTGCCGTTCAAAGCCCCTGAAACCGGCCGCCGCATTGCAGTAGTGGGCGGCGGTGTGGAAGGTCTGTCCACTGCATTTTTTAGCGCGCGACTGGGCCATTCCCCGACAGTATTTGAAGCCACGGATCAGCTCGGCGGCTTACTGAGAACCGCCATTGCCCAGTACCGGCTTCCCCACAACATTCTGGACTGGGATATTGCCGGAATCGTTGAAATGGGCGTTGAAACCCGCACCGGCCAGACCCTGGGCAAGGATTTTACCGTCGCCTCGCTGCTGGCCGATGAATATGAATCCGTCTTCCTGGCCGCCGGGGGATGGGACAGCCGGACCGAACGGCTCAAGGACGCGCCTCCGGAAGAAGCCGTTCCCGGCACATTTCTCTTAATCGATCTTTTAAAAACCGGTGCGGAGAATAAATACGGGTTAAATATCGGCAAAAAAGCGGTGATTGCCGAAAGCGGCAGACTCACTGCCGATGCCGTAAAAACCTGCAAAACCTTAGGAGCGGAAAAAGTAAGCGTTGTTTTCAAAAACCCGGAAGAGACGGCCGGCCTCGACGAAGCAGAAATCAAAACCCTTGCAGAAGACGGCGTTACCGTCTTGTTTGATTCCATAATCACGGGTCTTGCCGGGAAAGGAGAGCATCTGACGGGTATTACCATTAACGGCGACACAGCAATTGATGCGGACACCCTGATCCTGGAGTCCGGCCGCCTGCCCGAGCTGGTGTTCTCTTTACCAAAACCGGAAACCGAAGACGAAACTGAAGCTGAGAAACCGAAACCGCCGGCCGATCAATTGGAATGGATCGCTGCTGCCTCTCACAAACATCCGGATGCCGGCCTGTCAAACGGTCTGCTGACCCCCGGCGATGTCATCACGGACTTTTCCGCCGCCATCCGGGCCATCGGCGGCGGGCGCCGGGGTGCTGCCACCATTCACAAAATCCTCTATGATATGGATCTGGAACTTCCGGACCACACATTAACACGGCAAACGTCTGTTCAGAATGTGGACCATGTGGAAAACATCACGCCCGGCGCGCGGCAGATCATGCCCTTGAATAATATCAGCGACATACCGGATCATGCCCCTGAACTTGAAAAAGGATTTACCGAACCCATGGCCCTTGCCGAGGCGAACCGTTGTCTGCGGTGCGGGTTGATCTGCTATTCCGACCAGACGGTGAATAATTCAATCAAGATCCGGGAAGCCTCCTGATTTTTTATCGATTTTTTAAATAACAGTCTGCAGATGGAAGGCACACCGCCTTCCATCTGCTTTTTAAGCTCCCCTGCCCGCTTGACATGCCCACCAGAGTGCTTAATTAGTAGATAATAAACTTTTTTGATAAAAATCAGCATCCGTTAACGGTAAGGATATTATATGGCCACAGAAGAAGGCACCATCATAAAAATAAATGAGACCACTGCCATGATAAAAACCCGGCAGATGACGGCCTGCGAATCCTGTGGGGAAAAAAATACCTGTCACAGCACCGGCGGCAGTCCGAAAATCATGGAAGTCGAGGCGCTCAATACCGTAAACGCCCAGTTGGGAGATACGGTGATTGTGACCTTTGCCACCAGCCAGCTCTTTAAACTCTCTTTTCTGCTTTACGTGTTTCCGGTTATCGTGATGATTTTCGGTGCCCTGCTGGGAGAACGCATGGCGCAAAACTTTGGCGCAGATCCGTCTGCCATGTCCGCTTTCATGGGCTTTTCCTTTTTCTTTGCTTCTCTGGCAGTGGTTAAATTAATGGATAAAAAAGCCAGAAAAACCGGCAAATACCGGCCGGAAATTGTGAAAATCAAGAAAAGGGCAAAAATCGGCGAAACGGAAAACACTGCACCTGATTCTCCGTCGACCCCGTGCAACGTCGGTTGACAAAAATCATCTGAATTAACAGCTCCAGACGGTTTCGTAAAAAGCTTCAGTTTCAAGGCGCGCAAATCTCGAGAAATGATAAGTACCTGGTCGTACGTTGAATGACGAGAGATGAAGCGCAACGCCGAAAATGGACTTTTTACGGAAGCGTCAAAAACAATCGCGCAGCCGATCCCACTTCCCGCCCTTCACCCAGATATATTTTTCCCTGAAATGCGCGTCTATTTTGTTGAAATTACCACTGCTCCGGCGTTTAACATACCTGGAAAATCCACCCGGCCCCGCATTGTACATGGCATACAGCGAAC
>JAABSL010000266.1 GCA_011390415.1 Desulfobacteraceae bacterium
CAATGGCGTTGTTGAAATTATCATTCCGGGGCACGCCGTCCACCAGTACCAGCACCCGATTTCCGCCCACGCCGCGGATGGTCAGGGGATTGGATACGCCGCTGGTCTGGGTGCCGTAATGCCGGGTGTTATACACCCCCGGCACGCTCCGGACGATGTCTTCCAACCGCTCAAACGGCAGGGCCATGATTTCCCCGCTGTCCAGCACGGTGACACTTTGCGGCGCATCATATACCGGAATTTCATTCCGGCTGGTGGACACCACAATGGCATCGAGTTTGTAAACCTTATTTTCCGGATCACCCGCCCCACCGATTTGGGGAACAAACAACCCGATAATCAACATAATCAAAAAAACAGCCGAATACGAATTTAACATTTTTATAATTTTTTCCTCTTCCTGAATCAGCAGTTGCCGGGACGCCGGGACAAAAAAAAAGCCACGAATGCACGGAAGATTTCGATCTTCCTGCTGCCTTCGTGGCTTTTTATATCGGGCTGCCGCAGTCAGCGGCACGTTATTTAAATTTTTCCGGTAATCCGTTTCGGTTCAGTTGAACCGAAAAAATACAAGTTGCTCAAAAGTCGGGTGCATTTTATGCATCATTGACATTAAAGAGCGAAAAGGCTTCTGCCTTTAATTGAAAGTAAATAATTAATCTTCTGCGGATTAAGATGTCAAGCAATAATTTTATTCTAACAAACACTTGTTTTGGGATAATTATTTCTTTCCAGGGCCCTCAAACCGGGCAAAGGAAAAGCCGACCCCGATGGCGCACATTATGCTGAAATATATAAAGGCCGTATGCATGCTGATGATAAATGCGCCACTTGTTTGCCTCGAGACCGGAAGATCTCCCATAAAAACCGCTAAAATGGCGGTAATGATGGCCATGGCGGCAAGCATTCCCGCACCCCGCATGGTGGCCATAAAGCTTGCGGCAATCCCGTAATGTTCCGGTCCCACACTGCTCATGATGGCGGTCGTGTTCGGGGATGAAAAAATGCCGAACCCCAGGCCGATCAGGGCCAGGATCATAAAAATCACGGGCATGGTCGTGGTTGCTGTGACAAATGACGCAATCATCAGCGCTGCCGTACAAATCGCCATGCCGATGGTGGCAATATAGGCGGGAGGATACCGGTCGGCCAGGCGGCCGGAAATGGGCGAAAACACGGCCTGAACAACGGGCTGAGTGACCAGAATAAAACCCGCTGTCTGGGCGGAGAACCCCTTGACCGATTGCAGATAAATGCTGAAGAAAAAGAGGATGCCGAAACTGGATGCATAATTGATCCAGGTGGCGATATTGCTAAAGGTAAATACCCGGTTGGTGGCCAGCAGATGAACATCCAGCAGGGGCGAAGCGCTTTTTGACTCAAAAAAAAGAAACAGCACCAGCCCTGCACATCCGGCCGCGGCAAACCAGGGAGCCGAAGCTGTTTCCTTGAGTCCGGTGACCCCGAAAATCAGGAAAAACAAAGCGCTCATATAAATCAGGCTGCCCAGCCAGTCAAACCGCTGTCCCCGGGCATCGGCCCATTCTCCCGTCAGCTTGAAAAGGGTCAGCAAAAGGGCTGCGAGTTCAACCGGAACCGCGGCATAAAAAATCCATCGCCACCCGAAATGGGTGATCATGACGCCGGCCAGGGTCGGCCCGGCGGAAAGCCCGATATATACGCAGGCGATAATAATGCCCATGGCCTGACCGAGTTTTTTGCGGGGCATGACCGATGTGATGATGGCCACGGAGGTGGAAGTGATCATGGCCGCACCCAGGCCCTGAAAAAACCGCAGGATAATAAAAAACCGGATATTCATGGACATGGCCAGCAGCAGCGTGGCGGCAGTCATCACCGAGGCACCGGCGATAAATACCTTTTTGCGGCCGTGAATATCGGCAAAACGCCCGGCCGGCAGCAGAAACACCGTAACCGCCAGAATATAAACCATCTCGATCAGGCCCAGATGGACGGCCCCGGCATTAAATTCCCGGCCAATGGCCGGAAGGGCCACCCCCATGGCCGACATCATAAACGGTGTCAGAAACTGGACCGACGCCACCACAAAAAGGGTCAGTGTGGGTGATGCATGGGGTGTTTCAGGAACTGCAAGCGTTGACATGTGCTCCCGCGGAAATATTCACATTTGGATGGAAACAATTAAAAGTAAAAGAAATTACGCCGGACAAATGATTTTGTCAAATTCTTTGATTTTTCAATTAATCCCCAGGCATTGCCCTGGGATTGAAAATCGAGAAAGAATAAACGCTTCGCGTATAAGAAATGTGTCAGGGAGTCCCAAACAGACGGGACACCCTGACCTACAAAAAAAGGACCTTGATCATCGTTTTGGACAATAATGATTTTGCCCGTAGGGGCGAATGGCATTCGCCCATGGAAAACATTCACCCATCCCGGTTCAACCTCAAAATGATATATTTCATAAAAGGGCGTATGCCATACGCCCTTACGGTGGCAGTGGCCGGAACAATGATCAAGGCCGAAAAAGGTCTTTTTGCCGTAGGTCAGGGTGCGCGAAGCGTTCCCTGACACTTGTATAAAGATGGATTATCTGATAAAAATATCCAACTGAAAGTGGATGCCCGTGAAAAAAATGATCGACAACGAAATAAAAAATATGAACCGCCGGATGAACATCATCATCCAGGGAGCGGTGCAGGGCGTGGGGTTCCGGCCGTTTGTGTTCAGGCTTGCCGAATCCATGGGGTTGAAAGGCTGGGTCATCAATTCCGCCCAGGGAGTGGTGATTGATATTGAAGGCAATGCGGACCTTTTAAATACGTTTCTGCTTTGCCTTGAAAAAGAAAAGCCGGCGTTATCTTTCATTCAAAGCCTTGAGTCCGCCTTTCTGGACCCAAAGGGGTTCACTTCTTTTGAAGTCCGCACCAGTGATGCGAAGGGAAGCAAGACCGCCCTGATTCTTCCGGATATCCGCACCTGTCCGGACTGCCTTGCCGAGATATTTGACCCGCAAAACCGGCGCTATCTGTATCCGTTTACCAACTGCACCAATTGCGGGCCCCGGTTCAGCATTATCACCGGACTACCCTATGACCGCCCCCATACCACCATGGCGGATTTTGTCATGTGCGACCACTGCCGGGCGGAATACACCGATCCCCGGAACCGGCGATTTCACGCCCAGCCCAATGCCTGCCCGGACTGCGGGCCGCAGGTGCGATTTTGGGACAGTAACGGAACCCATTTGACATCCATGCACCAGGCAATAACAGACGCGGCCGAGGCCATCCATGACGGCCGCATTGTTGCGGTCAAAGGCATTGGCGGATTTCACCTGATGGCCGACGCCGGCAATGAAGATGCGGTCAGGCGCCTGCGCCGGAAAAAACAACGGGAGCACAAACCCTTGGCCATGATGTTTCCGTCCCTGGAAGCCATTGAAACCCGCTGTCATGCGAACGCGCTTGAAAAACGCCTGCTGACTTCTCCGGAAGCCCCCATTGTGCTGCTGCGCGCCCGCAAGGACGGACGTAACGGCGCACAAACCACCACCGTGTCAATCGCCGCTTCGGTCGCTCCGCAAAATCCCTACTTCGGCATTATGCTGCCCTATACCCCTTTGCATCATATACTCATGGCAAAGCTCAATTTTCCGGTGATTGCCACCAGCGGCAATATTTCCGAGGAGCCCATCTGCATTGATGAAAATGAGGCAGTTGACCGGCTGGGACGCACCGGCATGTGCGACTTTTTTCTGGTACACAACCGGCCCATTGCACGGCATGTGGATGATTCCATTGTCTGCGTCCGGATGGGGCGGCAGCAGGTAATGCGCCGGGCCCGGGGGTTTGCGCCCTTGCCGGTGAATATTCAATTTCCCGTCAACAATTGCATTGCCGTGGGCGCGCATTTAAAAAACACCGTGGCGCTGGCACGCAGCAGCAATGTATTTGTCAGTCAGCACATCGGGGACCTGGAGTCGCCCAAGGCCTTTGACGCATTTAAAAAAGTCATCGCAGATTTTCAAACCCTTTATGATGCACCGGCCAAAACAATTGCCGCAGATCTTCATCCGGGATATTTATCCAGCCAGTTCGCCAAAAGCACAGACCTTCCCGTTATAAACATCCAGCATCATTTTGCGCATATTTTATCGTGTATGGCAGACAATCATCTTCACCCGCCCGCACTGGGCGTTGCCTGGGACGGCACCGGATACGGCCCGGACGGCACCATCTGGGGAGGTGAATTTTTAAAAATCAACGCCCATGGCTTTGACCGCGCTGCCCACTGGCGCACATTTTCCCTGCCCGGCGGCGAAAAAGCCATCCGTGAACCCAGACGCTGTGCCGTGGGGCTGCTGTATGAAATATTTGGAAATGATCTGTTTTCCAATCCGTCACTGACAGCGGTGAGGTCATTTTCCGATCCGGAACGCGGCATGCTTAAGGCCATGATCAAAAAGCGCCTCAATTCCCCTGTCACATCGAGCCTGGGCAGAATCTTCGACGCGGTGGCCGCAATTCTGGATGTTGCCCGATACAGCCAGTTTGAAGGACAGGCGGCCATGGCCCTTGAATTTTTGGCAGAAACAGTCAAGACCGGCAAAACCTATCCGTTAAAATTTTCTGCTGCCCCGGTGGATTTTTCTGCTGCGCCGGCTTCTGATCACAACACATCGCCCCAGCCCATTATTGTCGACTGGGATCCGATGATCCGGGGTATTTTAGATGATATTTCCCGTCAAATGCCGGTGGCAATAATTTCAGCAATATTCCACAATACCCTGTCCGAAGCCGCAGTTCAAATCGCTAGAAAAACAGGTGAAAAACGGGTCGTGCTCAGCGGCGGGTGTTTTCAGAACCGGTATCTTACGGAAAAAACCGTGGCCCGGCTGACAGACGCAGGGTTTGCCGTTTACTGGCATCAGCGCGTTCCGCCCAATGACGGGGGAATCTCCCTTGGCCAGGCAATGGGCGCGGCCCTGTTGAATTCATAAAAACTGCACAAAACGCAAGGTAAACGGCCCATGGCAGAAGAACAAAACAGCCGCATCATCGCAAAAGCAAGGAATCTGATTCAGCAAGGCCAAAGCATGACCCTTGCGACGGCTGCAGACAACAATCCCTGGGCCGCACCGGTATATTACGTAAACCACGGGGACGGGTTTTACTTTTTTTCCAGCCCGGAATCCCGGCATATCAGAGAAAGCCTGGCATCCGGAACCGCGGCCAGCGCAATTTATATGGAAAATGAGTCCTGGCAGAATTTTACCGGCCTGCAGATGGCCGGTAAAATTTTAATTGTGTCCGGCAGCGCGGAAGCATCCGGAGCGGTTTTCGCATATACAAAAAAATTTCCGTTAATTAAAACCTTTTTTTCCGGTATAAAAAAGATCGGGTTAGGTGATTTTTCAAAACAATTTCGCGCAACGCTCTATTGTTTTAAACCGGATTTGATCTTTTTTATGGACAACGCCGTTGAATTCGGTTTTCGCGAAACGCTCAACAAGGACCAATTATTTAAAGGACCGATTATTTAAATGACTTACACATGCACCAGAGATGTCGTGGAGGATCTGGACCGGCACGGGCACCTGGTCCGCATCAGACAAAGCGTTGATCCGGATCTTGAAATGGCGGAAATCCAGCGCCGGGTTTATGCCGCCGCCGGCCCGGCCATATTTTTCGAATCCGTCAAAGGCTCCCGGTTCCCCGCCGTATCCAACATTTTCGGCACATTGGATCGCGCCCGATTCATTTTCAGAAACACCCTGTCAAAGGTCCGGCGGCTGATCGAACTGAATGCCGATCCGTTTCAATTTTTAAAATCCCCCCATAAATACCTGAATCTGCCCGCAACCCTCTGGCACATGCTGCCGAAAAAAGTCCCATCCGGTGCGGTATTTCAAAACACCACCACCATCGACCAGCTGCCCCGCATCAAATGCTGGCCCGAGGACGGCGGCCCGTTTATCCTGCTGCCCCAGGTCTATTCCGAAAATCAGATGCAGCCGGGGATCATGCGCTCTAATTTAGGGATGTACCGTATTCAGCTGTCCGGAAACCAATATCAGACCAACCGGGAAATCGGCCTGCATTACCAGATCCGCAGGGATATCGCAGGACATCATGCCGCGGCCCTTGAAAAAAACCAGCCCCTGCGGGTGAGCGTTTTTGTGGGCGGCCCCCCCTCCCATGCATTTTCCGCGGTTATGCCCCTTCCCGAAGGTATGCCGGAGGTAACCTTTGCCGGGGCAATGGCCGGCAGAAGGTTTCGATACATGAAAAAAGACGAATTCACCCTGTCAGCGGATGCGGATTTCTGCATCACCGGCACGGTCATTCCCGGGGAGACCAAACCCGAAGGTCCTTTTGGCGATCATCTGGGATATTACAGCCTGGCCCATCCGTTTCCGGTGATTCACGTGGACAAGGTATATCACCGGGCAAATGCGGTGTGGCCGTTTACCGTGGTGGGCCGACCTCCTCAGGAGGATACGGTGTTCGGTCAGCTCATTCATGAAATCACCGGCCCCATGGTCCCCAAATCCATAGCCGGCGTGGAAGCCATTCATGCCGTGGACGCTGCCGGGGTTCACCCCCTGCTTTTGGCCATCGGCCGGGAACGCTATGTCCCCTATGATCGAATTAACGGCAGACGAACGCCCCGGGAACTGCTGAAAATTTCAAACGCCCTGCTGGGGTTCGGGGCCTGCGCCCTGGCCAAGTATCTGCTCATCACGGCATATGAAGACAATCCCCGCCTGGATATCCACAACATCCAGGATTATTTTCAGCATGTGCTGGAACGGGTGGACTGGCGGACCGATCTGCATTTTCAGACCGAAACCACCATGGATACCTTAGATTATTCCGGCACCGGCCTGAACCAGGGTTCCAAAGTCGTTATTGCGGCTGCCGGGCCTGCCAAAAGAGACCTGATGAAGTCGGTTCCCGCAGAACTTTCGCTGCCGGAGGGATTTTCACGTCCTGAAATGGCCATGCCCGGCGTCCTGATCATCGGAACCCGGCCCTTTTCCGATATGGAGGCCGCTGCAAACCAAATCAATACGTTAACGCAGCACCTGCGGGAACTGAAACAAAAAAACGAACTGCCGCTGATGGTTCTGGCTGATGATGCCGGATTTACGGCCGGAACGTTGAATAATTTTCTATGGACCACTTTTACCCGCTCCAACCCCTCCCATGATATTTACGGCGTCGACAGTTTTATTCGTTTCAAACACTGGGGATGCGAAGGCCCGCTGATTATTGACGCGCGCTTAAAGCCGCATCACGCACCGCCCCTGGTCGAAGATCCGGCCGTCACCGCCCGGGTTGATGAACTGGGTAAAAAAGGAGGACCGCTGCACGGCATTATCTGACAAGATGGCGCCGCCAAAAAAGGCAGGACCCGGTATCACCGGACCCTGCCCAAAAAATGGAGAGAACATGCAAAAAACGCTCGCCTGTTATTATTTACTTTAGCGCGCTGCAAAAATTCGTCAAGAAAAATTAGCTTAGTTTATTGATACATCGCTTCAATTATTTCGGCAAACGCCCGGTTCACATAGCTGCGCTTGACCTTCATGGTGGGGGTGACCTCCCCGTCTTCTTCGTAGAGTTTTTTGGGCAGGATGGTAAATTTCCGGATGTTCTCCACCCGGGCCAGGGCCTGGTTCACCTCGTCCACCTCGGATTGAATCAAGGCCGTCACCCGCTGGCTCTGGGTCAGGTCCCGGTAGGTGGAAAACTGAATTTTATTCTCCTGGGCAAATTTCACCACATTGTCTTCATCGATCATGATGAGCGCACTCAAAAATTTTCGCCGGTCCCCGATCACCACGGCATCGTTGATGTAAATACTCGCTTTGAGCATATTTTCAATATACTGGGGAGAAATGTTTTTGCCGCCGGCGGTAATGATAATGTCTTTTTTGCGGTCCGTGATTTTGAGAAATCCGTCCGCATCCATGACGCCCACATCGCCGGAACAGAGCCATCCGTCCACTATGGTTTGCCGGGTGGCGTCTTCGTTTTTGAAATAACCGGCAAACACCCCGGGGGATCTGACCAGGATCTCGCCGTCTGCCGCGATTTTTACTTCAGTGCCCGGCACCGGCGTGCCCACGGTCCCGAATTTTGCCCGGCCCACCGGCGAGGTGCACGTAACGCCCGTGCCTTCGGTCTGGCCGTAGCCTTCCACCAGGTTTACGCCGATGGACGTAAAAAAATGCAGCACCTTCGGGGAGATGGGCGCAGCCCCGGAATAGGCGACCCGGATGCGCTCAAACCCCACGCGCTCCTTTAGTTTCCGGAATACGGCGAAATGCGCCATCCGAAAAAGAATTTCCAGCCACACCGGCACCGGTTGAGAATTCATTTTAAGCGTTGCCCGCTGTCGCCCCGCCTTCAACGCCATGGCGAACACCAGCCGCTTCAGGCGCGTGGCATCGGTCATTCGGATGCGGATTCCGGAATAATATTTTTCCCAGATGCGCGGCACCGCATACCCGACGGTGGGGGAAACTTCCACCATATTGTCGGTGACAGTATCCGGTTTTTCAACAAAATTAACGACATAACCATGTCGGAGGTGAGCGAATACGGAAAACAGGCGTTCAAAAATATGGCACAACGGCAGAAAAGAAAGTACCTCGTCCTGATCGTGCATGGGATTGTGGATTTCGATGGCCTCGGCCATCCAGGTAACGTTTCGATGGGTCAGCATGGCGCCTTTGGGCGGCCCGGTGGTCCCTGACGTATAAATCAGCACGCACAGATCATCAGGCGACAGACTCCTGCTGCGCGCTTCCAGAACCTCCTGGCTGGCAAGCGTTCTGCCGTGGTCAACCAGCCCGGCATAGGAGATCACCATCGGGTCCGAAAATTCCCGCAACCCTTTGACATCCCATACGATGACTTTTTTAAGATTCGGAACGTTGTCCCGGAAATTAAGCCATTTATCAAGCTGTTCTTCGTTTTCCGCAAACAGGAACACAGACTCGGAATGGGCGACAACATATTCCACTTCCTGCCACGCATTGGTGGTATAGACGCCCACGGCCACGCCGCCGGCACATTGCACCCCCATATCGATCATCACCCATTCGGGGCAGTTGTCACCGATAATGGCCACATGATCGCCTTTTTGCAGTCCCATATCGATAAGGGCACATCCGATATGCCGGGCGGTCTCTTGATACTGATTCCAGGAAATGTCGTGCCACAGCCCCAGTTTTTTATGGCGCATGGCCACCCGATCGCCTTTTTCACGGACGGTCCGGTTGAAAACATCAGGGGTCGTGGACGCCCCGCTCGGTTTTGCGTTTTTTGCGTCTATCGCCATACTTTTTTCCGTTTCCAGCGCTGGTACCCTTTGACGGATGCCTGGGACCGGACCCCCATGTAAAATTCTTTTACATTGTCATCTTTCATCAGGTCTCTCGATTTTCCTTTGAGAACAAACCGTCCGTTTTCAAGAATCAAAGCGTTATCCGACACGTCCAGGGCCTTTTTCGCGTTCTGTTCCACGAGCAGGATCGTGACCCCTTCCCGGTTGATCCGGCCGATGATATCGAAAATCTCTCCGACCAGCAACGGGGAAAGCCCCAGCGACGGCTCGTCAAGCAGCAGCAGCCGGGGCCGGCTCATCAGGGCGCGTCCGATGGCCAGCATCTGCTGTTCACCGCCGGACAGGAAGCCCGCCCACTGGTTGACGCGGTCGGAAAGCACCGGGAAATAGGCAAAAACCCGCTCGACGTCTTTTTGGATTTCTTTTTTGTCTTTACGGATATAAGCGCCCATCATGAGATTCTCCCGGACCGTCAGCTCCTCGAAAACCTCCCGGCCTTCGGGAACACAGGATATTCCGAGCCGGACGATCTTTTCGGTGTCCATTCCGTCGATGCGATGCCCATTAAATTCGATTTCACCTTTGTCCGGCTGATCCGTAATCAGCCCCATGACGGTTCGCAGAATGGTGGTTTTCCCGGCCCCGTTGTTACCGAGGATTGCGGTGATGGTGCCTTCCTCGACACTCAGGGAAACACCCCGGATGGCATAGACCAGGTCGTACCAGGTTTCAATATTTCTGATTTCAAGTAATGCGCTCACCGGCTGCTCCGATTTTTCCGCTTCTATGTTGTCCCGTCTTCGCCAAGATAGGCTTTGAGCACTTCCGGATGCCTTTGAACCTCGTCGGGGGTTCCTTCTGCGATGACCTGGCCGAAATTGATCGCCAGAATCCGGTCGGAAATATCCATCACCATGTTCATGTCGTGTTCGATAAGCAGGATCGTAATGCCGAGTTCGTCCTGAATGTCCCTGATCCAGAAAATCATATCCTGTTTTTCTTCGGTATTCATGCCCGCGCAGGGTTCATCGAGCAGCAGCAAGGACGGCTCCGCTGCCAGGGCACGACCGAGCTCGATTTTTTTCTGAATGCCGTAGGGAAGCCCGCCCACCATATTTTTACGCACCGACTGGAGTTCGAGCAGGTCGATGATCTCCTCCACCTTGCGGCGGTGACGAATCTCTTCTTTCCCGGCAAACGATCGCCGTCCCCACATCAGCCCGCCGTGAAACACCCCGGTTTTCATAAACCGATGCCGGCCCAGCATGATATTTTCCATGGTGTTCATGTGGGCGAAGAGTTCGATATTCTGAAATGTCCGGGCAATGCCGATTTTTGCGATCCGGTCCGGTTTTTTTCCGCAAAGGTTCTTATCTTTAAAAATCACCGTGCCCCTGGTCGGCGGATAAATACCGTTAATGCAGTTAAAAAGCGTGGTTTTCCCCGCACCGTTGGGGCCGATCAGCGCGTAGACTTCTCCCTCTCGAACTTCAAAGGAGACGTCATCAATGGCTTTTAACCCGCCAAAGCGCATGGAAAGACCGTTTACCGCAAAAAATGTCATGAACTGCCGTCTCCGGTGGAACGATTTTTTATTTTTACACTAAGCCACGGATCCCGTATGCCGGGTATTATTCGCCGGACGGGATATACTCGGTTTCCTGCCAGTCGGTCAGAATTTTAGACTGGCCGCCGTCCATGCATTCCTGGAGATAAATTTCGTTCTGGCCGATCCGGCACATGGGATCTTCAGGGTCAAAGGGCGCATAGGTGATTCTTCCCATCAGCCCCTTAAAGTCCTTTAATCCTTCGAGTTCCTGGACCAGTTTTTCCCGGGTCAGGTCCCGGCCGCACCGTTTCAGGGCTTCAACCAGGGGTTCCGACAGGCCGATGCCGGTGCTGAAGGTATATCCCCAGCGTTCATCCTTGGACGCATACTTATCATACACTTCCTCTTTGTACGTTGCGAGCAGGTCAAGGGCCGGGGCATCCGAGGACTGCAATTCTCCGATATTGCCGGTGGGCTGGCCCATTCCGAAACTGGCGCTGATGACCCCTTTATACAGTCCCTTGGTGATGGCCATCATGAGCGGAAAATCGCCGCAGGTGGTGGTGCTCAGCCACTGGGGCTCAAACTGCATGGCCTTGCCCGTCCCGATCAGCCGGGCCACGCCACCGGGTGTCACAAACAAAAGAACCGCGTCGGCTTCGGATTGTTTCAGTTTCATGACATGGGGCTTCATGTCCGTATCGGTGACGGCCGCAGGCACGGATGCGACCAGCGCCATTCCTTTTTCCTTCATCACAAATTCCGCACCTTCGAGCCCCTGCCGGCCGTAATCGTCATTCTGATAAACAATGGCGATTTTCTTTTTGCCCAGCTTGGTAATGGCATATTCGGTCAATATCTGCGCGTCCCCCAGATACAGGGGGTAAACATTGAAAATAGTCTTTTCCGGCGGGTCCACCCAGTGCCGGGAGCCGCTCGAAGGGCCGACCCACGGAATTTTTCTTTCCAGAAGATACTCTTTTACCGCAAGTCCGGGCGCGGTGCCCACGCCGGACACCCATGCAAAAATGCCGGTCTGCTCCTGAAGCTGTTTGACGCCGGCTTTGGTTTTGGCCGGATTATAGGCATCGTCAAAAAAATGATGCACCAGCTTTCGTCCGTGGATGCCGCCGTTGGCGTTGATCCACTTAAAATAGGCATCCGTGCCCCGCGCCACCGCCCCCCAGGCGGCGGCCGGCCCGGTTTGCGGCCCCCACTGGCCGATATGAATTTCCGTATCCGTCACCCCGACTTCGCAATATCCGGCAGCGTTGAACCCGAACATTACGGTCATGCCGATCAACGCGGCCAACAATGTCTTTTTCATCATCCCCTCCTGGTTGCAGTTTTTTGATGAATTCCCCGGCCACGACCCTTTAAAGGACCGTTCACCGTCTGTTAAACCTTTTTAACGTAATGCCTTGCAAACAATCCGCTGGGCTTTACGCACAGCACGATGACAATCACCGCAAAGGCCACAACGGACTTGAATTCAATGGATACATATCCGCCGAAAAGATGCTCGATAATGCCAACGATATACGCGCCGAAAACCGCGCCCGGCAGCGAGGTCATCCCGCCGACCACCGCGCCGGCAAACCCTTTGAGCAGCGGGTCCCACATCATATAAGGCTCTATGATGGTCGGCGCGATCAGCAGACCCGCCACCGTTCCCACCATCGCAGAAATCCCCCAGGTCATCATTTTGACGCGACGGGTCCGGATGCCCATCAGCCGGGCAACGGCTTCATTCTGCTGGGTGGCTTTCATGGCCACGCCGAATTTGGTAAACCGGAAAAACAGAAACAGCCCCGTCATCAGCACCAGGGCCACCGTCAGGGTCAGCAAGTCCAGCGTGCTGATGTACAGGCCGCCGACCATGACACTGTCATAGGAGGAAATGGGAAACGGCATGGTTCGCTGGTCGGCCCCGAATTTCCAGGAGACCAGTCCCAAAAGCGCCATTTCCATGCCGATGGTGATGATAATCAGCCCGATAACGTTGGGTTCCTTGGCCCGCCGGACAATGGCAAATTCCAGAAAACAGCCGAGCAGCACGGCAAAGGCAAGGGCCCCGGCAAACGCCACATGCACGGGATAACCATAGGTGTCGATAATCATATAGGCAATAAACACCGGCAGGAGCGCCATTTCGCCCTGAACGAAATTGGGAACGGCGGAAGATTTGTAAATCAACACCATGCCCAGCCCCATCAATGCATAGGAGCTGCCCACCGCAATTCCGCTGATGATCATCTGCATCAAATCAATCATGGCAAATCCTGTTTCCTGGTTTTCAAAACGGCCAGGTTTTCCAGTATTTTTTGGTTCGTATCCAGAACCCGTAAAGCCCCAACGGTTCGAAGATCATAATAAAAATCAGGATGCCCCCGAAAACGATAAACTGGATGTTCGATACGCCGGTGAGGGAGAAATATTGTTCCGATAATTGCCGCAGCCACTGGCCCAGGTAAGGGACGCTCAGGATGTTTCGCAGTTCCAGGTCCAGCCAGCTCAGCAGCATGGCCCCGGCCACCGGCCCCATGACCGACCCCAGCCCGCCGACCACGGCCATGGTCAAAAACATGATGGACATGAACAGGCCGAACAGTTCCGGATCGATAAACCGCAGCACAAACGCATATAAGCCGCCGGCCACGCCGGCGTAAAATGCGCTGATGGCAAACGCCAGGGTCTTGTACATCACCAGATTAACCCCGATGGTTTCCGCGGCGATCTCCGCGTCCCGGATCGCCACAAACGCTCTTCCGACCTTGGTTTTGGTAAGATTCCGGGCAAACAGAACCAGCAATACGGTGATCGGCACCACCAGAAAATAAAATTCCCGGTCCGTATTCAGGTGCCGGCCCAGAACTATCAGATCCGGGGCATGGAGCCCCTGACGCCCGCCGAGCAGGTCGATCTTGCCGATGATCTGGGTAATGGTGACGCCAAAGCCCAAAGTGGCGATGGCCAGATACGGCCCTTCGAGCCGGAGGGCCGGAAGGCCCAGCAGGAATCCGAGAATTGCCGCGATGAACCCGGCGCTTATCAGGGCGGCAAGAAAAGGGAAATGGGCCTGCGTCATGAGGGCGATGGTCCCGTAGGCGCCCACCGCAAAAAAGCCGGCATGGCCCAGGGATATCTGGCCGGTATAGCCCACCAGCAGATTCAGGCCGACCACGACCATGATATTGATGGCCACATAGTTGGCGACATAGACATAATAGTTTTTAAATACAAAGGGGTAGATGCCGAGGGCGATGATCAGTGCGGCAAACCAGAAGACCACGGCACCCGAGGAAAAGAACCGGACATCCTCATAATACGCTCTTTTCATATCCATTTTGATATCCGCCTGTTTTACAGGTAATCAGCAAAGGGATCCGGAAATGCGCGAATTTGCCGTCGGCGCGGGAGGTAAACCAGCAACAAATTTCTAAACACTGTTTGCTATACTAAATACAGATTAATTTTTTGTCAACTCCTGAAAACATGCTTTTTGGGGAGACAAGGGACGCATAAGCGAACTGATGGTGATCACAAAAGGCAAACAAAAACGGCCGCCTGAAAAACAAGCGGCCGTTTTTTAATTCTGATAAATACCCGAACAGTTAGTCCAGCGGCAGAATCCAGCCGTCCGTATCTTCGGCGACCCCGTACTGGATATCGGTAATGGCCTTGAAAAACTTTTGAGACCATTTGCCCACACTGCCGTCGCCGACTTTCATGATTTTATCCTTATATTTAATCTCCCCCACCGGGGAAATGACCGCAGCCGTCCCGGAACCGAATACTTCCTGAAGTTTTCCCGATTCATGGGCCGTAATCAATTCATCAATACTGATGCGCCGCTCGGTGACCGGCGTGCCCCACTTTTCGGCCAGCAATTTTACCGTGTCCCGGGTAATGCCGGACAAAATACTGCCGCTCAGGGCCGGGGTAATGATCTCGTCATCAATGACAAAAAAGATATTCATGGATCCGACTTCTTCGATGTATTTGAGCTCAACACCGTCGAGCCACAGCACCTGGGTATACCCGATGCGGTGGGCTTCTTCGCCGGCATAGAGGCTGGCCGCGTAATTTCCCGCGGTTTTCACCTCACCCATGCCGCCGCGAACGGCCCGGACGTATTGATCCGTTACCCATATTTTAACCGGATTGAATCCTTCTTTATAGTAAGCGCCCACCGGGGACATAATAATAAAAAAACGGTAGGTGTACGATGCCCGCACGCCGATAAACGGGTCCATGGCAATGATCGTCGGCCGGATGTACAGGGACGTGCCGGGTGTTGACGGTACCCACCGTTTATCAACCTTCAACAGTTCCATCATGGCTTTCAGTGCAAAAGCTTCATCCAGGGGCGGCATACATAATTTCTGTGCGGAGCGGTTGAAACGCGCAAAATTCTGCTCCGGCCGGAATACCTGAATTTGTCCGGAAGATGTTTTAAATGCCTTCAACCCTTCAAAAATCGACTGGCCATAGTGGAGCACCATGGTCGACGGATCCATTACAATCGGCTGATATGGTTCTATTCTCGGGTTATGCCAGCCGTTTTTCTGATCATAGTCCATATTAAACATATGGTCCGTAAAAATGGTCCCGAATGTCAGATCAGCATCCCTTGGCAGCGGTTTCAGCGCATCGGTTGTTTGTATTGATAACTCCATAACTTTCTCCGTTACTTAATCATTTATATTTTATACCAATATTTTAAAAATGGAGTGAAAAAAAATATTCGGCGGCCGGAAGTTAAGGGAAGCGGAAAAAGCGAATATACCCGCCTTGCTTGTCTTTTGACCCGTATTCTTTGTTGCCTCAAAGGTCATATATCCTGATATGCTCCCTTTGATGCGCCTTGAATACGAATCAAAATCCGGCGCGATTCAGGTATATTGGTTTTTTCCGCATCCCTAAAGCAAAAAAATAAAACCACAAACTGTATCAAAAATCAAGGCGTACGAATTCCCTGATCAAAAACATTTTTTTGCAATCCACTTTTCACAGCCAATTTTTTTTGTAATGGTTTTATTTGATATGTTCAAGCAAAATTAACTTTAACGTTAATTTTATCCAGTGTAATTCGAAAGTTCCGTCTTTTCTTCATTTAATCCGCAAAAATCCACCGCCCCGTTCCCCTGAATTGATCGATCAAAAACCTTGACAAACCTGTTTTTATTAATAATGTTCTTTAGGGCGTATCAAGGCTACCGTACTGCAATAACAGGATATATTTAACCAATTGATTTTTAAAAAAGTGACCACATTATGAATCAGGACATTATTAAAATAAGATGGCACGGCCGGGGCGGACAAGGGGCAATTACTGCCGCCAAAATCGTGGCAAACGCGGCGTTTGTCTCCGGATATACCGGGGTTGTAATGGCCCCCACGTTTGGCACGGAAAGAAGAGGCGCGCCGGTTTTGACATCATTGCAAATCTCAAAACAGAAAATCTATGATCTGTCCCCGATTACCCAACCCGATATGGTGGTGGTGCTGGATCATCTGATTGTGGAAGAAGTCGACGTGGCCGGCGGTCTAAAGCCGGGCGGATTGATTATTATCAATTCCTCGCGACACCCGGATGACTTTGATTTCAACGGCATGAAAGTCGCCACCGCCGATGTCACCCATATTGCCGGTGAAGCCGGACTTCCCACCGGAATTGTGAACACCGGAATCATCGGTGCCTTTGCAAAAGCCAGCGGACTGATCGATATGGAAACCCTGACCCGGGCCATTGAAGATGAATTCAAAGGCAAGCATCCGGAAAAAAATTCCCGGGCGGCCCGGGTTACCTTTGAGAATACAATCGTTGGAGGCAATTAAATGAAAAAAGATAAATTCGGTTGCCGAAAATCCCACAGCGAACCCGGCCCGGGTGACGGCGGCCGGACCGGTTCCTGGCGGGTCAAACGACCGGTAATTGATCTGGATAAATGTATTCCGGTAAAAAGAAATAAACAGGCCTGCTTCACCTGCTGGCTCTTCTGCCCGGATAGTGTTATTACCCGCACCATACCGCCCACCATCGACTATGAATACTGCAAGGGGTGTGAGATATGCGCCGAAGAATGCCCCGTGGGGGCGATAACAATGGTGGATGAAACCGTCTTCATCGAAGAGGAGAAATAGTCATATGCATATTATCGAATCCGGCAATGTGGCTGCGGCAAACGGCGTCAAACTGGCCAGAGTTCAGGTCGTTGCCGCATATCCCATTACGCCCCAGACCCCGCTGACGGAAAAGCTGTCCGAATTTGTGGACGCCGGGGAAATGGACGCGGAATATATTCCGGTTGAAAGCGAACACAGCGCACTTGCCGTGTGTATTGCCGCCGCGAGTACCGGCGCCAGAGCCTTTACGGCCACCAGCGCCAATGGCTTGCTGTATATGAATGAACAGCTTCACTGGGCCGCCGGCGCACGGCTGCCCATTGTCATGTGCGTGGTCAACCGCGGCATCGGTGCTCCCTGGACCGTATGGAACGATCACCAGGACGCCATTTCCCAGCGGGATACCGGCTGGATCCAGCTCTACTGCTGTGATCACCAGCAGATCATTGATACGGTCCTGAAAGCTTTCTATCTGGCGGAAACCGTCAGTGTCCCGGTCATGGTCTGTTATGACGGATATATTCTGTCCCATACCTACATGCCGTTTGAAATACCGGAACAGGCGGATGTGGACAAATTTCTGCCCCCGTTTAAACCGGCATATGCCTTGCAATCCGGTCAACCGGCAAACCTGAACACCGTGACGCTGCCGGACGTCCGTCCGGATGTGCGCGGCGATATGGCGCCCGGATATATGGAAATCCGGCATAATCTGCATACGGATATGCGCGATGCCATCGAGGTGCTGGCAGACATTGACCAAAAATTTGCCGGCGTATTCGGCCGCAACGGCAACCCCTATATTGAAGAATACAGATGCGATGATGCTGACTTTGTTGCCATCTGCCTGGGATCTCTTTCCTATCATCTCCGGGATGTGGTGGATATATTGCGGGAGGAAGGGCTTTCGGTGGGCGTTATGGGACTTCGGCTATACCGTCCCTTCCCGGACCAGGCGGTCAGGGCTGCCCTGTCACGCCGAAAAGGCGTTGTTGTTTTTGAAAAAGCGCTCAGTTATGGAAACCAGGGCGCGCTGTACGCAGACATCAAGTCCGCCCTTTACTGCACAGCGGAAAAACCCGCGGTCCATAATTACATCCTGGGTCTGGGCGGCAGGGAAATTAAAACCGATCAGCTGGTGGAATGTTTCAGAAATTCCTGCCGGCATCCGGAAACCATTGATGATGAGCCGCAATGGATAGGACTGAAAATGTAAAAATTGCACTCAATAAATGGCTATTTTGCCCAATTTCTGCTTCAGGCTCAGATTTTAATCCTCAAAATACAACCTGTATTCCTCCGGTTAAAATCTTCGCCTTCATTGAACTTGAACAAAATTTCCAATTTCTTGAGCACAATTTAAGAAAACAATTATAAAATTAAATTGTAAGAGAAAAACAATGACTGAAAAAACAACCATACTCAATCTGCCGGAAGACGAACTGGTGCACCCGGGGAATCGGGCCTGTGCGGGATGCGGTCTTTCCATCGTCTACCGGATCGGCCTCAAAGCATTGGGAAGAGACACCATTCTGGTGGTTCCCCCCAGCTGCCTGACCGTTTTGCAGGGCTTGTATCCCATTGCCGCCACCCAGCTGCCGTGCTTAAACGTTACATTTGCTTCCACCGCAGCGGCGGCCACCGGGGTTTTGGGCGCATTGCGGGCACAAAAAAACAAGGATACTATTGTTGCGGCCTGGGCAGGTGACGGCGGAACCAGCGATATCGGTCTCCAGGCCCTGTCCGGCGCCTGCGAACGCGGTGAAGATCTGATTTTTATCTGCTATGACAATGAAGCCTACATGAATACCGGCGTTCAGCGGTCCGGCACCACCCCGCAGGGGGTTATCACCACCACCACACCATTTTCCGGCAAGGCCCAGAAGAAAAAGGACGTGCCCGCCATTATCGCGGCCCATGGCATTGACTACGTGGCCACGGCATCCGCTTCCTATCCCCTGGACCTTTACGACAAAATCGTTAAAGCAAAAACCATTAAAGGCCCCAAGTATATCCACGTGCACACCCCCTGCCCGGCCGGTTGGGGATTTGACCCCAGGTATACGGTAAAACTGGGCAAACTGGCCGTTGAAACCGGATTGTTCGATCTGTATGAAATCCAAAACGGTAACTTTGCGCTGACCGGCGCATCGGAAAAACTGCTGGGCAAAGACCGGAAACCGGTGACGGATTACCTTAAGACCCAGGTCCGCTTCAAAGCGCTGTCTGATGAGCAGATCGACAATATTCAAAAAGAGACCGACGCCAAATGGGCGATATACAATGAAGAAAAAAATGGCTGAATCGGCCGGTAATTAAAGAAGGCTGAAATCAGCGCATCTGCTTAACTTTGATCGCTTTCATCACGTACAAAAATCCGGGCTTTGGGCCCGGATTTTTTTATGAAATCTGCTGGCCAGCCGGAATATGACCGGGCAAAGTCCATCTGCTTTGTATTATCAGATTGAATGCTTATATTCATGAAATTACATTCCAGGTATTCGAATTTACCTTTACGCAATTTGATTCCTGGTTTATTTTCAATCATTTAATAAGGATATACAAAATGAAACCCCGTTATCTTTTCTGCATAATTGTCTGCGCCCTGCTCGTTTCAGCACTTATTGCTGCTTTCAGCTCGAAGCATCTTTACGCCGGGCCTGCAAAAAACCAGCAGCAGCCCACCGATCCGGCCATAAAAGGCGCGGCCTTATATGAAAAATACTGCGCCATGTGTCACGGGGACCAGGGTGAAGGATATCGGGCGGATCGCGCCAATGCCCTTGCCAATCAGGATTTTCTGGTCAGTGCAAGTGATGACTATATTATTGACGGCATTCTGCGGGGCCGGCCCGGCACCCCGATGTCTGCGTGGGGAATTACCAAAGGCGGCATCTTCTCCCGGGCAGACGCCGAAGCGCTGGTGGCACTTATGCGCACATGGCAGAAAGAACCCTCGGTTGATTTAAGCAATACGTCGGTAAATAACGGGAATGCGGAAAACGGCGCAAAGTTGTATGAACGCTGGTGCGCAGCCTGCCACGGCAAATACGGCAGCGGAGGAGATGCGACCAAACTGGACAATCCGGTTTTTCAGGAGACTGCCACGGACGCATTTATCCGATATGCCATTGCCAACGGACGCCGGGGCACCCAGATGAAAGCCTATAAAGATATTTTAAGCACCCATGACACGGATGATGTGGTGGCCTACCTCCGGACGTTCACTACCGACGATGCATTTAAAGAAACCGAGGCGGCGGTCAGTGAGGAACTGGCAAAAACAATCCGGGAAAAGGCAGTGATTCACCGAAAAAACCCGCCTGCGGATTTTTCCCTGATCGATAACCGGTTTATAGCGGCTGATGACGTCTATGCCGCGTATACAGCGGGACAATCCTTTATCATCCTTGATGCCCGTCCTGCCAGTGACTATCTTCGATCGCATATCAAGGGCGCCATTTCCATCCCTTTTTACGATGTTGAAAATGCCGTGGGACTCTTGCCGGAAAGCTATTGGATCATCACCTACTGCGCCTGCCCGCATGCCTTGTCCGGCAAAGCGCTCGATACGCTCAAAGCCGCAGGTTACGGTAAAGTCGGGATTCTGAATGAAGGTTTTTTTTACTGGCTGGATAAAGGATATCCTTCTGAAAGCAGTATCAATTCGGAGCGGTAAAAACCGGCGCGTTAAAAAAAGGACAATAATGTCATTTTTTTAAGGATAGCTTTTAAAATTATTGTTTTTTTGACAGATGATGGGTACCTTTTAACATATTTCTGCCAACAGGGTTCAGCGATTAATCTTTATCGTATCATCGGTTTAAACTTGAAAGGAAACGGTCATGAATCAGCTTTTAAAATACCTGTCCATCCTGTTTGTCATGAGCATGACTGCCTGCTCTTTATATTATTACGTTCCCCTTTACAGTTATGTGATTGCCAGCGGACTCGATGTCGGCGCCCCGGCACTGCCGTATTATGCCTATTCCGACACCACCCTTGAGGTTATTGACAGGGAATTCAAAACCGCCAATGCGCAGGTAACCATCGAAGATACCTATACGTACGCATATAAAAAACCCTTTAAAAATGTCCCCCCGGACGGCGACACCGGCCAGACCTTTACGAACATGGAGACAGCGACCGGTTACCTCCAGGCCATACTCTCGGCCAAAGGGGTAACGGATTCGGAAAAATACTTTATGACCAGCATCGATTCGGCAAGGACGTTTGGTTTCACTCTGATTGCTGCGGTGCATCGGCCGGATGAAAAAGTTACCGTATATGATAAATTCGGCGCATCCAGTGATAAAACCATCACCTGCGACGATCCGCCGTTCTATCAGCCGTACCGGTTTAACTGCGATGGAGACCCGCTGGATACGGTTTATGAATGGGCGGCCGTGCCCAATGACTGTTTTGAAAAACAGGGGCATCAGGCCATTCTTTTGACCCTGACGGCCAACAAGCTTCTGGAGAAAAAACCAAAACCCGATTACTGGGAAGCGGAGAGAAAATGGATTGCCGGAAATTATAAATCCGTGGTGGTGGACCAGGATTACATGGTGTGCCAGGCACTGGGTATTGAATCCGGATACACGGATCAGAAAAATCTGTTCAAGGATTAGTCGGGCAAAAATCCAATCAGCCCGAACATAGGTCAGAATAAAACCGAAAAGCGCAGGACTTTAAAAATCCTGCGCTTTTCATTTTTTTCCCGGTCACCGGATTTTAAAGACCAGTTTACCGGAAACAGACCCTTTTGAAACAATGACATCTTCGGAATTGATGGCGTCAATTACATATCCCGCGACATGTTCCTTTTCCCTGCAAATTTTACCATTGATAATCGCCATCCGTTTTTCCGCATCCGCGGACCAGGAAATGGCCTGGAGTTCGATGGCCGGATCTTCCAGGATTTCCACCGGGGCCTGGCTTTTTTGCGCACCCGGCCGGCGGGCCGCGGGTTTATCATCGGGTCCCGGCGGTTGCCTGACGCTGATATCGGGTTGAACCAAAAAATCGTTTTCAGGCGCTTCCGGCTGACTTTCCGGCTGATTCTTTGCCAAAACTGCACGGGGGGTTGCAAATTCAAACTCCGGCGCAGGTGCGTTAATTGTCTCCTGTTCTGGCGGGTTCATTTTTGGAAATTCGGGTGCGGAAGATTCGGGTTCCGGGAATTCATGGCGGGACGCATTTTGTTTTTGAGTTTTTATCGGGGCCACGGATTGTTCACTTGCTGAACTTTCCACGGGTGGTTCCGGAACAACCGTTTTTTGGACCAAAAGGCCGATGCCGCCCCCGATGAGA
>JAABSL010000267.1 GCA_011390415.1 Desulfobacteraceae bacterium
AAATTTTTTGCACTGATTGGATCAGTTTGTTTTTAAGCCGCTCATCACCTGAAAAATGTTGTTTCAACTTTAGTGTTTCAGATATTTTCGGCCATTTTCGGACAAGTGCCTGATGTTGTTTTTTTATTGCATCCGACCGCAATGGCGTGAATTCGGATATCTTTTGGATGAAATCGGTGAGTCTTTTAATGCGTTCATTCACTGCCATGTCGAGCTTATCCAGTGCCCCTTCATATAATGGCCGGGAAAAATCTTCACCTAAAAAAAGTATCCGGACATGCTGATACCATTGTTTCAATGCCATCAGACTGGCGATATAATATATATTATTATTAAAAATACGTTTTATATTGCTGTACGCACCGGGCGTGTAGGCAATGTTGCCGCTTTTGGCGGCCCCGCCGAAAATCAGCCGGTTTTCCCGCAGTTCATCTTTTCTGAATATGGTGCCGGCCGCAATGGTCACCCCGTATGCCAGGCGGCTGGGACCCACCAGCCCCCCCTGCCCGCCTAAAAATATGGGCGATTGGTTGAGCATTACCCCGGCCGGCACATCGCCGATCAATGACGCCGTGGCCTTGTCCTGCTGGGGGGTAAAGTTAAAATGGATGTAAGAACTGCCCACCTCGCTGTGATTTTTTTTTCCGGTGCCCCCGGCCATCAGGCAGTCGCAGAAATTGATCTGGCTGCCCAGGGTCACCCAGGGAAACAGGATGGTTTGCTTAACCCCCACGCTGTGGGCCGCGCCGGCAGATTCTTCAAAAATGGTGCCTTCGCGCACATGAGCGCAGGAACCGATGGAAGCCCCTTTTAAAAAAACCGCTTTTCTAAAAAAACCGCCGTTTAATTTAACGTCCGGCCCGATCTGACAGTTTTCAATGGTGGCCGGTGCTTCACGTCCGATCACGGTGTCTTTGAGAATCAAGGTTTGATTCCCGAAAATTTTACACCCGCTGTGAATGACAACCCCCTGCCCTGCAATCCGATCCGGATTAACGTCTTCTCCGATTTCAATGCTTTCCGGATTGGGAATAACAACACCTTTTTCCATCAGTCTTTTTATGATGCCGGCAGTTTTAGCAGTCATCTAAATCTCCTTGGGGATACGGAAAATCTGTTAGTGAAATTTTATTTTTATTATGATAGACCTGTCGTCTTGCAAATTTTTCAGGCAGAACCATTTTGAAAAACCAGATCACAACTTGCTATAAGCAGACTGATTTGTTATAAATTTATTATATTAATCGGGAATCAATATCAAGGAATCAAAAATATGGCAAACACAAATAAATATCGCCTGCTGACCCGCGGCGATCTGGACGGCCTGGTATGTGCGGTGCTGATGAAACATCTGGATATCGTGGATGAAATAAAGCTGGTGGACCATCCCAGTGACATGCAGCTGGGAAAGGTTAAAGTTTCCGACCGCGATATTTCCACCAATCTTCCCTATGTTGAAGGGGTTCACCTGGCCATTGATCATCATTTTTCCGAAGCCAGGCGCAACCAGAAAAATGACCGGCACATTATCGACCCGGATGCCCCTTCCGCAGCCCGGGTGGTGTATAATTATTACGGCGGCCGGGAAAAGTTTCCGGCATTATTTGATGACATGATGAAATGGGTGGATATCGCGGACGCCGGTCAGTTTTCAATTGATGATATTTTATATCCGGGCGGATGGGCGCTTTTAAATTTTCTGATTGACCAGAGAACCAATATTGAAAAATGGGGCAAGCTCAGAAGATCTGAAGAGCAGTTTAAATTTGATCTCATCGATTATTGCGGCAGAATGACCATTGATGAAATTATGGCGCTTCCGGATGTCGAAGAACGCGCAAAGATTTATTTTGAATATGAAGGGCAATATAAAAAACAGATCGAAAAGTATGCCGAAATTCACCACAACGTGGTGGTGCTGGATTTAAGAAAAGAAGAAACCCGGTATCCCGGCAACCGGTTTATTATTTATGCCATGTATCCGCAATGCAACATTTCCATGCTGCTCCGCAAGGACAACGAAACCGGCAAAACCATTTTTTCCGTGGGCAAATCAATTATCAACCGCAGTTCAGAGGTCAATATCGGTGAAATCATGCTGGCCCATGGCGGCGGCGGTCACCGGGCGGCCGGGGCCTGTCATCAGGATGACCCGGCTGAAGCTGAACGGGTGTTTGAAGAAATATTAAACGCACTGACGGACACCCAAACTTAGCCATCGAAGCTTCCAAATAACTTAATTGTTGACGGTGAAACAAATTGTAGGTCGGGATTCCATTCCCGACAAATAGCACCCGCTAATTGCCGGGTAAGAAACCCGGCCTACTATGCAGACGTTATTTGCTGATACAGTGGTGATTCGTCACCATGAAAAGCTTTTTAAAAAGCCGTCTTTTTTGGACAACCTGCTGAAGAGTCAGTCATTTAACTGATTGA
>JAABSL010000268.1 GCA_011390415.1 Desulfobacteraceae bacterium
AGATGTAAAAAAAGATCTTGCAGGACGTTATCCCAGACATTTCTGGCCGGATGACCCCTTATCTGCTGTGGCCACCAGCAGGGCCCGGCCTAAAAAAAAATGAATCATACGGCAGTGGAGATAAAAACCATGAATGATACCCGCTTTTCTTCAGACTCGGAACGGGCCAGGGTTCTTCTGGCCGGGACCCGGGATACTGCCATGAAGCATTTATCACAATTGCTGGGCACCCGGGGCCTTCATGTACCGGTTCTGGCAAGTGCCATGGACCGGTTTGTAAAATCTTTGGTCCCGCTGCCCGGGGAAACTGCCTGTAAAACCGGGTGTGCCTGGTGCTGCCATTTGCGGGTGGGGGTATCCATTCCCGAAGCCCTGGTGATTTTCCATGAAATCAGGGCACAGGCCACTGCAGAAGGTCTGGCTTTTTTGAAACAACGCATTCTTAAAACATCTGACAGAGGCGATATCCTGGATGAAAACTTCTGGCGCAGGTCCCGCTGTCCCTGCCCCTTCCTGGATATGGACGGTACATACCACTGTCTGATTTATGGCCTGCGTCCCTTTTCCTGCCGGGCGTTTCATTCACTGGATGATACAGCCTGCCGCAGGGGGTATGACCTGGGTATGCAGATCCAGGTACCGTGTTTTCCTGTCTACCGGGCGAGTGTGGACCTGTATTCTTCCGTGCTGATTCAGGTTGCTGCTCAAAAGGGGCTGGCATCTTTTCAGGTGGGATTTATCAGGGCCCTGGAAATTCTGTTTACAGATGATACCGCTCCGGACCGCTGGCTGAAAGGAGAAAATGTTTTCCTTTCAGCAAAAATTGCTGAATTTACATTGGATTGACGCAGTAAAAGATTAGGCTTTAAAAAATAGTAATATTCATGCTATGGTGAAATCCTCAACTTTAAAAAAGATTGCGGAAAACCTGAATTCTAATAACACCCATGGCCTGAGAGACCACAACAAATGATGAAAGTATAAGCAGTCAGGTATCAGCTTAAAACGTACAACTTAACACTTAAAGCTTAACACTTAAAACTTTCATACAAAAAGAACTGGAAAATGGAAAAAGACAAAACACCGGATCCTGGATTTCACTATGTGGGTATCGGCGCTTCTGCCGGCGGGCTGGAAGCCATTGAAGAATTTTTTTCGCATATGCCTGAAGACTGCAATCTGGCCTTTATCGTCATTCAGCACCTGTCCCCGGATTACAAAAGCCTGATGGTGGAGCTGTTGTCCAAAAAGACAAAAATTCCGGTCCAAAGGTGTACCGACGGCATGCAGGTGAAGCCCAATAATATTTATATGATTCCCCCCAAAAAAAACCTGTCTATTTTTCACGGCAAACTGATCCTAAAGGAAAAAGACAATATCCGCGGGGTGAACCTGCCCATAGACATCTTTTTAAAATCTTTGGCAGAAGACCAGGCAGACCGGGCCATTGCCATTATTTTATCCGGCACCGGCAGTGACGGCACCCGGGGGGTGCGGGCGGTCAAGGAGCAGGGCGGCATGGTCATGGTCCAGGATGATACCACTGCCAAGTTCGACGGCATGCCCAGGGCAGCCATCTCCACCGGGGTTGCTGATTTTATTTTGCCCCCGGAAAAAATGCCGGCCCAGCTGCTGGCCTTTGTGGATCACCCGTATGTGGCGGGAAAGGAAAAATCCAGGAATCTGATCAAGGACCAGAAAGGGCTTACCCGCATATTTTCAGAACTGCGGGAACGCACCAAGGTGGATTTTACCTATTACAAGCCATCCACCATCTCCCGGCGCATCGAGCGCAGAATGACCGTCAACCAGATCAATGACCTGGATGATTATGTGCGCTACATACAAAAGTATCCGGTGGAGATCATGACCCTGTACCGGGAACTGCTCATCGGGGTCACCAGCTTTTTCAGGGACCCGGCCCCAATGAAGGAGTTGATGGAAGCCTGCCTGCCCGAGTTGATCAGCAATACAAAAAACCGGGAGATCCGGTTCTGGGTCACGGCCTGCTCCACCGGAGAGGAAGCCTATACCCTTGCCATTCTGGCAAAGGAGGCGATGGAAAAAACCGGTGAAAACAAAGATATTAAAATATTTGCCACCGACCTGGATCGGGATGCGGTGATGCAGGCCGGCAACGGGGTGTATCCGGAAAGCATTGCCGCAGATCTGACCCCCCGGCTGCTGGGAAAATATTTTTACCGCAAGGGTGATAATTATCAGATTGCCAGAAACATCAGGGAAATGGTTGTGTTTGCCCAGCACAACCTGGTGATGGACCCGCCCTTTACAAAAATCGATCTGATCTCCTGTAGAAATCTGCTCATTTATCTGCAGCCGGTGCTACAGGAAAAAGCCATGC
>JAABSL010000269.1 GCA_011390415.1 Desulfobacteraceae bacterium
ACCCGCCACGGAAATCTGCCGGTTCTATGTTGCTTTCTGGTTTTGGGAATTAGTATAATATTAAAAACAGCAGGAAGACGAAAACGTAAAGGCTGAAGGCAGACGGTCGAAAAATTAAAAATATCTTCGCGGGTCAGGCGATAACATCCTAAGCTCAACATAGGGATATATATAAATGAGGAGGGTATGTATCATGTCATCGGATTTAAAAAATGCAATTTGCGGGTTTTATGAACAGCTGGAAAAGTTAAAGGAGTATCTTTGACCTGCCGGCAAAACAGGAGCGGCTGGCTGAAATTGAAAATTTGATTGCCGCCGAATCCTTTTGGGAAGACCCGGGAAATGCAAAAATAATATTGCAGGAAAGATCCGTCCTTTCCGGCATGATCGAGCGCTGGCAGTCTTTGTATGCCGATGTGGAAGAATGTGACATATTGTTTGATCTGGCAACGGAAGAATCAGATGAAAATTCCCTTGCGGAAGCGCATAAACTTTCGGAAAAGCTTGAAAAAAAAATTAAGACCTTTTCCGTGGAGCTGATGCTCGACGGTGAAGATGATAAAAACAATGCCATTATGTCCATTAATGCCGGCGCCGGGGGGACCGAGGCCCAGGACTGGGCGGAAATGCTGTTTCGGATGTATTCCCGCTGGATCGAGCACAAAGGCTTTAAGCTCAACATGATTGATTATCAGGCCGGAGATGAGGCCGGTATCAAAGGAGTTACGTTTTCCGTCAATGGAAACTATGCCTACGGATATCTGAAAACGGAAAGCGGGGTGCATCGGCTGGTGCGGATTTCGCCGTTCAATGCCAACGGCAAGCGCCATACGTCATTTGCCTCTGTGTTTGTCTATCCCGAGCTCGATGATGATATTGAAGTGGATATTGATGAAAATGATCTTCGCATTGACACGTTTCGGGCCAGCGGGGCCGGGGGGCAGCATGTCAACAAAACCAGCAGCGCCATCCGGATCACCCATCTGCCGACCAATATTGTGGTGCAGTGTCAGCAGGAGAAATCACAGTTGAGAAACAAGGAACTGGCAATGAAAGTCTTAAGCGCCCGGCTGTATCAGATGGAAAAGGAAAAACAGAAGAAAAAACTCCAGGCCATGCATGATACCAAAGATGAAATTGCCTGGGGCAGCCAGATCCGCTCCTATGTTTTGCACCCGTACCAGATGGTCAAAGACCACCGGATCAACATGGACGTAGGTAATGTGGAAAGCGTTTTAGACGGCAACCTGGACCCGTTTATCGAAAATGTGCTTCTTTCCGGCCATGCATAAGCCTTCTGGTTTTTACCTAAGTTTTGATGAATCCGATTGATATTATAAACGAGTTCTATGCACCCGGATCTGATGCCGGCGAGCTGCTGATCCGGCATTCGGAAGCCGTGGCCGCAAAAGCCCTCCGCCTGGCGGAAAAACTTTCGGCGGTAAATCCGGAGTTAAAACCGGATATTTCCTTTATTGAAGAAGCGGCCCTGCTCCATGATATCGGCATTTTTTATACCAATGTGCCGTCCATCGGATGTCACGGCACTTATGCCTATGTGTGCCACGGCTATCTGGGCAGAAAGCTGATAGAAGACCTGGGATACCACCGGCACGCCCGGGTGTGCGAACGCCATGTGGGCGCCGGGGTAAGTGTTGATGAGATTAATGCATATCACCTGCCCCTTCCTGCGCGGAATATGGTGCCGGTCAGCATTGAAGAGCAGATTGTCTGTTATGCGGACAAATTTTTTTCCAAAAACCAGAGCGCCGATAGGGAAGCACTGACACTGGAAGCGGTGGTCCGGAAAATGGAAAGCTACGGACCCGCTCAGGCGCAACGGTTTAAAAACTGGGTGGCGTTATTTGAACCGGAACGGGTAGTTTGGTAAAAACTAAAAACCCCGTTTGGGGAAAAGGCATCAGCGTTGAACCTGAATCACATATTACGATTTTATTTTATTACCGATGAAAGCGCTCCGCGCGATTCAATGGCCCGACAGGTGGAAATCGCCATCAGTGCCGGGGCCACAGTGGTTCAATATCGTCACAAAACCTTTTCTCTGGCCGATTTCAAAGAACTGTGCACCATCCGGGATCTGTGCCGCCGCCATTGCGTGCCGCTGATTATCAATGATAATGTTCTGCTGGCAAAAGCCGTGGATGCGGACGGGGTTCATCTGGGGCAGGCCGATGAAAGTGCCGGCATGGCCAGAGAGATCATGGGGCGCGATGCGATTATCGGCATCTCCGTGTCAACGCCGGCAGAACTGGAAAAAACAGACCTTCGGTTTTGTGATTATATCGGCACCGGTCCGGTGTTTGCCACAAAAACCAA
>JAABSL010000270.1 GCA_011390415.1 Desulfobacteraceae bacterium
CCATCAGACTCCAAAGGATAGGTAAATACCTCCCCTTCGAAATTTCGGACTTTCAATTCCCGGGGACCGGTTTCCAAAATATATTCCGGCAGCAGGGGAATTTTGCCGCCGCCGCCGGGCAGGTCGATCATGTACTGGGGCACGCCGATGCCGGACAGCCGGCCGCGAAGACAGCGCATGATATCAAGGCCGGTTTCAATGGAGGTGCGAAAATGCCGGGTGCCTTCAATGGGGTCGGCATGATGCAGGTAATAGGGTTTGACCCGGATCTTCAGCAATTCGTGCATCAGGTTCATCATTACGTTCGGATCATCATTGACGCCTTTGAGCAATACCGTCTGGGCCCCCAGCGAAATTCCGGCGTCTGCCAGAAGCGCACATGCCGCTGCGGACTGAGACGTGATTTCATCCGGATGGTTGAACTGGATATTGACATACAGGGGATGATATTTTTTCAACATGTCGGCCAGGCATTTATCAACGCGTTGGGGCAGCGCGCACGGTATCCGGGTATGGATTCGGATAATCTCGACATGGGGTATCCGGCGCAGCCGGGACAAAATGTGCTCCAGCCGGTCATTGCCGAGCATTAAAGGATCGCCTCCGGAAAGGATCACGTCCCGGACAGCGGGTGCGGACCGGATATAGGCAATGCCCCGGGCAACGGCGCTTTCGGAATCTTCTTTTTTCAGGCCCACCCGACGTTTGCGCATGCAATGCCGGCAATAGACCGCACACTCATCAGACACCATAAACACCACCCGGTCCGGATACCGGTGAATCAGGTTCGGCACCGGAGACTGGGGTTCTTCGCACAGGGCATCCGGGGTTAGAAAATCCATGGCATCCAGCTCCGCCGGGTCCGGGATCACCTGCCTGCCGATGGGATCATCCGCCGTTTTAATCAGGGATAAAACATACGGATTGATCCGCATGGGATACTTGCGGGTCACCCGTTGGAGGGTTTTCACATTCAAGCCGAAATTATCGGCAAGAATTTCCGGAGTTATGAAACCGGCCAGGGCCATGTTGTTCTCAGGGGCATCCTGACCGGATGAAACGATTTTTAACATATTCATTTCGCAATCTATCTTTTATTTCAGGTATATCACAGTCGTCGCCAGTTTGATTCGTTTATTTGCAGGGCTTTGGCGGTGAAGCCATCGCAGCGCTCTTGCGATCTTCCAACACGATACAATTGATAATGCCGCAAATGAACGAATCAGGCTTGCGGCCAGCGCGGGGACAGATCATGAGGCACATTAAGATGATCCAGCATCCGTGCCACCACTGAATCCACCAGATCGTCAATGGTTTCGGGACGGGTATAAAAACCCGGGGACGGCGGCATGATGGTGGCACCGGCTTCTGCGGCACGGACCATATTTTTGAGATGAATGAGACTTAACGGCATTTCTCTTGCCAGCAGAATCAGGGGCCGTTTTTCCTTGAGGCAGACATCTGCCGCCCGGTGGATCAGGTTATCCGTAATACCGGCAGATACGGCAGCCAGGGTATTCATGGAACAGGGCGCAACGACCATGCCGTGATGCTGAAATGATCCGCTGGCAATGGACGCAAAAAAATCAGCCGGATCGATTTGCGTCAACGCTGCCTGATCATGGTTTTTGACACCGGTTTGCTCCAGATATCCGGCCATTTTGCCGAATTGAAACCCGGTTTCATGGACTGCCACCTGACGGCCGGCTTCGGACATGAGCACAAACACGTCTGCGGGAAATTTCATAAGGGCGGAAACCAGCCGAAGACCGTAAATGCTGCCGGACGCGCCGGTAATCGCAACAATAAATTTTTTCTTCTTCACATCCACCGCCTGACCAGTTCGTCTGCCAGAATGCCGGCAAACAGAAGCACCGATATGACGCTGTTGACATGGAAAAACGCTATATTAATATGCTGTAAATCATCCGGATTAACCAACTTATGTTCCACCACAAACAGAGCACCGATCACACCCACCGTAACCAGAAAAATCAACTGCATATCAAAAAGAAAATAGACCATCAAAAAAAAGCCGAAAGACAGCACATGCAACGCAGACGACAGATACAGCGCGTTGCGGACGCCGATCTTTGAAGGCAGGGAAAAGAGTTTTTGCCCCTGATCAAATGCCGTGTCCTGGCATGCGTAGATAATGTCAAAACCGGCGATGTACGTCAACAGTGCGAAAGACAGGCTCAAAATTCCCCATGAAAAGGTGCCGGTGGCTGCAATCCATGCCCCCATGGGGGCCAGGGAAATGGCAAACCCGAGGTACAGGTGGCACCATCGGGTAAACCGCTTGGTATAGGAATACCCGAACAGCACCGCAAGC
>JAABSL010000271.1 GCA_011390415.1 Desulfobacteraceae bacterium
ACCCCATATCTTGGGGCAGGCATATTCCCGAAAAGTTGTGATCTCGATAACAAATATCAGTTTTTTTATTTTACGGAAATCTTCTGATTCGTCTGTAACATCCCGGGTTTTGTATCGGATCGGAAAGTATCATTCAAAGCCGTATCCATCCAGCTATACTCTCTTGAAGATCACACAGGATAATCAGCAGAAAACCAAACGGAAACAGGCACAAAAAAGGCAGCGCAGGCCATGTTTCACGGCTTGTGGAAAAAAAGACCGGCAGCAGCATATAAATAAACAAAACCAGGTTTGATAAAATATTTACAAGGGAATGCCGGAGGACCAGTGGGCGCCACGTCCGCTCCCGGAGGTTGTTTAAAACACCGAATTTCGGGGTGCGGGCGAATACACCGCCTTTTTGCAGCATGCCCTTGAGCACGGCCAGGGAGAAAAACGGGGCCAGACCGATACTGGCCGCGGGCAGCAGGGGTAAAACGAACAAGGACCGTTTCAGCCCGGATCTTAATGCGTGCAGCAGATAATAGGTTAAGACGGCGCCGCCGGTGAACAGAAACAGGGGAACATCAATCCAGAGCATCTGATACACGCCGATGCCGATGCGGTTGATCAACACCGGATAAAGAGTCAGGGTGGCCAAAAACCCGAACACCCAGCAGCAGTTTGCCAGAAGGTGGGCGGCCGCTTCTATCTTTACGGACAGGGGCAATGAAGCGGACATGATCCGGGGCAGGAGTTTTCGGGCCGTCTGGATGGCTCCTTTTGCCCAACGTTCCTGCTGACACCGGAAGTCCGCCAGGGTCACCGGCAGCTCGGACGGCACCTCCTCATGGTGCAGATAAACAAACCGCCATCCGGCTAGCTGGGCCCGGTAGCTCAGGTCCAGATCCTCGGTAACGGTGTCGGACTGCCACCCGCCCGCGGATTCAATGGTGGTTTTTCGCCACACCCCGGCCGTGCCGTTGAAATTGAAAAAAAGCCCCCGTCCGCACCGCACCGCGTGTTCAATCCCGAAATGGGCGGAGAGCAGCAAGGACTGAAGCCGGGTCAGCCAGGAATAATTCGTATTTAAAAAACCCCACCGGGCCTGCACCATGCCGATGTCTTTTTCGGCAAAATACGGCAGGGTATTTTTAAGAAAATCCGGCCCCGGCACAAAATCCGCGTCAAATACGGCTATAAAGTCGCCGGATGCCTGTTCGAGCCCTGCTGCCAGAGCCCCGGCTTTGTATCCAATGCGGCGGTTCCGGCGGATCACCCGGATATTTTTGCCTTTTGACGCCCAATAGACAGCCCGCTCTTCAGTAATGGTCCGGGTCTCGTCATCGGAATCATCCAGTACCTGGATTTCGAGTTTGTCCGCCGGCCAGGCAAAAACCGCCACTGCGTCAATAATCCGGGCCGTCACCCGAGGTTCGTTGTACAGCGGAACCTGCACCGTAACGACCGGCAGGTCGCTTTCGGAAAAGTCCGCTGTTTCCAACGGCGCAAACGAACAATTATGCCGGCATCGGATCATCCAGATCCGGTGAATACCGTACAGCGCCAGCCCTGCCATGGCCAGAAAATGAATGAGCGTCAGTATGTTGAGGATTGCCGTTTGCATGGGCGATCGTTTAGCACACCCGCTTTAAAACTTCAACATTTCAATGTATTATAGAATTTTTCAATGGGTTTTGAAAAACCGATAGAAATTACCAATTTGACAGATTGAAATTTTTTATCTTATTCATTCTTTTTAAAATCATTTTTTACTCAAATTATAAAACACAAATTAGCAATCATAAAGGAGCGGCCCCGTGAACCCTCAGCCCTCTGCGTCAAAGACACTCTCATTCCCGCAATCGCGGTCTGCTTTGCGCCAGCCTCTTGCCGTGCAGATGGCCATAATCACCGAAAAATGCATCAACTGCCCGAAATGCATCGCTGAATGCGATTTTTTGAAGCAAAACGGCACGCCCAAATTTATTGCGGAAAATTATGACCCTGACGATCAAGAGTGGCTTACGCTGGCGTTTGCGTGCGGCCTGTGCGGCCTGTGCACGGCGGTTTGTCCGGCAAAGCTCTCGCCCGGGAATCTCTTTCTTGAAATGCGGCGCGAAGCTGTGGACCGGGGGGCAGCCCCCCTGCCCGCGCATAAAAGGATCATGGCGTATGAACAGCGGGGGGTATCCAAAAGATACTCCTGGTACAGCCTGCCAGACGGATGCGATACCATATTGTTTCCCGGCTGTACCTTTGCCGGAACCCGCATGGACACCACCATCTCCCTCTATGA
>JAABSL010000272.1 GCA_011390415.1 Desulfobacteraceae bacterium
CATTAAAAATGGGTATTTAATATTACTTCAGCCATTTTTTGATATTTAATAAAGTCACTTCAACAGTGCAGTGTTTACCTGAATTAGAAAACAGAGGTCAAAAATGAGTAACAATAAGGATCAACAAAAGAATTTGTCCAACGAACAGCGTGAAGAACTGCTCGCTGCTTTGAAAGCCCGCTTTGAGAAAAACATGCACCGTCATTCCGGGATGGATTGGGCAGCAGTGAAGACCAGGCTGGCGGCAGCCAGGCCAGATAAACTGTGGTCACTTTACGAGATGGAAAAAACGGGCGGTGAACCGGATGTGGTCGGCCAGGATAAGAATTCGGGCGAGATCATTTTTTACGATTGTGTTCCTGAAAGCCCCGAAGGACGCAGAGCATTGAGCTATGACCGTGAAGGGTTGGAGTCGCGCAAAGCCAATAAGCCCGATGGTGACGCGCTCAGCATGGCCGCGGAAATGGGTATTGAACTGCTGACCGAGGAACAATACTTTGTACTGCAGGAACTTGGAGAATTTGACACGAAGACGTCGAGCTGGCTGAAAACCCCACCGGCGGTTCGCGATCTGGGCGGTGCGATCTTCGGTGACCGCCGATATGATAGGGTCTTTATTTACCATAACGGTGCACAATCCTATTACAGCAGTCGAGGTTTCCGAGGCGCGCTGCGTGTCTGAAACATTCACGAAAATTTGTTTTTGATATTAAAGCCGGATCATCTTCCAACGAAGGCGATTAACTTCGTATTCTGGATGATCCGGCTGTTTTGCGAGAGTTTTGGGGGTCAATGTGATGTTGACAAGGTAGTAATCATGCAAATGCCGGGTTAATTGGTAAAGATACGGTTAATTATTTATAATAGGGTTAAGTAATGTTTCTAAAAGAGTTTGAGCCTGTCATTGGATGGCTTATCGTTGATTTCTAATTCAAAGATGCCTTCTTATCTCAGGTCTCAAAACTGAAAACCAGGCGTTTATCGGAAAGTAATTTATTAGCAGTAATTTTTATATCTGTTTGCCCTTCTTAATAAGGGCAACAGAAAAGGATGATCTTAAATGTTGGAAAGAAGCGGGCTGCCTTCGAATTACCAGAATATTTCTGTGTTGAATGAAATCCTCGGGGCGTTAAACAAAAATCAATTTAAATTGTTTTATCAGCCCATCATTGATTTGTCCAATGCGGAGGTGACCAATTTAGAGGCTTTGATCCGGTGGGAACACCCCTTGAAAGGTTTAATCTCCCCAGCTGGATTTTTCCCACAGTTGGAAGCCGCTTCGTTGTTGTTTTCTGTCCAGGAATGGGTGATTGAGACGGTCATCAAAGACATTGAATATATGGATCGGTTATGCCCGAACCTGACCTATTCGATCAACCTTTCGGCAAGCGAAGGGAGCTTTGATCGGATTTTAGCGCCCCTGGCGATTTTCCTCGAGAAATACGACCTGGACCCGGCGCGAATTATTTTTGAACTGGCGGAAACATCGATTTTCAACCATCAATCGAAAACTTATTCCATTTTAGAGGATCTGCGAGACTTGGGGTTTCAGATTGCCATCGACGATTTTGGATCGGGTTACGCATCCTCCGATTGTTTGAACTCCTTACAGATCGATTATGTAAAACTCGATCAAAAATTCATTAAAAATATCGACCAGAATGTATTAAACCAAACAGTAGTTTCCGCGACATTGGCCATCGCACGGCGGTTGAATATTAAAGTGATCGCAGAGGGAGTCGAACGCAGTGAAGAATATCTGTGGCTGAAGGGGGAAGATTGCAGCTTTGGACAGGGGTTTTATTTTGCCCACCCCATGCCGCTCGAAGAGCTTTGCGAGTCTATTGAATTCTTTGATCATCAAAAACAAGGCCAATAAAAGGCTAAATTTCTATCTGTTTTTACAAAATCACGGTTTATAAAATTCGAATATGCGACTGGTCATTGGTCTCATTAAAAATTGCCGCGCGCAATCAGGTATAACCTAATATCCCAAATGAAAGATATTTAGGACCGCCTTTTCCGCCGTGGATACGCCCTTAAAACTTGTTCTACTGGTTGTAACCCCCGCCGCTGATGTATTTCTCCATCTGGTCGATGGTGAATTCCTGGGCGGTGAGGATGCCCTTGATGACGTCGCCAATCGAGATCATCCCAACTGGCCGGTCATCCTCAACCACCGGCAGGTGGCGGATGTGCTCGTCCGTCATGATCTGCATGCAAACCT
>JAABSL010000273.1 GCA_011390415.1 Desulfobacteraceae bacterium
ACTGGATATTACCGTCATCAGCGTGGTGGCACCGGTGCGGAATGCCAGGCCGCCCCCGATTTGTTTCTCTATTTCACTGGCTGTGTCGTCCATTGCGCTTGCCGGGGTGTACACGGTGACTTTGGTTGACTTGAAATCAACATCTTTTTTTGCTGTCCCGGCCCACCAGAGGCGGTCCCATCCTTTTTGCGGACCTAAAATATCCGGGTTAAACGCCATGCCGATCATGCCGGCAATACCAGCTTCAGGCTGCAGGTTCGTCACTTCTCGACCCGTCAGCAAATCATGAATATGGTAGTGGGCAAACAGCATGGTGTCGTTTTCGATTTTAAGCTCACCGGTCATGATTCCGCCCACATCCGCCAGGTCGGTCCAGTTATCGAGTCCGAGTAGGCCGGTGGTATCTTCATAAACGACAAAATCATACTGATCGTGCCGGGGAAGGACATGCAGCTGAGATCCATTTGAAGATGACGCGGAAGCAGCCGCCATCAGCATCAGGGAATCACTGCCTGAAGCTTCAAACATCAGGGCGCTGCGACATGCATCCGCGGCAGCCTCAAATGTTGGCGTATAAATATTCTCCAGATTGTCCGTGCGCAATGCATAGGGATCTGAGTCAAGAGTATCCGAAAACTCATTGATAAAATCAGCCCCGTTGTCACGAATGATTTGTTTGACCTGTTTTGGCGTTCCGGCATTCAGAAGATATTCTTGGCTTATCCGGGACATCAGCAAAGATACGGCTGTTTCTTCGATACTGAAATCAATATCGGTTTCACCCGGCAGGATAGTGGTATAGAGATAGATGACGGGCAGCGCATCTTCCGATTCCGCCGGCAGCATGATATAGGCTTCAACAATTTGTCCGTCCGGGGCTTTAAGTTGCACCTCGCCGTTTTTGTTTGGAGAAATTGATGTTTCGAACAAATCAACTTTGATTTTTGACATGGATAAAGGGGATGAGGCCGGCAGATGGACCTGTCCTTGAACTGAAACTGCATTTTCCTGCCAGTCCACGCCAACAGTTCCCGTGCTCTTTTTCGAGCCGCCACCACCACCGCTGCTGTCACAGCCGAAACAGCAGATTAAAAAAGACAACAGAAAAATAACGCCCCATCCTTTTCTGTATGATGTCAACATAACGTCCTCCTCAGGTGTAAGTTGAAAAATAGGGATAAACTTGTTTTCTCAGTTTTTATGCAAACACTTGCGTAAAAAGCGATCTTCGCTGATGAAATTTAATAATAAAATAAGCCCCACCCGGAATCAAGGAAAACCGGCCTTATTTTGTCGGTTTCTGAACAAAAAGAAATCGGTCTGTTCAATAATAAATGTTGGCGTCTTTCAATTAATTAGCGATTTTTTAAGAAAAAGATTGTTTTATTGTATTCCCGGTTGTATTGTTGAAAGTACAATTAGGAGGTGCAAAAATGGGAAAATTATCAAATATAATTCCAGTAAGCGATTTAAGGCAGGATGCTGCCAAATTATTGAAACAATTGCAAAAAGATAAGGAACCGCTGATTATTACTCAACGAGGTAGAGCAACAGCAGTATTGCTGGGCGTCGATGCATATGAAAAACTTGAACACGAAAAAGAAATACTGCGATTATTAGCCAAAGGAGAAAAGGAAATTGAAGCGGGTAGTGGATATGAACTGGATGCTATCCTTGCAGAAGCAGATGCTCTTTTGAAAATGGAGCCTTTGTGAAGATTCAATTCACCCCTACTGCCCGGACTCAATTTCTTTCCGCCTTATCTTACATTCGGAGAGACAAACCTTCAGCGGCAGTAAATTTTCGAAATCGTGCTGAAAAAATTTTACGAAGACTTGAAGATTTTCCTGAATCTGGCAGAAGAATACCTGAGTTTCCAGAACTTCCGTACAGAGAAGTAATAATATCCCCTTATCGTTTTTTTTATAAAATTAAAGGTGATATTATCTGGATAGTTGCAGTATGGCATGGTGCCCAAATACCAGCAGAGCCATTGAATTAACGCCAACCGTTCATTTGTGTGGGGCCGCAAGCAGCCGCAGTCCCATAATTCAACCGTTCAACATTCTTCACTATCAAAGTTCATCCTTACAGTGCATATAGCAATAGCTTGTGCTCGCTACTTAAATCTTTTTGTCTGTGCGTAATGCAACAGAATGTTTTCAATGTTCAAGTTTTTT
>JAABSL010000274.1 GCA_011390415.1 Desulfobacteraceae bacterium
AAACCCCAGGCTAAACAACCACTCCCCTTCGGGGTATACATAGCGATAAGTTGGTCGATGTCGCCCTTAATAATTGATGCTCTTGTAAAAAGTCGAAACGTGAAAATATTAGCTTTTTAAGTATATGCTCAATATTGACATCCTGGGCTTAAATCCATTTTTGAGATGTCGCCATTTACATAAAAATTGCTCTTTGAAAACTAAAAAAGCATGATTAAGATCCAGTTTGCCTGGTTTGCTACCACCCGTTTCCGGATTTAAGGCGATCCAGACCGCAACCGCCCGAAAGAAGTTGATGCCTGCTGCTTTTAAGGTCGCGCAGAACCGAACGGCACCGAATCCTCTCACCCGAAGCTGTTTGACTCCGGTTCGCCTGTCATATTCCGACATGGTGGCTTCCACTCCGGAACGCCATCGATAGCGATCTTTGAATTCATCCGACTGCTCATAGGCTCTTCGCTTTGCGATTCGAAATTCTTTTTCCGTATAGCGAAGATAGTGATGCTTCTTCCCCGCCTTGACCGGACAGTGGGCTTGGTTCGGGCAACCGCTGCAATGAAGGGAATCAAATATCGCTGTAAATCGGGTTTTCTTTTTCTTTGCAGTTACCGGCGCAAGGCCTTGCGGGCAGGAAAGAATTTTGCCGCTTTCTGAAGATGCAAACTCGGAAAGACAAATGGTGTTTTCTTTCTTGTCTCCCATGGTCGGGGCTACAATTTCCACATCGGATTGCCGGGCTTTCTGACAGTTCTCATCGCTGCCATACAGAGAGTCCGCCAGTATTTCCCGGGGAGCGAGGTCGCGCTCTTTTGCCGATTCCACCGCCGGCAGCAGGGCATGGGCATCACTTTTATGGCTCGGTTCAACCCGGACATGGGTGATCAGATTGAGGGTTTTTTCCTTAAGTTCTTTATCTTCTGTCGTGGTATAGGTTTCCATGATCTGAACCTGATATCCCTGACCTTTATGGCCGCTGTAAGAGGCTTCCGGGTCCGAAGGATTTTGAAGCGAGCTGGAAGGAATCTCTGTGGGTTTTTTCACTTGAACCGTTGATCCGCCTTCGGCAGGTTCCACATTGCATTGCTCCTGTAAAATCCGCTCAAGCTGTTTGTAGCTGTGCATAGCGGTAACTTCCGGCTGGTCTTTAAACTGCAGAACCAGATCAAAAAGATCGTTGCTGACCATGGCAAGCGTCTTTTGAGCCGCAGTCGGCTTTACCATGGAAAAGCACTGCAAGGACTTTTCCGGAAGGTATTTTTCGATCAGATCGGCACGGATCGTTCCAAACAGGTCTTTGTCCTGCCGTTTCAAGTTCTTGATAAATTTATTGATTCCGGACACAAAAATACCGATCCGCCCCAACCGGCGCATGTTGGACTTGATATGAACCGAATCGATCCGCTGGTTATCTGAATCCACCTTAAATACGGAGGCCAGTTTTTTGGTTACGCAGTCAAACACCAGATCATCCAGCGCATGATCCATGAGGATGTTGCGCATCGACCATAATGTTTTCGGGCACATGTATTTAGCGGAATCCGATTCTTCCGTAATGTTAAGGGCATAATGCCATTGGATGTTGTAGGCCAGCTGACTGCAGGTTTCTTCATCGGTCAAATCCAAGGACTGCTGGAGAAAAAGAACGCCCAGTACGGTATACAATTCTTTGGTGGGCCGACCCATCCCATGGCTGAAAAACGGGAATATGCTGCTGACAGGCAATTCCGGAAGGATTATGGTTTTGAACAATCCCGGCCATGTGGAGTCGAGCAACTGCCGCCGTTTGGGGCTGAGAAACCGCCAGGGATCGAAAAGTTCGGCCTGTTTGTGATCTTTGATGAGAATCATGCTTTTTCCTTATAACAATTTGATTTTATAAGCATATCTATATCAAATTGGATTAAAGAAAGCAAGCTCGAATTTATTAAAAATTTCATTATTTCAGATATTTAAATAAGAATTACTTTTTACGACTTTATCAGCTGTTGAAAAGGGGAGCTAAGGTCTTACTGAATCAGATACCGTAAACCAGACAGGGGTGAAGAACAATGAACAGCGACG
>JAABSL010000275.1 GCA_011390415.1 Desulfobacteraceae bacterium
AAAAAGCCTGCGGCATGGCCGGTATTTCAAATCCCAAAAAGGAATTTGATCTTGCGGAAATCAATGACGCCTATGCTTATCAGCTGCCCATGTGGGCGGAAGGCCTGGGATTGGCTGATGAGGCCCAGGGCAGCAAATGGATTGATTCCGGAGCGATGGACACGCAAAACATAAATCTGTCCGGCGGTATGTTAAACGGAAATCCGATTATGCTGGGGGGCATGGCCCGTACACTTGAAGCAGTTCTGCAATTAAGGGGGGAAGCCGGCGATCGTCAGGTGGAAGGTGCTGAAAAAGCTGTGGCTCACGGCACCACCGGCGCAGCGGGCCAGCATCATGCAGTTCTCGTTTTAGAGAAATAGGAGGTAAAACATGGGATATAGAAAGAAAAACAGGAATGTCGGCATTGTCGGAATCGGGGAAACCAAGTTTTCCAGTCACCGGGAGGACGTGAACCAGCCGGAAATGATCCACGAGGCGGTTCGCCAGGCTTTGGATGACGCCGGCCTGAAAATAGACGAGATAGATTGTGTGGTCCATGGCAATATGGAACTCTTTGAAATGGTGCACCAGCCGGATATGTGGCACACCCTCGGCTCCGGTGCTTTCGGCAGGGATTCTTTCCGGCTGACCACCGGCGGGACCACCGGCGGCACACTGGTCTGCGCCGCGGACAACCTGGTGGCATCCGGCATGTATGACGTGGTCATGGCCGTTGGTTTTGAAAAATTGCAGGAAGGCCACACCACCGGCGGCATCACCAATATGGCGGACCCCTTGTGGGCCCGAAAACTCCAGTCCGGCGCGCTGACCGCCCAGGCAGCCAACAAGCTGATTGACGAATTCGGTGCGGAACGGGCCAGAAAGGCGGCCATGATCTACCGGATTATCATGGACAAACATGCCGGATTAAACCCCAACTCCCATCGGGCATTCGGCCTGGACTGGGACCAGATGGACGATCTGATTGAAAATTCCCCGCCGCTCATCGGCGATCTGCGCCTGATCCACATGTGCTCCCAGTCGGACGGGGCCTGCGTGATCATCTTCGCCTCCGAAGAAAAAGCCAAAAAGATTGCCAAAACACCGGTCTGGGTCCGGGACCACATCACGGTTCACCGGGAAGAAACCCTGGATCTGCACAACAATTATTATCCCAACCGGACCACCCACCGGTTTGCCGCCCAGCAGCTTTATGCCAGAAACGGCATTGACAATCCCCTGGAATATTTTGACGTATTTGAAATGTACGACCCGTCGGCCTGGTGGGGTGTGGACTGGCTGCGGGAATTTTTTCTGCTTGAAGGAGACGAACATTTAAAGCTGGTGGAAAACAAAGAAATCATGATTGACGGCAAAATGCCCATCAACCCGTCCGGCGGGGTGATCGCGGCCAATCCTATCGGCGCCACCGCCATTGTCCGGACGGCTGAAGCCGCCAAACAGGTCCGTGGCGATGCCGGTCCGCACCAGATCCCGAAGCCGGTGAATCACGCCCTGACCTCTTCATTCGGGGGAACCATGTGGACTGTTTTAACCATGCTTGAAAAAGACTTAGACTGGTAGGGGGTATCATGAGCGAATATTACGGAATTAAAGTGGAAGATATATTCAATTCCATGAAAGACCGGTTCCGGCCGGAGGGTGCTGCCGGCATCAATCATAGCTTTGGCTATGAGATCAAAAATACCGGTAAATGGAAACTGACGGTGGCCGACGGCACCATGGAACTTGAGACGGCAGACGATGTGTCGGACTGCGACGTGGTGCTGAACACGGACGGTGAAACCTTTGTGGGTTTGAGCATCGGAAAAGTGGACGCTATGTCCGCGCTGACCTCCCGGAAACTCAAGATTCAGGGAGATTTTAATACGTTCGGACTGACCAGCCGCATTTTCCAGAAATATATGACCCCGGGTCAGGAAACCCGGCAGGAACAGGAACTGCTGACCCTGAAGAAAACCATTTCCGTGAAGCAGCGGTTTGCCACCGGACCGGTTTTCGGCAAATTTTTAAAGGGTTTGAAAGATAAAAAAATTCTGGCCATCAAGTGCCCGGAATGCGGCCGTCTCCAGACACCGCCGAGGGAAGCCTGCGCCATCTGCCGGGTCCGAAACAATGAGTGGGTGGAAGTCGGCCCCAACGGCGAAATGCGGATGATGGAATACTGTTATTATGCCAGTCCCGACCCCCTGACCGGCGAAACCCGGGAAACCCCCTATGGCGCCATCGGCATACTTTTAGACGGTTGCAAAGACGAGGAAGTCTTCTGGCACCTTTTAAATCCGGAACAGCTGGACCGGGTGAAAATGGGATCGGTGATCAACGGCAAAGTGACCCACGGGTCCCGCCTGCGGCCCGTGTGGAATGAAAACCGGACCGGCAGTATTGAAGATATCAGATATTTTGAAATAGACGAATAAGGAGTCGATTCATGGATAACAAAATTGATACCGGCGACAGCTATGTCATCGAAGGCAAACTCGCCCTGCCCTATACCTATTTTGCCGGGCGCGTGGGCAGTACCTTCATCACCACCATCCGGGACAAACATAAAATCATGGGCGTCAAATGCAACACCTGCGACAAGGTGTTTGTGCCGCCGCGCCAGACCTGTGAACGCTGCCTGGAAGATATCCGGGAAAACTGGGTGGAACTGGGCAACACCGGCGAAGTGGTCAATTTTACGGTGGTTCGGTATGAAGACAAGCATTTGCCGAGAAAAGTCCCCTTTGTTCTGGCGCTGATTCACCTCGACGGCGCCGACACCCCCATGGTGCATATTCTCGACGGCGTTGATCCGGAGGAAGTGAAAATCGGGATGAAAGTCCAGGCGGTTTTTGCAGAAAAGACGACCCATACGATACTCGATATTGATCATTTTGCGCCGGTTTGACGAAGACGGAGTTTGACAAAGGCTTAAAAATATTCAAGAAAATTAATGCCGCCCTTTCAGGGCTTGATTTTTTGTTTGATGTCCCGGGGTTAAAACCACCGGCAAATAAAAACCACGCCCCTTCGGGGGCTGAGGTGTGTGGTATTCTGATTCCCGGGGATAAATCCCCGGGCTAATTCAACCAAGTCCCTTCGGGACGTAAAGGAGACATCTTCCCCAGCCCGAAGGGGCGATATAACATAGCCCGGGGTTTCAACCCCGGGACAGAGAAATACAAACCCAGCCCCAAAGGGGCGGCGTATGATTAGCCTGGGGTTTTAACCCCAGGTCAAGGGAGATTTTCCCCAAGCCCCGAAGGGGCGACGTAAAAACATTCAACAAAAAGGACAAATATGGCCGGCACTTTCTCCAATCTCAATTTTCACGTTGTTTTCAGCACAAAAAATCGTGACGATCTGATTTTCCCGGAATTGGAAGAAGAACTTTACCGGTATATCAGCGGAATCATAAAAGGCGAAGAAGCTGTCCTGCTGAAAATCGGCGGCATCCAAAACCATGTCCATCTGGTAATCAGGTTAAAGCCGCGGCATTTAATTCCGGATATCATAAAAAAGATCAAAGCCCATTCCTCAAAATGGATTAACAAGCACGAAAAAATTAATGGCCGGTTTTCATGGCAGGTAGGATATGGCGTTTTTTCCGTGAGCGAATCGCAATTGCTCCATACGATTGAATATGTTGAAAACCAGAAAAAGCATCACCAACGCATGACATTTAAAGAAGAATTTGTCGGGTTTCTCGAAAAAAACGGGATTCAATACGAGAATAAATATCTCTGGGACTGATACATCGCCCCTCCGGGGCTTGGGGTATTCTTTTGATGCCCCGGGGTTAAAACCCCGGGCTAAGTTGCCATGCCCCTCCGGGGCAAAATAGCTAAATTTCCTGACCCTCCGGGGCAAAACAGGTTCCTTCTTTCTGATTATAATGGCCGTCAGGACAAATCGAAACACTAAACACAACCCCGAAGGGGTGACGGTAACATAGCCTGGGGTTTTAACCCCAGGTATAAAAACAAAAAATCCAAGCCCCGAAGGGGCGACATAATCATAATAACAACAGACACTGTAATTTCATTTCCAGAATTTTCACAAACGAGAATCATCGAAATAAAGGAAACAATTTTATGGCTCTTATTTACGAAAAAAAAGGCAGGATTGCCTACATTACCTTAAACCGGCCGGAGGCGCAGAACGCCTTTGATCCGGAAACCGTGATTGACATTATTGAAGCCTGGAAAGACTTTCGGGACGATGACGAACTTCGCTGCGCCATCATCACCGGCGCCGGTGACGCGGTTTTTTCGTCCGGCGCGGACTTAAAACGCCTGATTCCCCTGATCACCGGCGCCCGGCAGCCGGAAACCGATGCGGATAAAATGATTCAAAAAGATCCGTACCTGCCCCAGAAGGCGTTCCTGCGAACCATGAAAATCGACAAGCCCATCATTGCCGCCATTAACGGCCATGCCATTGCCGGGGGCATGGAAATCCTCTATTCCACGGATATCCGGATTGCCGCAGAAGGTGTCCGGTTCGGCCTCCAGGAAGCCAAATGGTCCATTGTCCCGCTCATGGGCTCTTCGGTCAAACTTCCCCGGCAGATTCCCTATGCAAAGGCTATGGAAATTCTGCTCACCGGCGAGCTGTTTGACGCGGAAGAAGCCCTGCGGCTTGGTTTTATCAACAAGGTGGTGCCCAAAGACCAGGTCATGGCCGAAGCCGAGCGATACGCCAATATCATTGCCAAAAACGGCCCTCTGGCCATCAAAGCCATCAAACAGTCAGTGCAGGCCGCCATCGGCCTGCCGCTCAAAGAAGGACTGGCCAAGGAACTGGAATTCGGCATTCCGGTTTTTTTAAGCGAAGACGCCCAGGAAGGCCCCAAGGCATTTAAGGAAAAACGGGAACCGGATTTTAAGGGTAAATAAATTTTTCGCTGATCCGGTTCGCAAGCCGGATCAGCAGTCATTATGGAACATGAGGAACCAACAGGGATATAACATGGCAGACTATGAAGAACTCGCTCCCGAATTGAAAGAATTAATTTTTGAAACAATGAAAACCCATTCCCCTTACTGGAAATTACTCGGCATAGAGTTGGTTGATGTAAAAAAAGGATGGGCAAAGGTCAGGCTGCCTTTTGATAAAAAACTGGTTCACCCCTTGGGAATTGCCCATGGCGGCGCTATATTTTCCCCGGCTGACTCTGCCGTTGCAATGGCACTGATAGGAATGGTAGAAAAAGATGAAACCTTTCTCACCATTGAAATGAAAATTAATTATCTCGCACCGTTTACAAACGGAGAGATCATCGCCGAAGCCAGAATAATTCATAAAGGACGCAATACCGCTTTAGGAGACATAACAGTTAAAAACGGCAATGGCGAACTGGTTGCAAAAGCTTTGGCCACCTATATGATTGTTCCCAAAAAAGAGTTTTCATGAGAGACAACCAGGCTATCCCAACCTTTATGTGGCGGACGGTTCCGTCGTGCCGGCCAACCTGGGAGTCAACCCCAGCCTCACCATTACGGCGCTTTCGGAATACATTATGGATCAGATACCGCCTAAAAACTGAAAGATGCGGGCAACCGCGGACAATCCGCCACCTGACCTTAACGAAAAGGTTAAGTTTATACTTGAAAGATCCATGGTTTCAGATTAATTGTAAATACTTAAATTGATTGGCGGTATACTGACACAAACAAACCAATCCGCTTTAAACACTCAACCTTTCCCAACCCGAGGAGTGACAAATCATGGCAAGCAGATACAAAGGATACGCCGGCAAAATTCTTGACATTAACCTGGCCACCGGGACCACCGGTGAATATCCGCTGTCCGACGCAGACCGCGAGAAGTTTCTGGGGGGCCGGTTCATCAGCACCAAAATATTGTGGGATGAACTCAAACCCGGCACTGATCCGATGTCTGCCGACAACCTGCTCATCGTGATGACCTCACCGCTGACCGGCACGGGCGCCCCTTCCACCAGCCGCTATGACATCTCCGCCAAAAGCCCCCTCACCGGGGCCATCGGGCATTCCAACAGCGGCGGCAATTTCGGCATCCATTTAAAACGGGCCGGATGGGACGGCATCGTGATCCGCGGCAAATCGGAAAAACCCGTCTATATTGATATTGACGAAGATACCATTGAAATCAAATCCGCAGACCATATATGGGGCGCCAATACCGAAGAAACCCAGGAGGCACTGGGCAAGGGCGGCAAAATGGTTATCGGCCCGGCCGGTGAAAACCTGGTCAAATATGCGGTGATTGTTTCCGGCGAACGGGTGCACGGCCGCACCGGCATGGGTACCGTCATGGGGTCCAAAAACCTCAAAGGCATCGTTGCCAGGGGCAAGAAGAAGATTGAACTTGACCAGACTGACAAGTTCCGTGACGGTGTTAAAAAATGGATCAAGCTGCTTCAGGGACACCCGGCCACCGGCGACCTGGCCCCGCGTTTCGGCACTGCCAACTTTGTCACCATCTTAAACAAAAAAAACGCCCTGCCCACCCGCAATTTCTCCCGGGGATCGTTTGAGGGCGCAAAAAACATCAGCGGCGAACGGCTGGCGGAAGACTATCTTGTCAGAAATTCAGGCTGCCCGTCCTGCCCCATTAAGTGCGGCCGCGTGGTTGAACTGGACGGCAAGCAGATAAAGGGACCGGAATATGAAATTATCTGCCTCATGGGCTCCAATCTCGAAATTGACGACATGGACGCCATTATCCGCTGGAATTATGAACTCGATCTTTTGGGCTTAGATACCATCACCATAGGAAACGTTCTCGGGTTTGCCGCCGAACTCAATGAAAAAGGCATGTGGGATAACGGCATTGAGTTCGGCAAAAAAGACAATATCTCCGATATTATCAAAGATATCGCCAATCGGGAAGGCATTGGGGCGGATCTGGCCGAAGGCGTCAAATTCCTGTCTGAAAAATACGGGGGCAAGGAATTTGCCGCCCATTCCAAGGGTCTTGAGATTGCCGGATACGAACCCCGGGCCGCCGCCGGCCATGCCCTGGGCTATGCCACCGCCAACCGGGGAGCCTGTCATCTGGACGGGGGATACATGATCTACTTTGAAATCAACGGTCCCATGACCCTGGACCCGCAGCACTACAAATCAAAACCGGCCTGGACCATCCTGGACCAGAATCTGCTGGCCGCCATCAGCGCCGGCGGCAACTGCCTGTTCACCGCGTGGACCTTTGTGCCCAACTTTGCCTACAAATTGCCGAACATGAAATGGACATCCGCCATTGTATCCAAAATTCTGACCTATACCTGGTTTCTCATCACAGCGCTGTTAAAAGCACCACCTGCTATGATGAAACTCAACCTTCCCATGCTGCCCCATTCCAAATTAATCCGCCTGGCAACGGGCATGAAGATGGATTTCGGATTGTTCACCCGTGCCGGGGAACGCGGTTACACCCTGGAACGGCTGTTTAACCTCAGAGAAGGTATCGGCAAAGACAAAGATGCTCTGGCCAGGCGCTTTACGGACGTGCCCCTGGAAAAAGGAAACGAAAAATCCAAAGTTCCTTTGGCACAAATGCTGCCGCCATATTATAAGCTCAGAGGATGGGATAAAAACGGGATTCCTACCCCAAAAACCCTTAAAAAGCTGAATCTTGATTTTGTGGATCTGTCTAAGTTATAAAATCCACCGGATGGGGAAAATTTAGAAATTTCAGCACTAAAAAATGCTACGCATTTTTAAAAATTTCTGGTACTGTTGACATATAATCTTCTTATCGTGAACACACATGAAAGGAGGGTTCATTATGTCTGTCAAAGTTTTCATTAAACGAACATGTCCCAAAGACCGGGAAAAAGAACTCTTTAAGTGCATCCGGGCTTTCAGAATCCTTGTCCCGAAACAATCCGGCTACATTTCCGGCGAATACCTCAGATCCATTGACAATCCGAATGAAATAGTTACCATCAGCACCTGGTTTTCCCATGAAGACTGGCTGGCCTGGTTTAACAGCGACGAGCGCAATGAGATTCAGAAAGAAATTGATGCGATTGACGGAGTGACTTCAGAGCACAGGGTTTACCGGTACATTAAAACCCGATAGCCGATTCTTTCGGATTTATTTTTTTCCGTTTATCCACTTTGCGTGTTGCCTTCTTTACTTTATGGCTGGAATGATGGTCCGTTTGCAGTGACGCCCTAAGGGCATTATTATTTAGTGCCTCACGGCGTCACTGCAAACAAGAGTATCGCAGCTTGCGTACAGTGGATAACCAGATATTTTTTATTGACTCTCCGAACCGATATATCTTATGTGCTCAAGGATACATGGATAAAATAAGGAGTTCCGATATGCGTGCACAATCTCCCGTCGGGCTGGTCATTATAGCCATTGCAGCCATTCTGATCAGCGCCTGCAGCTCAGCCCCGCCGGTCCAACCGATTAAAAAATCCACTGAAGTTGAATTAAATCAGGCAGATGCAGTCGACACCATTGAAAATGAAATTACCGCAGCCGCAGAAAATCAGATTGATGTGCTGTCTCCGGCTATGTTTGACCGTGCGGAAAACGCATTTTTAAAAGCAAAAGCCGCTGCTGAAAAAGACAGCGATATTCAGGTGATACTGGAACATGCAAATACCGCCCGAACCTACCTTCATACTGCTGAAGAGAATGCCAAAGTGGCCCGTACGGTTCTTGAAACGGCAATCGAAAACCGGAACAAAGCACGGGCTGCCGGTGCGACCGATTTAGAAAGCAAGTACCAGGAAATTGAAGATTGGTTCTTAACCCTGACCAAGGCCATTGAAAAAGGCAATATCCGGTATGCCCAAAAAAATGCATCGGAAGTCGCCGACGAATTTAAAAAAATTGAACTCCGGGCCATTAAAAAAGAAAATATCGGAGAGGTGAAAAAATTATTAAAACAGGCGGAAGAAGACGACATCACGCAATATGCGCCCAAGTCTTTTGCGCTGGCGAATAAACTCCTCAATGAAACAGATACCTTTATTTCCAAAAACCCTTATGCCAAAGACGAAATTTATAAAATGGCCCGGCACACGCTGTTCATGGCCAAGCGGGCCCTGGCCATTGCCGATCAAAGCAAAGCCATAGAGTCCATGCCCCCCGAAGAAATCGCATTTTATATTGAAGACACACTCAGTCTTATCACCCGAAAACTTGGGGCCCCGGACATGCGGGATCAGAAATTTTATATCCAGGTCGACAATATCGAAAAATTAATCCAGTCCCTTCTGGACAGCAATCAGATGATGACTGAAAAATTAAAGTCGGAACAAACGGAAAGCGAAGCCATGCAGGCGGATTATGAAAACCGCATTAATGAGCTGAATCAGCAAATCGCATTTCTGCAGGGAAGAACCGAAGAAGAACAAGCGGCAAATGAACAGCTGCTGGAACAGCAACGAAGGATAAAAAAACGACTCGAAGCGGAAAGGCAGTTTAATCTTTTATTTACCGAGGTCCAGAATTATTTTGAAGCCGATGAAGCCGATGTATACAAAAAAGGGAATCAGCTGGTGATCCGTTTAAAAGGCATTGGATTCCCGGTAGGCCAGGCAGTCATCATGCCGGATACCTATTCGCTGCTCAGCAAGGTTCAGCGGGCGATCCGGACTTTTGACGACCCCTCGGTAATCATTGAAGGACATACGGACAGCACCGGCACCCATGAATTCAATAAGAATCTTTCCCGGCAACGGGCTGAATCCGTGCGCAAGTATCTGATTGCCAACCAGACACTGCCCGCGGAAAAACTTACCGCCGCGGGATTCGGCTCGGAAAGACCGCTGGCATCCAACGCAACGCCGGAAGGCCGTGCCATGAACCGGCGCATTGACATCATTATCACTCCGCAAACGCAGCCGGGAGAAGCCGAAGATTAAAGCGCTGAGTTTCGGAACAAACTGTTTTTAAAAACACGATAAAAACGCGGAATTCTTTTACGGTTCCGCGCTTTTATTTTTAATTTACCGCCACACAATAATCCGGACTAAAAAAATGACTGATGACATGAACACCTATGAAGTAAGCTGCCGCACCTGCCGGACAAAATTTAAGGTGCAGCTTTTTGATTCCCATGAAAAAAACCTGTTTGTTGCGGATAAAAAAGACTGGTACTGCGATCAGTGCAAAAAGGAGTATTTCAAAAAACAAACATCCCAACTTTCAAAAACCCACAAAGACATCGGATTTTCGGAACTTGAGGGAACGGAAAAAATGATTTCCTGGGCGGAAACCATCCGCGCGGAACTGATCAACAAGGTCAATTACCTGAAACAAAACCTGACTTTTGCCACAGAGTCCGACAAAAACACATCCGACAGGGCGTTTGAAGAATTTTTCAGCCGGTGGCAGGCTGAAAAAAATGCCAAATGGTGGATCGACAACCGGAAAATGACAGTCCGGGACATCTCAAAACAGATTGCGGAAATTTCTGAAGAACTCCGAAAATAACAGGCAAATATCATGTAAAAATTTCAGGCATTTATTCTGAAAACCCCCTACGAGCATGATCTGATTGAAAACAACTCCCGCACCCAAATCACTCTACCGGAAAGTCGGCATCGCCTCTTTGATCATGATGGCATCGGTGTTTTTAAGCCGGGTGATCGGGCTGGCCCGGGAAATGGTCATTGCATGGGCCGGGGGTGCCGAAGCCTCGGTGGACGCCTACCAGATCGCCTTTATTCTGCCGGAAGTCTTAAATCATATTGTGGCATCCGGTTTTTTATCGGTTGTTTTTATCCCCATTTTTTCCCGTTATCTTGCCGAAGACCGGGAAGCGGAAGGGTGGCGGGTGTTTTCCATCATCCTGACCGGATTCGGCAGCCTGCTGCTCCTCCTGATCCTCATTGCCCAATGGTTTGCCCCGGAACTGGTAGGCGTTCTTGCGCCGGGAATTACCGATCCCGTGATCAAGGCGGACGCTGTTCACATGACCCGCATTATTCTGCCGGCCCAGTTTTTCTTTTTCACCGGCGGCATGCTGAGTGCGGTCCAGTTTGCCAGGGAAAAATTCGCCATTCCCGCCCTTGCCCCCCTGATTTACAATCTGGGCATCATTTCTGGCGGCGTTGTTTTCTACGATCAACTGGGCATGGCCGGATTTTCCTGGGGGGTGCTGGCCGGGGCATTTGTCGGAAATTTTGTTTTGCAGGTGTGGGGCGCCCGGCGGGTGGGCATGAAATTTTACCTGATGTTTAATTTTACGCACCCGGATCTCAAAAAATACATCCTGCTGACCCTGCCCCTGATGCTGGGGCTGACCATGACATTTTCCACGGAATTTTTTCTCAAATTCTTCGGCTCATTTCTCCCCGAAGGCCGTATTGCGGCCCTGAATTACAGCCTCCGGGTTATGCTCATCCTGGTGGCTTTTTTCGGGCAAGCCGTGGGCGTGGCGTCTTTTCCGTTTATGGCGCAACTGGCGGCTCAAAACAAAATCAGGGAAATGAACCGGCTGTTGAACAGCACCCTCCGGTATCTGGCCCTGGTCATCCCGTTTTCCGTTTTACTGATGGTGCTTCGACATGAAGTGATCCTGATCCTGTTTCAGCGCGGCCGGTTTGATGCCGCAGCCACGGCCCTGACATCCGACCTGCTGGTTTTTATCATGGCAGGCGCGGTGGCCTTTGCCGCCCAGACCGTTGTGGTCAGGGGATTTTTCGCCATCCAGAACACCCTGTTTCCGGCTGTTTACGGCACCGTTGCCGTGGTGTTGAGCCTGCCCCTGTACTATTTTGGCATGCAACACATGGGGGCCCGGGGCGTGGCCCTGGCGGTTTCCCTGGCCGCGGTCCTCCAGGTGCTGATGCTTTACAGCATCTGGAATAAAAAAAGTCAGAACTCCGGATATCCCGCAGTGGCAAAGTTTTACGGTAAAGTCATTTTCCTCAGTCTGGGGATGGGACTCATCCTGGAATGGTTTCGCCAAACCGTCCTTTCCGGAATTAATGCCATGACCCTGCCCGGCAGCTTTCTGGTCAGTCTCATTGTGGGAACGCTTTTCTCAGTCCTCTTTATTGGCGCCGGCTATGCCCTGGGAATCTCGGAAATCTCCGGGCTGCTGCGACGCATCAAAAACAAACTGGCCAAGAGCAGCCCCTGACGCGGATTATGAATAATCATTTGAAAAAGACCTGCTGGACGGTGTATATTTTACGCAATGAAAGGAATATGCTCTACACCGGCGTCACCACGGATATTGACAGACGGGTGAACGAGCACAAAAGCAGGCTTTCGAGAGGTGCCCGGTTCACCCGGGCCTGCAAAGCCCTGGAGCTGGTGTATCACTGCGACATCGGTGATCACGGACCGGCCTTAAAAGTCGAGGCAAAGATCAAACACCTTAAAAAAGCCCGGAAGGAGACGATTGTTGCCGCCGGTTTGAACAAAACCGAGTTATATGATTTCTTATCTTTACCGTAATTAAGACGGCCGTTGGGAAAATGGCCGGAAAGGACTGTCATGAAAAAAACAAACACCGTCACCACCTGTTTCGTTTTTACCGTTTTAATTTTTGCCGGCCTGATGATTTTTTCTACATGGGCGATTGCCGAAGAAGCAACGCCGGTCAAGCTGCCGCCGCCTCAGACCGATGGCGGAAAACCATTAATGCAGGTCTTAAATGACCGCGCATCTTCCCGGGAATTCAGTGCTGAAAAACTGTCCATGCAGGTGGTATCGGACCTGCTCTGGGCCGCATGGGGCATCAACCGCCCGGAGACGGGAAAGCGCACCGCACCCTCCGCCAGAAACCGTCAGGAGATTGACGTCTATGTGGCATCCGAGGACGCCCTTTACCGCTATGATGCCGAAGCGCATCAACTGATTCCGGTAATGAATGAAGATATCCGGGCCGATACCGGAAAGCAGGAGTTTGTTAAAACCGCGCCGGTGAACCTGATTTATGTGGCGGATTTTTCAAAAGTTTCCGGCGAAAGCACGGAAGACAAATACTTTTATGCGGGCGCGGACACCGGTTTTATCAGCGAAAATGTCTATTTATACTGCACATCCGCAGGACTTGCCACAGTGGTGCGCGGATATGTGGACAAACCGGCCCTTGAGAAAAAAATGGGTCTTGGCCCGGAGAAAAAGGTCACCTTGTGCCAGAGCGTTGGATATCCCAAAGAATAAGGAATTTGATTCAATGGATATAAAACAGCGCACCGTAAAACTTCTTGAAAAAATGCGCGCCACCTCTCCCCTGATCCACAATATCACCAATTTTGTGGTCATGAATTCAACAGCCAACATTCTGCTGGCCGCCGGCGCGTCCCCGGTAATGGCTCACTGCATGGGCGAAGTCGAGGAAATGGCCACCATGGCAAATGCCCTGGTCCTGAACATCGGCACGCTGCAGGAGGACTGGGTGGATGCCATGATTCTGGCCGGAAAAACCGCAAATGAGAACAATATTCCCGTTATCCTTGACCCCGTGGGGTCCGGGGCCACCTCCTTGCGCACCCGGGCGGTCAAAAAAATCATGAAAGAAATCAGGATTGCCGTGCTCCGGGGAAACGCATCGGAAGTTTTTTCACTGGCATCAGCCGGGACATCTGCTGACGTAAGAACCCGGGGGGTTGATTCTTCTATTGGCGTCACGAATGAACTCATTGAAGCTGCCGGACATCTTGCCGCTGAATTGAACTGCATCGTCGCCATCTCCGGTGCGGAAGATATTATTACAAACGGCCAGAAACTCTTTCGGGTGAAAAACGGCCAGCCCCTGATGACCAAAGTCACGGGCATCGGATGCGGGCTGAGTGCCGTGGTGGGCGCTTTTTGCGCGGTATGCGATGACCGGGACCTGCTTTCCGCTACGGCCGCGGCTTTCGGCTTTTACGGCCTTTGCGGAGACAAGGCCATCCACGTCAGTGACAAACCCGGCAGCTTTTTTACGGCGTTTGTGGATGCCCTCTATGATGCTCAGGCCGGGGATATTCGCGAGGGGTTGAAGGTGAAGGAAGGAAAGTGAACCGAAGGTGCCGGGTTTCTCCCCCTAAAACCCCCAGATCATCGGAATAAAGAGCGTGCTGGCCACGATCACGAACAGATTTAACGGCGCGCCCATTTTCAGAAAATCAGTGAACCGGTAACCGCCGGGACCGTAGACCAGGAGGTTGGTCTGGTAGCCGATGGGGGTGGCAAAGCACGCACTGGCCCCGAAACACACCCCTATGATAAAGGGCCGGGGATCCACGCCTAAACTGACGGCCGTGGATACGGCAATGGGAAAAATCAGCACGGCAGTGGCATTGTTGCTTAAAATCTGGGTGCTGATGCTGGTCATCAGGATGATGCCCCCCAGGACCATCTGGGGGCTTGCGCCGCTAAAAAGACTTAAAAACGCTTCGGCATACACCCGGCTGGTGCCGGTCTTTTCCATGGCCGTTCCCAGGGCAATGGTTCCGGCAATCAGCAGAAGCACCCCGCCCTGTAAAGACCGGTAAAAATCCCGCATTTGAATGCAGCCGGTAATAATCATCAGAAACGCCGCAGCCAGCGCGCATACCATGATTTCAGCAAGACCGGTCGTTGCTGCGATGATCAGGCCGGCGAAAATCCCCAAGGCCAGCCAGGATTTTCGTTTGAGCACAATCTCTTCATGCACATCTTCAATCAGGATATAATCTTTATCCGCCCGCATGGCCGCAAGCCGGCTGCCTTTGCACCAGACCAGGAGCATGTCGCCGTTTCTCAGCCGGACATCATGAATCTGCCGTTCCGTAAAATGAAGATTATGCCGCTTGATGGCCATGACATGAATATCCGGATCACGCATGAGTCCGGTTTCCAGCAAGCGCTCGCCCAGGAGTCCGGACTGGGGCGAGATAATCAGCTCCACCACCAGGGTGTCATCCTTGCCCACGCCAAAGGACAGGCCTTTTTCAGTCAGCGGCAGCTCCACGTCCTCGTGATTTAAGATTTCCACCAGATCATTTAAGGACCCTTTGACCAGTATCAGATCATCTGCGGCGATTTTCACCGGGTCCCGCATGGGATAAAAAATGTGGGAATACCGGATCACTTCAAGGACTTCGAGTTCCGGATATTTTGGCACAAACGCCTCTGCCGGTGATTTGTCAATGAGCCGGCTGCCCCGGGGAATTTTTAATTCCGCCAGATACCGCCGGTGATCGCTGTCCTGAAGCTGGCAGGTGGGGTTTGACAACGACGGCATCAGTTTAAAGGATGAGACAAGAATAAACCCGATGCCGGCCAGGGCAATGGGCAGCCCGAGCATGCCCAGCTCAAACATGGAGATGGGACCGTATCCGGATGTCGCACTCAGATCGCTGATGATGATGTTGGTGGAAGTGCCGATCAGCGTGCAGGTGCCGGCAAGGATGGAAGCATAGGATACGGGAATAAGAAACTGCGAGGGGCTGAGGCCGAACTCACAGCACATGGTCATGACCACCGGAATAAACAGAATCACCACCGGCGTATTGTTGATAAACGCCGACGCAACGCCCACGGTCATCATAATGATGATAAGTGCCAGATACCGGTTTCCCCGGGAAAACCGGATGACATGACGGCCGATGAATTCCACCGCGCCGGTGCGCATCATGCCCTTGCTGATCACAAACATGGCGCCCACGGTCACCACCGCGGGATGAGCGATTCCCATGACCGCTTCTTTGGGAGAAAGAATCCCGAAAATCATCAGCGCCACCATAATTCCGATGGCGGTTAAATCCACGGGCATCCATTCCGTAATTAAAAGAACGAGGGTTACCACCAGAATAGCTGAAATAATCCAAACGGTCATGAGAAATTCCCTTGTCTAAAACAGATGGCTTAGGGTTTTTTACAATATAGCATATTTTAATTATATATTAACATCCGATTCCGGTTCCGGCCACGGTAAATTTGTTCTATTCCATTTGATAGCACATATTCTGTCAATTCAATCAGATACACGCATATTCAAATTAATGGGCATATTCTTAAAAAAATAATTTGACAACCGGCCTGCGAATCATTAGTTTAATTGAGCATATACTCATAAAAATTTCCGCCGTGTACAACCCCGGCTTCTGACTTACATTTTTTAAACCAGATATTGATAAAAAGATCAATATATTAACGATAAAAAAAGGAGCGTGACATGGACAAAATTGCCGTAACCTGCGAAGAACCCTCTCTGGATTCCCAGGTCGATCCCCGTTTCGGAAGAGCTGCCGGATTTTTAATTGTAAATCCGGAAACAATGGAATTTGAATTCATCGACAACGGATCATCCCAGGTCATGGCCCAAGGGGCCGGCATTCAGGCGGCGGAGAATCTCTCCAATTCCGGCGCGAGCGTTCTGTTAACCGGCTATGTCGGCCCCAAAGCGTTTGCGGGTTTGAATGCCGCGGGCATTAAAATCGGCCAGAATCTTGAATCCATGACCGTGCGCCAGGCAGTTGAAAATTTTAAAGCCGGTGAAGTGGAATTTGCCGGAGCTTCCAATAAACAAGGGCACTGGAAATGAAAATAGCAATCGCCAGCGGCAAAGGGGGCACCGGCAAAACCACGGTATCCTCTTCTTTGGCAGCCGTATGGGATTCACCCGTTATTGCCATGGACTTAGATGTTGAAGAGCCCAATCTTCATCTGTTTCTCAATCCCGGGTTTATCGGCAGCCGCACCGCCCAAATGGAAATTCCGGAAGTGGACCCGTCCGTGTGCAACCTTTGCGGCAAATGCAGCGATCTTTGCCAGTTCAAGGCCATCAGCCTGATGGGGAAAGTGCTGATGACGTTTCCGGAAATGTGCCACGGGTGCGGCGGGTGCATCGCCATTTGTCCGGAAAAGGCGCTCACGCCGGCATCCAGAGAACTGGGAGAAATTTCCTGGGGCCATAAGGGAGACACCGAATTTCTCATGGGCCGCCTGCGGATCGGCGAGGCCATGAGCCCGCCCCTGATGCGGCAGGTCAAGGAAAGACTCGGCGAAATGCAGGATACATCTTCAACAGCTGCGACCCGCAAAGACGTCATCCCGAAAGATGTTATCATTGACGCGCCGCCAGGGGTTTCCTGTCCGGCCATCAATGCCGTGATGGACAGCGACGTCATCGTTCTGGTGACCGAGCCCACGCCGTTCGGGGTGTACGACATGAAGCTGGCCCACGAAGCCTTCACCCCCATGAACAAACCCATGGGCGTGGTGGTCAACCGGGCCGGGCTGGGGAATTCGGAAATCTATGAATACTGTAATGCCAAAAATCTGGATATTCTGGCGGAAATCCCCTATGAACGCCAAATCGCCGAAGCTTACGCAAACGGCATCATCATATCGGAATCATCGGATAAAATGAAACACATCTTTCTTGAACTTGCGGAAAAAATAAAGCAAAAAGCCGGCAGCAAAAACGCCGGGGTGGTGCCCCGTGAATGAAATACTGATTATCAGCGGAAAAGGCGGGACCGGAAAAACCTCTTTGGCGGCAGCTTTCGCGCACCTTGCCGAAAATCATGTGATTTGCGACCTGGATGTGGATGCACCGGATATGCACCTGATCTTAAAACCGGAAAATACCAAAAGTGTGGATTTTATTTCCGGCCATGAAGCAAAAATCATGGAAGATCAATGCGAATCCTGCGGAACATGTCTTGAAATGTGTAAATACGGAGCAGTGAAAAACGAGGATGACCGCTACTTTATTGATCCGTTAAAATGCGAAGGGTGCAAGGTCTGCGTTGAATTCTGTCCGGCCCGGGCCATTGATTTCCCGGACAGGCACTGCGGCCGGTGGTTTTCGTCGGACACCCGGTTCGGGCCCATGATCCATGCCCAGCTGTTTCCGGGCGAGGAAAACTCCGGTCTGCTGGTCTCCCTCCTTCGGAAAAAGGCCAAAGAAATGGCCCGGGAAAAAAGGCTGGACATGATTTTGTCCGATGGCACGCCCGGGATCGGATGCCCGGTGATCGCATCGTTGTCCGGAATCAGCCTGGCCGTGATCGTCACGGAACCGACCCCTTCCGGGCGTCACGATCTGGAACGGGTGGCCGAGCTATGCGGCCATTTCAAGGTCCCGGCCGGCATCATTATCAATAAATGCGATCTCAATGAAAAAGAAGCCGCGACCATTGAGGCCTTTGCTTCTGAAAAAGGCTTTGCGCTTTTCGGCAAACTGCCCCATGATCCGGCCATTACCCGGGCCATGATCAACGCCCAGGCCATCACCGAATATGCCGACAATGCGTTTACAAAACAATTAACCGAAATCTGGGAGCGGATTCTTCAGTCGCTCAAGCCAGATAATAAACCGAACAAACAGAGTGGATTTTTCAACACACCTTTTATAAAAACCAAAATTTCATAAAATACCAAGGAGAAAAGAAAATGAGTACATTGATAGCAGTTCCATCTACGGCACCCGGCGGCATGGAAGCCCCTCTGGGCGCCCATTTCGGTCATTGCGACCTGTATACAATGGTTTTTGTTGACGACAATGAAATCACATCCGTGGAAGTCATCCCCAACATGCCCCACCAGCAGGGCGGATGCATGGCACCGGTGCAGTACCTGGCTGACAAGGGCGCAAACAAACTGATTGCCGGCGGCATGGGTTTCCGTCCGCTCATGGGGTTTAACCAGATGGGCATAGACGTCTATTTCGGCGGCGACTTTCAGACCGTGGGCGATGCGGTCAAGGCGTTTATCGCCGGACAATTGCCCCAGTTCTCACAGCAGCATACCTGCGGCGGTGGCGGCGGTCAGTAAAGGAGAGATAAGAGGAACAACAAATGACACAAATTCTGATTGTTACATCCGAGAAAAAAAATTTTTCCGAATTCATGGATGGCCTGAAGCAGAACAAAACCGTCACTATCATCACTGCCGACTCGCAGGATGAAACGATAGACAAATTATCGCCGGACCTGCCGGACTTGATCGTCATTGACGAAAACGTGGACGGAACATCCGGTCTGACCATTGCCCGCAATGTGCTGATGAAAAATGCCATGACAAATCAGGCGGTTGTCAGCAGTTTGTCTTTGGAAGAATTTCATGACACGTCAGAGGGTTTGGGCATCATGGCCCAGCTGCCGCCGGAGCCGGATGCGGCCCAGGCTAAAATTGTGCTGGAAATCCTGAAAAAAATGCCATAGCATACAAAAATCAGGATGCCGTTTTCTGTTATCATGTGAAGGCATTCTTTTTTTGCAGATACCGCTTTTCCGACCCACTCGTCGGGAGCAGCGGCATGTTGGCCACCATACCAGGAAATCTGATGAGCGCAGTTGTCCTTGCAATAAATACGGACCCGGCAACCGTCCATCTGCTGAGTCATTTCATCAGGGATCTGGGACATCTGTTTTTTGAAACCACAACAGATCCGACCCGCACCCCGCAACTGGATCTGCAGCAGCCGGATATCGTGATGCTGTCACTTTCCGGTGACCCGTCCCTTGATGACCAACACGTAAAAGCGGTTAAACATCAATTTGAAGACTCGGAACTGCTGTTTCTGGTTCCGGAATCAAACTTCAAAGAGGCGGTCAACGGTTTTAAATCCGAAAGCCGCGAGTTTATCACCACCCCCATTGATCCGTTGATCCTGGAAATCACCATTGACCGCATTCTTGAAAAAATCTCTCTGCGCAAAAAGCTCAAAAATCTTGAATATACATTAGAAAACTATTCCACCCCCGACCCTTCCCGGATGGTTGAGACCGAACGGTTTATCATGGTCAAGCAGGTGATTGATAAAATGTCTTCTTTTATCGCACAAATCGCCCAGGATGTTGAAGACGGGGTAAAATATTTTGACAGCACGCCCTACTTTGTTTCCATTCACACCTGTGATTTAAAAATTATTGCCAATGATTCCAGTTATCAGAAATATTTCGGCAACAAGGTGGGGAAAAACAGCTGGGAAATTTACTACGGCAAAACCGCCACCCCGGAAAACTGCCCGGTGGGAAAAACCATGCAGACCGGAACGGTTCAGCGGACCACGGCAGCGGTTCAATACCAGAGCGGCGCCAAAGTGCCGGTGATTGTCCACACCGCACCGATCTACAATAACAACGGGCAGATGGAACTGATTCTGGAAGTCTCATCCGGCAGCCGGGAAATCAAGCAACTTCGCAAGGAATTAAAAACCACCCAGCAGCGATACCAGAAACTCTTTGATTCCGTACCGGATTTTATCACGGTTCTGGACCCGGAATTTAACATTATCGCTGTCAATCAACGGTTTAAAGATGTTTTCGGCGACCTGATCGGCACCCGGTTTTTTGATATTTCCCCGAATATCAATTTTTCCGAAGACGATTTCCCCCTGAAAAAAACATTCACGGACGGCGAATCCCATCAGGTGGAAACGGAACTGACCGCAAAAGATGGAAAACGGTTTAATATCATTTTGTCAACCGCCCCGGTAAAAACCATCGGCGGCAACGTCATGCAGATAATCGTTATTTTCAAAGATATTACAAAAATACGGCGCCTGGAAGACAATCTGTCCACCTTAGGGCTCATGTTCAGCGTGGTGTCGCACAATATCAAGGGCATTCTGACCGGGCTGGATGCGGGCCTGTATCATATTGACCGCGGATTCTACCAGAATATCCCCGGCCGGATCGAAGAAGGCCTGGAAGTGGCGAATCTGATGGCGGAACGCATCCGGAAGCTGATTTTAGATGTTCTGTATTATGCCCGGCCGAGAGAGCTCCATCCGTCCATAACGGAAGTCGATGACCTGATCGATGAAGTCGGCCGGCAGGTGCGGCCCAAAATGGGCGCCCGGAATATTGATTTTCAGTTTCACGCGGACCCGGATTCGGGAGAGTTTGAAGTGGACCGGGAAATTTTCCACTCCATTTTAATCAATCTGCTGGAAAATGCCATGGAAGCCTGCATGGACCCCCGGGCGGATCGCCAGTATCAGATTTCACTTCATGCAAAAGCGCTTCCCGACCAGATAAAATTTGAAGTGTCCGACAATGGCATGGGAATGGATCTGGATCAGCAATCCAACATATTCAGTAAATTTTTCACCACAAAAGGGAAAAAAGGCACGGGGCTGGGGCTTTTTATCGCCAATCAGGTGGTGCGGCAGCATGGCGGAGAAATCCATGTGACATCCGCCCCTTCAAAAGGATCGGTGTTCACCATCCTCATGCCGAAAAAAATTCCCACCGCGGTCAAAACACAGGCCGAAGGCTGATTTTTTTTAAATAATTTTGCATCAGGCCATAGGAGTCGGATATGGACGGCTGGCGCGAAGACGAAATTGCAAACACGGATTTAATGGCACCGTGCGGACTGTATTGCGGCACGTGCGGCGTATACATCGCAAACCGGGACAACAATGAAAAATTCAAGGCTGTGATGGGAGGCCTCTACGGCACCCGGCCCGAAGAAACGTCCTGCGCCGGATGCATGCAGCCGGATCCGCCAAAAGACCTTTACGTATATTGCAAACTATGTAAAATTCGGGATTGCGTCAAATCAAAAGGCTTTTATTCCTGTCATCAGTGTACGGACTGGCCGTGTGCGGAAATTGAAAACTTTGGCCTGGCCACCGGCAGACGGGTCATGCTGCGCACCATTCCGGTCTGGCGGGAAAAGGTGGCACAATTGGGTGACGAACAGGGCAGCATTGAATGGGCCCGTTCCGAATGCGAGCGTTATCATTGTTCCGCCTGCGGTTATCCCCTGTTCCGGGGTGCCCAGCGCTGCAGAAAATGCAAAAAGGATGTGGCCGAGGAGCTTGACGGCTCTCTCTGATCATGGCCTAAAAAGGAAATTTATGAATAAACCCATTGACCCGAAAACATTCGGCCTTCATTTCTCCACAAAAATTGAACAACAGGATAACACGCACTTTGTCATCCGCATGGACCGCAAAAGCCGAATTATCATGAAAGACGGCGAAAAGATTCTGGCCAATGCGAAAAAAATAAAAACAAAAGTGCCGGGGGCCGCGGTGACCGTTGTCACAACGGCTCCGGTATGCAGTAAAACACGGCAATTTCTTGCTGATCAGGATATCGGCGTCGTGACAAGGTAAAAGGAATCTGTAATGGACATACATGGAATCATCAATTCAATCCACACCTTCATTGTTTATCAGCCCTGGGTTTCATTGGGAATTGCTGCTGCTTTGGGCATTCTGATCTACATCAAACCCAAGCAAGTTTTAAAACTGATACTGATTTTTGCAGGAATCTGTGCGGCGGGCTACATCCTTTATTATCTCTGGGGTGCCTTTCAATCCGGTTATTTACACAAAGGAGAAATGATCAACAAGAGCCTATGATGGAAAAATATA
>JAABSL010000276.1 GCA_011390415.1 Desulfobacteraceae bacterium
ATATGACCGCGGTGACAATTTCGCCCAACCGCGCATCCGGCATGCCGATCACACCGGCATCCAGAATTTTGTCATGGGTCATTAAAAAATTTTCAATTTCATTGGGAAAAATATTTTCACCGCCGCAGATAATAATGTCTTTTTTCCTGTCGATCAGCCAGATAAAGCCATCGTCATCCATGCGGGCAATGTCACCGGTATGCAGCCATCCGTTTTTTAATGTCTGCGCCGTGGCCTCGGGATTTCGATAGTATTCCTTCATCACCCCCGGCCCTCTGATGATCAGTTCTCCGGCTTCCCCGGGCGCAACGGGACTCATGTTGTCATCAATAATTTTGCATTCCCAGTCAAATCCCGGAACGCCGATGGCCCCGACTTTGTGATAATTTTCAACGCCCAGGTGAACACACCCCGGCCCTGTGGCTTCCGTCAGACCGTAATTGGTATCATACTGATGGGCAGGGAAATATTGTGCCCATTTCCGGATCAGGCTGGGCGGAACGGGCTGGGCACCGATGTGCATCAGGCGCCACTGGTCCAGATGATAATCATTTAAATTGATTTCATTGTTTTCAATGGCCACCAGAATGTCATGGGCCCAGGGAACCAGGAGCCAGACAATGGTGGCCCGTTCCTGTGAAACCGATTCCAGAATGTCTTTTGGCGTGGTCCCTTTTAAAATGACGGTTCTGGCCCCGACAATCAGATTCCCGAACCAGTGCATTTTGGCTCCGGTGTGATACAGGGGCGGGATACACAAAAAATTATCCGAATGCACCTGATTGTGATGCCGGTTTTCAACATAACATGAAAATTCCAGCTGCCGGTGTTCCAGAAATACCCCTTTTGGATGGCCGGTGGTCCCGGATGTAAAATAAATGGCCGCCCCGTCCTTCAGGTCCAGCATCACATTCGGTTCCGCCATGCTGTTTCCGGATAAAGCATCCGGGTACCATGTGGCATAGGCCGGTTTTATGTCTTTGTTCCCCGCAAACACATAGGTGTGAACGGTTGCATCAATGGCCGTCTTTGATTCCGTGATGCGGTCAATGAACTCTTCGCCGAAAATAACGGCATCTGCCGCGGCCAGGTGGATGCATCGCCGGATGTCATCTGCCTGGAATCTGAAATTTAACGGAACGGCAATGGCCCCGGCCCTTAAGATGCCAAAATACACCGGCAGCCATTCAATGCAGTTCATCATCAGCAGGACCACCCGGTCCCCTTTTTGGATCCCGCAGGCCCCCAATGCGTTTGCCAGCTGGTTGGACTGCTGATAAAATTCTTTCCAGGTTATTTCAGACCGCTTTCCCGTGGCCGGTTCACGTTCAATCAGCGCCGTCTCATCACCGTACAGCCGGCAATTGCGGGCCAGCATTTCCGTAATCAGCATATGGTTACACCATTTATTTCCCTATGATAAAACATCTCATTAAATAGACTTTAAATAAATGCAATGCTTTATCAAATCATTGAAAAAAGTCAACGCTATTCAATCCCAAAATTGGCGCAACGATAAAAATCGAAAGAGAGCGAAATTGAGACATTCGGAGGAAAAGATATTTTGCGATGCCATCAAAAGGAAAGGGTATAAAAAAACCCGGAACATGAATCATGTTCCGGGTTTTTGCTATCAATCTTGGTTTTTTTTTATTTTTTGTCTTCTTTTACTTCTTCAAAGTCCGCATCCACGATGTCTTCGTCTTCTCCGGGGGCCTGTCCCTGAGGGCCTTCACCACCCGCGTCGGGGCCTGAGGCCTGGGCACCGGCCTGAGACGCCTGCTGATACATGGCTTCGGCTACTTTGTGGGATGCCTGGGTCAGTTCTTCCGTCAATCGTTTGATTTCCCCGATATCATCGCTTTCCATGGCTTTTTTCAACTCCCCGATAATTCCTTCCACTTTGGATCGGGTTTCACCGTCTACTTTATCGCCCATTTCTTTCATGGATTTTTCGGTTGAGTAAATCAGGGAATCCGCGTTATTCTTGACTTCAACCTTTTCCCTTAAGGCTTTATCTTCTTCCGCATGAAGTTCGGCATCTTTTACCAGTTTATCAATTTCTTCCTGGGATAAACCGGAAGAAGCGGTAATCTGAATGGACTGTTCTTTGCCGGTGGCTATATCCTTGGCCGATACATGAACAATACCGTTGGCATCAATGTCAAAGGTGACTTCAATCTGGGGCACGCCCCGGGGAGCCGGCGGAATATCCGCCAGGTCGAATCGTCCCATGGTTTTGTTATAAGCGGCCATTTCCCGTTCGCCCTGCAGCACATGAATGGACACGGCCGGCTGATTGTCCTGAGCCGTTGAAAAGACCTGACTCTTTCGGGTGGGGATGGTGGTGTTTTTTTCAATCAGCTTTGTCATGACACCGCCCAGCGTTTCAATCCCCAGGGACAGGGGGGTTACATCCAGCAGCAGCACGTCTTTAACATCACCCATCAACACGCCGCCCTGGATGGCGGCACCAAGGGCCACCACTTCATCGGGATTTACCCCTTTATGGGGTTCCTTGCCGAAAATATTCTTTACGCGGTCCTGAACCGCCGGCATCCGTGTCATGCCGCCGACCAGAATGACCTCATCGATGTCTGATGCGGAAAGTCCCGCATCTTTTAATGCCGTCACGCAGGGACGTTCCAGATTGTCCAGAAGATCACTGACCAGGGACTCAAATTTTGCCCGGGACAGCTTGATGTTCAAATGTTTCGGACCATTGGCATCGGCTGTAATAAACGGCAGGTTCACATCCGTCTGCAGTGCGGAAGACAGTTCCATTTTGGCTTTTTCCGCCCCTTCCTTGAGCCGCTGCAACGCCATTTTGTCACTCCGGATATCAATGCCGCTTTCCTTTTTAAACTCATCGGCCAGATAATCAATCAGCCGCAGGTCAAAGTCGTCTCCGCCCAGGTGGGTATCGCCATTGGTGGCTTTTACTTCAAATACCCCATCACCGATTTCAAGGATGGAAACATCAAAGGTTCCCCCCCCTAAGTCAAATACGGCAATTTTTTCATCGGTTTTTTTATCCAGACCATAGGCCAGCGATGCGGCAGTGGGCTCATTGATAATGCGCAGCACGTTCAGACCAGCGATTCTTCCGGCATCTTTGGTGGCCTGGCGCTGACTGTCGTCAAAATAAGCCGGCACCGTAATCACCGCATCGGTGACTTTTTCACCCAGATATTCTTCAGCGGTATGCTTGATGTCCGACAGGATAAACGATGAGATTTCCGCCGGACTGTGCTGTTTGCCCCGTAAATTAATACGGACATCTCCGTTGCTGGCTTTTTCGATTTTATACGGAAGGTTTTTGATATCATTCTGAACCTCTTTTGAGTCAAATTTTCTTCCGATCAGCCGTTTGACGCCAAAAACCGTATTTTCCGGATTTGTAATGGACTGGCGCTTTGCCACCTGTCCCACCAGCCGTTCATCGTTTTCGTTAACGGCGACTACTGAAGGGGTGGTTCGACCGCCTTCCGGATTCGTGATAACTTTGGTATCATTCTGTTCTCTTATGGCGACACATGAATTTGTCGTTCCGAGATCAATTCCTATGACCTTCCCCATTTTTGCCTCCTTATTAGAATATTATATGCTTTAATTTATATGTTTTTAATTTTTGCCCTTGGAAACCACCACCATTGAAGGCCTGAGCAGCCTGTCATGGATTAAATAGCCTTTCTGGAATTCCTTGATAACCGTATTCTCAGGCTCCGCGTCAGATTCTTCCTGCATGACCGCTTCATGAAAAACGGGATCAAACGGTTTTCCCAGCGCTTCAATGGGCGTCACATGATATTTGGATAAGATTTTCAATATTTCCGCCAATGTCATTTCAACGCCTTCAATAAAACTGGCCGGGGTTATTTCACCGATATCTTTTCCGGATGTGGTCAGTGCGCGCTCCAGATTATCCACAACGGATAAAAGATCCTTGAGCAACGCTTCATTTGCGTATTTGCGGAATTCATCCATCTGGCGGTTCATTCGTTTTTTATAATTTTCAACTTCCGCCGACACGCGCAGTAATTTATCCCGTCCCTGGCTGATTTCCTGCTGGGCCGCTTTCAGCTGCTCTTTCAACTGCTCTTTATTTTCGGTTTGATTTGTTTCTGAAGGGTTATCCGTGTCAACAGGTCCCGCTGCACCTGTTTTTGCATTGAAGTCGTCTTCCGTTTCAATGCTTATATTCTTTTTTTTAAATGAATTTTCTGCCAATTTTTAGCTCCTGAACTCATAAATTTATATATCTGATCGATTCAATCAAAAGGTTGCAGTCCAACCTGTTGTCAATAAGAACAAATTCATTTAATTCTGCTCAAATTTTATCAAAAAAATAAGACGCAACCAGGGATTGTCAAGGAAAGATTTTAAAGAAAAATAATAAAAAATAAGGTGGTTCGGCGGATTCAGAACAAAAAAACCCGGATTGAGCGGGTCGGATTTTAACCGCTTCCTCCAGGTTCTGATTGCCGGGGTTTAATAATGAAATCTGGTTGTGAACCCTCCGTCGAATATGTACGGAAAATAAGTTATAACATAACCGGGATCGATCCACGACACAGACTGATTTACTTATCGCTGCTTCCTTCCGGACCTGACGAGGTTCGTAATAGCCTGTTGCGCGGCGACCGGTCAGAATAACTTATTTACACGCACTCAACCCTTGGGAGGGAATTCTGCCCCGCATAAAGCGGATTTCGGGAAATAAGGTACCGCTGACACCCCGCATATCACAACCAGACAATAACCATAAGACGGATCTTCTATCTTTTCAAGAAAGAAAAATTAAATTTTCCTTTTTTTCTTGTTACTTTAAGGTTTTCTATTATAAAATTAAAATTCACCTGCTGCTCAGAACAGATATGCTCAAAGTTTTGCGACAAATCCGGACTATATTGTTTGATCATCCATTAATTCAAAAAACGGTTCCACAAACCTGACCCATAAATTTGATTCCATAAAATTGATTCAAAATTTTCTCCAGACGATAAAACACTATGAAATGATTCAAAAAGGCGATGCCGTTCTGATCGGCGTATCCGGCGGACCGGATTCCATGGCCCTTTTGCATGCGCTGCTGCATCTGGCAGATGCCATGGATCTGCGGCTGGGGGTGGCGCATTTAAACCATTGCCTCCGGCAAGCTTTGTCGGACGCAGATGAACAGTTTGTGGCATCTGCGGCCAAAAAACTGAAGGTGCCGTTCTTTGTTGAAAAAAAAGATATCGTAACCGAAAGCAGAAAAACCGGACTTGGCCTGGAAGAAGCCGGCAGAGAGGCCCGGTATCATTTTTTTAATGGAGTTTGTGAAAAACACCGGTTTGATAAAATCGCCGTGGGGCATCATGGTGAGGACAATGCCGAACAGGTATTGCTGAACCTGGTCCGCGGCAGCGGCCCGGCAGGAATGGGGGGGATTTTGCCGGTCCGGAAAAACATTATCCGCCCCCTGATTCGCACCCCGCGCACGGAAATTTTGAATTATCTGAACGAAAATCAAATTGAATATGTCATTGATCACTCGAATGCAGATGAACAGTTTTTAAGAAATAAAATCCGGCATCAGCTCATGCCGCTGCTGCAGCAAACGTATAATCCCAGAATATCTGAAACGTTAAACCGTCTGAGCGCCATTGCGCAGTCGGAAGAAGAGTGGATCAATGCGCTGATCACCCCGCTGTTTGAAAAGGTGGTCGTCAGCGCAGATGACCGGCAAATGATCCTGTGTGTTTCCGCATTGCAGCAATTTCATGCGGCTGCCCGGCGCAGAATCTTGCGAAAGGCCATCGGGACAATCAAAAAAGACTTGCGGCGGATCACCTGTTCGCATATTGAGGCGACGATGCGGCTGATCAGCGAAAATCCGGCAACGGCGCGTCTGGATCTGCCGGACCGGATACGGATTCTGAAAAGAACCGATCAGCTGATTATCGTCAAAGAATCAAAAAACCTGCGCATTGCCCGGCCGCCGGAAGAATGCGCCCGGCCGGCTGTCTTTGAATATTCCATTACAAGGGATGTCATTGAATCCGGAAAACCGGTTTACATTCGTGAAATTGACCGTCATATTTCATTTTACAAAACAGACCGGCGCCGGATTCAGACGGTCACCGGTCAGGGAGATCATACGGCGTTTTTTGACTGGGATACCCTGGCATTTCCCATCACGATCAGAAATTTTCAACCCGGAGACCGGTTTTCACCCATGGGCATGGCCGGTACCCAGACACTGAAAAAATTTTTCACCAACAACAAAATCAGCCCCCGGGATCGGTTAACCCTTCCGATTTTTATCAGCGGCGATAAAATTATCTGGATCGGGGGCATTCGAATGGCTGAGGCGTTTAAAATCAATTCCCGGACCCAGACCGTCCTGCGCATTAAAATATTTTCATCAGCCCCTTCGGTTGAACCAGGGGCGGAGCATAGGGGCTAAGGGTCGTGGAAGAAATAAAATACCCCATCTTGCTGGTCTTTTGCTCCGTCTTCTTTGTTGCGATGAAACGCACATATCCCGATATGCTTGTTTCATCGCGCCTCGAATACGGAAGCAAAATCCTTCGCCATCCGGGATACTTTATTTCTTCCACGACCCTAACTTGGCAACCCCAAAAAACACCCAAATTTAAGTTTCGGTTATTTATTGTTTATTTAAGCGGTTGACAATTCCATGGTCCATAAAATAAATAATATAATTTACTATTTTTAAATCGTTATTATTATATAAAGGATATTCAATCTTTATTTTCAGGATACAGTATGAGAACTAATTATGCACAGAGGAGACAGTTTTGAACCCTTTTAATAAAAATCTGGCACTTTGGATTATCATCGTATTGATGATGATCATGCTTTATAATATTTTCAGCCAGCAGCAGCAGCAGCAAAGCGATAAGGAACTCGGCTACAGTGAATTCCTGTCCATGGTTGAAAGTGATAAAATTTCAAAAGTGATTATCCAGGGAGACAACCTGATCGCAACGGATCCGGCAGGCGCGCGGTATCATGTGTATGCACCTCAGGATAACGCTATGATCAGCACTCTTCGGGGCAAGGGGGTTGCCATAGAGGCAAAACCGGAACAGCAGACCCCCTGGTTTATTTCAATTCTGGTTTCGTGGTTTCCCATGGTTCTGCTCATCGGCGTCTGGATTTTTTTCATGCGGCAGATGCAGAGCGGTGGCGGCAAAGCCCTTTCTTTCGGAAAAAGCAGTGCCCGCATGCTTTCGGATCAAACGGAAAAAATCACGTTTAACGATGTGGCCGGCATTGATGAAGCCAAAGAAGAAGTGTCTGAAATCGTGGATTTTTTAAAAGATCCCAAAAAATATACCCGGCTGGGGGGCAGAATCCCCAAAGGCGTTTTAATGGTCGGCGCCCCCGGCACCGGCAAGACGCTTCTGGCCCGTGCCATTGCCGGAGAAGCCGGCGTCCCTTTTTTCAGCATCAGCGGGTCTGATTTCGTTGAAATGTTTGTCGGGGTGGGCGCATCCCGGGTGAGAGATCTTTTTGTTCAGGGCAAAAAAAATGCGCCCTGCCTGATTTTCATTGATGAAATTGATGCCGTGGGACGGCACCGGGGGGCCGGTCTCGGGGGCGGACATGACGAGCGCGAACAGACGCTGAATCAGCTGCTGGTTGAAATGGACGGATTTGAATCCAATGAAGGCGTTATTTTGATCGCCTCCACCAACCGACCGGATGTTCTGGACCCGGCCCTGCTTCGCCCGGGCCGGTTTGACCGCCAGGTGGTGGTGTCCATGCCGGATATCCGGGGACGAAAAGCCATTATCGAAGTTTACATTAAAAAGACACCCAATGACCCGGATGTGGATTCAACCGTTCTGGCCAAGGGCACGCCCGGGTTTTCCGGCGCAGATCTGGAAAACATGGTGAACGAAGCCGCGCTGATTGCCGCCAAAAAAGGCAAGGAACGCCTGGCAATGGTGGATTTTGAAGATGCCAAAGATAAAATTGTCATGGGCCTGGAACGCAAATCAAAAGTCATCAAAGACGAAGATAAAAAGAATACCGCGTATCATGAAGGCGGCCATGCCATTGTGGCCCGGTTTCTGCCGGAAACGGATTCCATCAACAAAATCACGATTATTCCCCGGGGCCGGGCGGCCGGTGTTACCTGGTTTTTGCCGGAAGAAAAGGATTTTCAGTATAAAGATCAGTTGATCAGCCAGCTGGCAGTGGCCATGGGAGGCCGCGTGGCCGAGGAACTCATATTTAACCGCATCAGCACCGGGGCTTCCAATGATATCAAGCAGGCCACCAGCCTGGCAAGTTATATGGTCCGTTCATGGGGCATGAGCGACGAACTCGGACCGTTGTCATTTGCCAAACAGGACGAACAAATCTTTTTGGGCCGGGAAATTTCCCAGCACCGGGATTATTCGGAAGCCACTGCCCGGGTCATTGACAATGAGATCGCCAAGCTGGTAAAAGGCAGTTACAAAAAAGCCCGGCAGATTTTAGAAGACAACATCGACATTCTTCATAAGCTGTCGGAGCTGTTAATAGAAAATGAGACGGTGCTCGGCAGGGAACTTGATGACCTGATCCTTGAAATGCGTCCCGGATTTACCATTCCGGGTACCACGTCAACAGCAGAACATTCAAAGACAACCGCCGCTGACGCAGACAAAAATGACGCCCAATAAATATCATCTGACCTGGCACCATCATCGGCTGGAACTGGGTGAACATACCCGCATCATGGGGATTTTGAACATTACGCCGAATTCGTTTTCAGACGGCGGCAAATTTCTGGCCCTGGATAACGCCCTTGCGCAGGCAGAACAACTGATAGCGGACGGGGCTGATATTCTTGATATCGGCGGTGAGTCCAGCCATCCGTTTTCCGCGCCGGTGTCTGTTGAAGAAGAAACCTGTCGCGTAATTCCGGTAATTGAGTACCTTGCCAAAAAAATCCGCATTCCCATTTCCATTGACACCACCAAGTCGGTAGTTGCACAACGCGCCATCTCCGCGGGCGCGTCAATTATCAATGACATCAGCGCATTAAAATTTGATCCGGACATGGGGAAAGTGGCGGCAAGCAACGGGGTGCTGCTCATACTGATGCACATGAAGGGCACCCCGGCAGACATGCAGGTGGCGCCTGTCTATGATGACCTGGTCGGTGAAATCAAACAGTTTCTGGCAGACGCTATGGCGCGTGCGGAAAAATCCGGCGTTTTAAAAGATAAAATTATTCTCGACCCGGGCATCGGGTTCGGCAAAACCGTTGCGCACAACCTGTTTTTAATTAAAAATTTAGATGAATTTCAGGCGCTTGATGCACCCCTGCTTCTGGGAACCTCCCGGAAAGCGTTTATTCGTAAAATTCTGAATCAAAATGATAAAACAGAGATACCGCCGGACCATCCCCTGGTGGAAACCGGGACCCAGGCGTCGGTGGCCGCCGGAATCATGAGCGGCGCCCATATTGTCCGGGTGCATGATGTGGCCAACACCCGGGCCACCGTCAGGATGATGGATGCCATCCGAAATTCTACTTTTACCCCTGGTTCAGGTGACTGAGTATGCTGCTTGTCGTGGACGTCGGAAACACCAATACCGTTATCGGTTTATTTGAAAATGATCATTTGATATGCGACTGGCGGATCCGCTCCATGTCCCGTATTACGGAAGACGAGTTTCATATCGTTATTTCAAATCTGTTTCAGAGCAGAAACATCAAGGCGTCCGATATCCGCAAAACCGTTATTTCCTGTGTCGTCCCCCCGATGATGAAAATACTGGATGATTATTGCGTAAAATACCTGGGGCATTCCCCCTTATGGATTGACGCCGGTTCCGTGAATATGCCGATTTTATATGACAACCCCGAAGAAGTCGGCGCCGACCGGCTGGTCAACGGGATTGCCGCCTATCATATTTATAAAACCAGTCTCATTGTAATTGATTTCGGCACGGCCACAACCTTTGACGTGATTACGGCACAGGGGGAATACATGGGAGGCGCCATTGCACCGGGTATCGGCATCGCCGCCGAGGCATTATTTAAGCGGGCGTCTAAACTGCCCCGGGTGGAATTGTTTAACCCGCCGGAAACCGTGATCGGCAAAAATACGGTGCACAGCATGAAATCCGGAATTATCTATGGGTATTCGGAAATGGTGGACGGAATGGTCCGCCGGATCAAAAAAGAAATGCCGCTACCGGAACCCCGGGTGATCGCCACCGGCGGGCTGGCACCGCTCATGCAGAATATATCAGATACCATTGATTCCGTGGAAACCGGGTTGACGCTGGAGGGCTTGAGGATCATCAGCCAAGGGTTATAAGGGATTCAGCCAACTGTTTTTATGTCATCTCCATTGTGGTTTCAAGCTGCTGAATTTCAAACTGAATTTTTTTTCTTTCCGATTCGGGCAAATTCTTTTCATTTAATCGCATGCGCAGGGACAGCAGAATCATTTCCTGCCGATACTCATTGCAGGTGTATTTATTTTGACGGCTCATTTTTTGAAATTTCAATTTGATTTTATTTGATGCCCAGTTTTTTGGCAGTGTCTTTATAGGCGGCATAAAACAGTTCATATTCGTTGATCCCGCGACTGAGAATCCTGTCAATGCTGCCGATGTCTTTCAGATTAATGGTTATATTCACACTTTTTAAAAATGCCGCCATATTATCCATGGTCGGATACCGCCGGGTCAGCAATCCGACAAAAATATTGCGGCGCACATCCATTTCCAGGCGTTCCATATAAACCAGAAGACCGTTCGCATCCGGATCACTGCCGTCAAATGTTTCATTGATCAGCATCATATCATAGGTGTGATATTTCATTTTTTTTAATGCATCCCGGACCGTATCGGCCGTTGCCACACTGTAATCCATGATGCCCAGCACAATATTAATCTGCTTGATTATTTCCGGATCATTTTCACAGACAAGCGCCGTGTTTCCCTCTTCTTCCAGAAAATCAAACGGACGTTCACTGGCATCATAATCTTCCGTTCCTTCATCAAAATTAAACGGATTCGGCGCGGCTGCGGTTTCGGCTTTGCTATTGCCGGCATTTTGTCTCAAATCAATGGCTATTTTGTTCTTACATTTCGGGCACCGTATGGAGGCGGCTTTGTCTTTCGGCAGTTTATCATCGGCAACACTTAATTTCGTGTTGCAGCTATTGCAGACTATTTCCATTTATCTCACCCCGATCTGTTGCTGATCTAAAAATTAATGACTTAATACCTGGACTGCTTTCCATAGCCCATATCAATCTCAAGTTTGTCAATCTTACTGGTCGATTCCCCGCGGGAGCTTTTCACCAGGTCGATCCCCCGGCCGACAATGGACCGGCGGGAAGCATATCCGATGGCGGTTTCTTCCGAAATCAGGCCTTTTTCAAACAAACCGATAATATAATGATCAAAGGTGGCCCAGCCGAACGCAACGGACGCCTCCATCATGTCATAATAGGTCTTGCCGTCGGCTTCCCCGTGCAAAATGGCATCTTTTACCCGGAGGCTGGTGCCCAGAATTTCAAATGCCGCCACCCGGCCGCCGCCGAGTTTTGGCAGCAGGCGCTGGCACACCACCCATCGCAGTGTATCCGCCAGGCGGATGCGGATCTGATTTTCTTCATCAATTGAAAACATACCCAGGATACGATTGATGGTCTGACCGGCATCCACGGTATGCAGGGTGGTAAAGACCAGATGACCGGTTTCAGCGGCGGACAAACCAATTTCAATGGTTTCCCGGTCCCTCATTTCACCGACCAGAATCACTTTCGGCGCCTGGCGAAGGGCGGCGCGCAGCCCGGAGGCAAAGGTGCTGAAATCTTTCCCCAGTTCCCGCTGGTTAAATGTGGCTTTTTTGTGGGAATGAATGTATTCCACCGGGTCTTCAAGGGTGACGATATGAACCGATTTGTCTTTGTTAATTTCCGACAAAAGCGCGGCCAGGGAGGTGGTTTTACCGGTCCCGGTGGCGCCGGTAAAAATCACGATGCCGTTTCTTTCCGAAGCAATTTTAAGAAATATTTCCGGCAGGCCCATTTCTTTGATGGTCGGCACTTTTGTTTCCAGCTGCCGCAGAACAATGGAATAATTGCCGGACTGGGAAAAAACATTGACCCTGAATCGGGCTTTTCCGGGAAGTGAATAGGAAAGGTCGCAGGAACCTTCCTTAAGCAGGGCATCAATCAGCCGCCGATCTCTTCCGATCAGGTTTAAGGCAATGACTTCTGTTTGAAACGGGGTTAATGTTTTTAATGTCGGCTTCATGTCCACGGGTGTCAATTCACCGTAAGTTTCAACCTGCAGGGGTTTGCCGGCCGTAAAGTTAAGATCCGACACGCTTTCATGAGAATCCAGCATGGCTGTCAAAATATAATCGGTTTCCGGCTTTTTCATGAGTCCTTATTCCTTCATAATTATTTTTTAACCAACGGCTATGCTTCCGTAAAATCACTCGGCGCACTTTTCAGCAGCGGTCTGAATCTCTGCTTGTCATTGGCTTTGTTATAACTGTCTTCGGCACTGATCCATCCTTTATTGTACAAATCCATAATCGCATCATCCAGCAGAATCATGCCGTATTTTTTACCGGTCTGCATTGAAGACGGCAACTGGTGGGTTTTACTTTCCCGGATGAGATTCCGTACTGCGGGCGTGGCAATCAAAATTTCAAGGGCGGGACATCGGCCTTTGCGGTCAATGCGCTTGAATAAGACCTGGGCAATAACCGCCCGGATGCTGTCCGCCAGCCCGGACCGGACCTGGGCCTGCTGTTCTGCCGGAAATACTTCCACCATACGGTCAACGGTTTTCATGGCACTTGATGTATGCAGCGTGGCAAAGACCAGATGCCCGGTGGACGCCGCTTCAATCGCCAACGACATGGTTTCCAGATCCCTCATTTCCCCGACCAGAATGATATCCGGATCTTCACGAAGTGCGCCTCTGAGCGCGGCGCTGAAATCTCTGGTATGGACCCCGATTTCCCGCTGATTGACGATACAACCCTGGCTTTCATGCACAAATTCGATGGGATCTTCCACCGTGATGATATGATCCTTGCGGATTCGGTTGGCTTCGTCAATGATGGCCGCCAGGGTGGTGGATTTACCGCTGCCGGTGGGGCCGGTGATGATAACCAGTCCCCGGGGGAGGGATGCCAGTTTTGCGATTACCGGCGGAAGTCCCAGCTGTTCACATCCCATGATGTTGTTGGGAATCTGACGAAAAACCGCGCCCACGCCGTTTCTCTGCATAAAAAAATTGGCCCGGTACCGGGCAAGACCCGGGATTTCATAACCAAAGTCAACGTCTCCGGTTTCTTCAAACACTTTGATTTTGTCTTCCGGCGCGATTTCATAAACCATGCTTCGAAGATCATTATTATCAAGGGGTTTGTACTTGATTCGTTCAATCTCACCCCGAATTCTCAGGGCCGGTTGCTGTCCGGCGACCAGGTGAAGGTCCGAGGCCCCCTGGTCATTCATCAATTTAAAAAATGCATCAATTTTCGCCATAAACGGCTCCTGTTATCATAGGATTCTCAATAGTCGATCCCGGCATTATCGGACGTTTGCACCTGTTGCTCTTTTGTAACAGATAATACGCAGACGGTTTAATACATCAACTTTGCCAGACGCAATAAACTGTCCACAATAAAAATTCTCAAAAATACGATCCCCAGCAGAACAATGATGGGTGAAAAATCCATTCCGCCAAGCGCCGTGGGGATTCTGCGTCTGATCTGATATAATAAGGGTTCTGTGACCTGATTGATAAACCGGACAATCGGATTATACGGATCGGGCCGCACCCAGGACAATATCGCATGTGCAATGACGATCCACATATACAAAGTCAATCCGATATTGATGACTTCCGCCAGCGCTCTGATAAAATTACCAAGTATAAACATATAGGGACTTTTTAAATGAAAGGCTGTCTAAAATACTTCTATTATTGTTAAACGTCACTAACCATCAGTATATTAAATAAATAAAAATATCGTTGGAAGTCAAGCCATTTCCACTATATGGGATAATGATTGACATTGATACAGGAAATTATGATATCACATGGCAGAAGTGAAAAGCTGAAATATTTTTAATCGTCAGACGCAGCCAGTTATCGCTAAACTATATAAAAAAGGAATTTACCATGCCGGAAATTCACCTTAAAATCGGATTCATCGGTGGCGGGAATATGGGCCAGGCAATGATCGGGGCTTTAATCAAGTCAGAATCCTGCGTCCCTTCAAATATTTTCGTCTGTGATTTAATCAAAGAACAGACCGATTCCTTAAAGGCAATGTATGGCGTGACGATATTACCGGAAAGCGAGGCGGTGATCGAAACCTGCGACGTGATTATTTTTGCCGTTAAGCCCCAATCCATTGAACAGATGCTGGCGGACCTGCGGACCCGAAAAATTTTTAAAAAAACGTCCGGAAGAAAAATTTTCATATCCATTGCCGCCGGCATACCCCTTAAAAAATTTGAAAAATATATATATGAGGGGGCGGGTGACCGCAAAAAAGAGATGCCGATTCTGCGGGTCATGCCCAATACACCGGCACTGGCGCTTTCCGGCGTGTCCGGTCTCTGCGGCAATGCGTTTGCCGCAGCAGAAGATATTCAAATCGCAAAAAATATTTTGAGCGCCATGGGAAAAGTCTTCGAGTGCGAAGAAGGCGATATGGATGCCCTTACGGCGGTCTCGGGCTCCGGGCCCGCCTATTGTTTCTATCTGGCCGAAGCCATGATCGAAGCCGGAACAAACCTCGGCCTGTCCCCGGACGATGCCGCGGGTATGACGGCCGCCACCCTGAAAGGAGCAATGGTTTTATTGGAAAATCAATCGCTTTCAGCTGAACAGCTCCGGCAGAAGGTAACGTCTCCGGGCGGGACGACCGAAGCGGCAATTAAAGTTTTGGACGATCATTGCGTAAAACAAATTATCATGAAAGCCGTTGTTGCCGCCGCTCAAAGGTCTAAAGAGCTCAGCGGTTAAATTTTTACCTGCTTATTCGGTTCGCCCAAGTTCGCACGACATATTGTATACATCTTCATCACACCCAACGTACATATTGTATTTGCTTGAGCAAACCGGATAGGCAAAAAATTTTATTTGATTAATTTCAATATGACATTATAGTTACTAAATGTTTACTCAATCCATATCTTATTCAGCCGCGTTTTTGGCCGGACTTCTTTCCTTTCTGTCTCCCTGCGTGCTTCCGTTAATTCCGGCATATTTTACGTTTATCACCGGATTCTCCATGGAGGAATTGTTCAGCAAAGAGTCCCCGAATGTTCGTAAAAAAGTGTTCTTTTCGACCCTTGCGTTTGTTTCCGGCTTTACGGTTGTTTTTGTGATGATGGGGGCGGCAGCCTCGGGTCTGGGCGGTTTAATCACTCAGTACAAAGACTACATCCGAATAATCGGCGGCGTGATCATCATTCTGCTCGGCATCCATATGACCGGGTGGATTCGGATCAAAAAGCTGGATATTGAAAAACGCATTCATATACAAAAAAAACCGATTCACCTGCTCGGAACCTTTATCGTGGGCATGGCATTCGGGGTGGGATGGAGTCCCTGTATCGGACCGCTTCTCGGTTCCATCCTTATTATTGCCGGGAGCAAGGAAACCATCTGGCAGGGCGTTACGCTGCTGAGTATTTATGCCGCCGGTCTGGCATTGCCGTTTATCATTATTTCAATTTTTATCAATTTTTTGCTGGAATTTTTGAGAAGCGCGTCCCGCGCCATGAAATATATTAATCCCATTGCCGGGATATTATTAATTGTGGTGGGGCTATTTCTGATAACCGACAGCTTTACTTTTTTTAATACACTGCTTACATTTTCACATGAGTAGATAACATTTAAATCAATAAATAAAATCACAAAGGCCACAATTAAAATGAATATAAAAAAAATCATGGTGTTGTTCGTCGTCACCAGTATTTCCTTGATCGTTTTTTCGGGCGCATCGTTTGCTGAAAAAGAAGAAATCCAATGGCAACCCTATGAGACCGGCATTAAAATGATCGAAGCGCAAAACAAAAAAGGGTTTCTGCATTTTTACACGGACTGGTGCACGTACTGCAAAATAATGAACAACCAGACATTTGTTGATTCAAAAGTCATTGACTATTTAAATGATAATTTTGTTTCCATCCGGGTAAATGCAGATAAACAAAAAGAAGTTGCCCGAAAATACGGGGTCAACCGGTTTCCAAACACCTGGTTTATCGCGGAAGACGCGTCGTCACTTTCCAGCCAGCCCGGATTTATTCAACCGGATATGCTCTTAAACATGTTGAAATTTTTAAATACCGACAGTTTTAAAACCATGAAATTCTCCGAATTTATGGAAAAACAAAACAACGCCGAAAAAAACCAATAGCTGGACCGGAAAAGAATATAACAATCTGATTTTTAATGCAAAAAGAACTAAGCCCCCGGTTTTTAAAAGATCTTTTAAGTACCGCGGATATTCCCCGATTTTCGGGTAATAACAGATGTGACTGCACCTGCGTTTTTTTTCTCATCTACTACAAAAAGAACAGGCCGTTTCTGCTGGCCATTCTCAAAGCAGATACCCCCGGCTATGCGTGGCGCAATCAGGCGGCGCTTCCCGGCGGCCACATTGACGAAGACGACAGCAGTCCCCTGGAAGCGGCCTACAGAGAACTTGAAGAAGAAATCGGCATTGCAAAACACCAGGTGGATTTTATCGGATCTTTGGGGCACTTTCAAACGATTCAGCAAAAAGACATCGAGGTCTTTGTCGGTATATGGGAAGGAAATCCGGAAGAGATCACCTATGATCCGAAAGAGATTTCAAAGGTACTGGCAATCCCGGTTGAAACACTTTTGAAAACCCATGTTTCGAGTGACTTTCGCGGCCGGGTTCCGGGGGTCACGGAATTGCTCTATCCGTTTGAAGATATCGTCATCTGGGGCGTGACGGCAAGAATTCTTCATTCTTTTTTTGAACTGTTGCTTGATCAATCGGGCTGACAAATAATCGTTGTCCTTACAGGGTTGAATCCCCGGAAAAGCGTTTGATAATTTGAATTAAATTGAGAATCAAGACCACCGCACTCAGCGTAAAAAGCAATGCCGGAATCCAGATATACGCATTGTATGCTGCTACTTGTCTGGCAATTTTTACACCGTCGACAGCAAACAGCCCAATCCCCAGCATTGTCAGGGCTTTTATCACACATGCCGCATCACTGGCATACCACGGAACAAACGGTTTTCTAAAAAAGGGACTTTTGTCAATCTGTATCATCTCAAATATCAATTGCGGTGGTAAAAATTAATTAAAGAATACAAAACCATTATAAAAAAAATGTCGACCATGTATCTATTTTTGTGCCGGACATCCCAAAACCGGACACCTCAACGATCAATGGACTCCATCTGTTGTTGTCATAAGATTTATTTTATTGCTTGTCTATCAATACTTTTGATTTTCTCAGGTTGTGTGCAGATGCCCCGCAAACTTCATATCAACGAGCTGTCACAATCATTTCCCGAAAACAGCATTATATCCACGCAACTTCAAAAAACGGTTTCTTTTGACACCCTCATCAAAGATCTAAACACCGTGTGCATTGTTTATGCCGGAGAACAACACAACAACCGGTCCCATCATGATATCCAGTTAAAAATTTTGACCGCGATGTATGAGGACAATCCGGATATGATTGTCGGCATGGAAATGTTTGATCAAACGTATCAGCCGGTGCTGGATCAATGGTCGGCAGGGATGCTTGACCGGCCGGCATTTATTGAAAAAGTCCATTGGTATGCCAACTGGAAATTTGATTTTGAATTGTACGGCCATTTGCTTGATTTTATCAAAGACAACCGGATACCATTGGTGGCGTTAAACATTCCTTCCCGGGTGACCGCCCGAATAGCCGTTGGCGGTATGGATAATCTGTTGCCGGACGACAGAAAATTTTTACCTCAGATGATTGACTTTTCAAACCCGGAACATCGGGAATATATTGAAAAAATATTTTTCCACCACAACGTAAAAGGCCGGGATAATTTCGAATATTTTTATGCCGCCCAGTGCGTCTGGGAGGATGCCATGGCAGAATCCATTGCCACCCATATTGGCGATTCGGTCATGTTTGTTATCGCCGGCAATGGTCATCTGGTCAGAAAATTCGGAATTCCGGACCGGGCCTTTGACCGCTTAAAAATTTCCTTTCGCACTGTTTTGCCATACCCGGCCGGACAGGAAGTTGATTTGAAAGACGCTGATTATATTTGGGTTAGTCCGCGAAAGACAAATTTTACGCGACCGTGACAAATCGAATTTTGTCCAAAAAACACAATATATTGATTTTTATGTTGACATAAGTCAATATATTGTGACATATTCCTACTTACAGCAGCACGATTCTGAATTGAAAAAAAATTTTGCAGCACGCTTCTTAAATCTAAAATATCTAACTGGAGCAAAGGGATTGATATGTTAAACAGCATCAAAAAACGGAATGGCCGGGTGGATGATTTTGATTCGTCAAAAATTACGGCGGCAATTGCCAAGGCCGGTAAAGCCACGGGTGAATTTGCAGAAAAAGAAGCCAAAAAAATGACATTGCGTGTTTTAACGCTTGCCCACGAAATGAACCTGTCCAATTGTCCGGAAGTTGAAGAAATTCAGGATATTGTAGAAAGAGTGCTGCTGGATTCACCTTATTACAAAACCGCCAAAGCCTATATCATCTACCGGGAACAACATGCGCAGATCAGAAAAATTACAACCAAAGCCCATGTCAAGATTGTGGAAAACTATGTTCAGAAAATGGACTGGAAAATAAAAGAAAACAGCAACATGAGCTATTCGCTCCAGGGGCTGAATAATTATATTTCTTCGGACATCACCGCAGAATACTGGCTGAACAGAATTTATCCCCCGGAAGTCCGTGACGCCCACAAAACCGGCGATCTGCATATCCATGACCTGAGCCTTTTATCCATTTACTGTGTCGGCTGGGACCTCCAGGATCTTCTGACGGTCGGATTTATGGGCGTTCCCGGCAAAGTCGAAAGTGCGCCCCCCCGACATCTCCGGTCTGCCCTCGGGCAAATCGTAAACTTTTTTTACACCCTTCAGGGGGAAGCCGCCGGCGCTCAGGCGGTTTCCAATTTTGATACATTGCTCGCACCGTTTGTCCGAAAAGACGGGCTTTCCTATAAAGACGTCAAGCAGGCGCTGCAGGAATTTGTGTTTAATATTAATATCCCCACCCGTGTCGGTTTCCAGACGCCATTTACCAATATCACCATGGATCTGAAAGTGCCGGGAACGTTAAAAGATGTTCCGATCATTATCGGCGGCGAGCACCAGACCGAAACCTATGGGGATTTCCAGGCGGAAATGGATATTATCAACAGCGCATTTGCCGAAGTTATGATGGAAGGGGATGCCAAAGGGCGCGTTTTTACGTTTCCCATCCCCACATATAATATCACGGCGGATTTTGACTGGAACAACCCAAAACTCGACAACATCTGGAAAATGACCGGCAAATACGGAATTCCGTATTTTTCAAATTTTGTCAATTCGGACATGTCCCCGGAAGATGCCCGGTCCATGTGCTGCCGGCTGCGCCTGGATAACCGGCAGCTTCAAAAAAGAGGGGGCGGTCTTTTTGGCGCCAATCCCCTTACCGGTTCCATCGGCGTTGTTACCATCAACCTGCCCCGAATCGGATATCTTGCCAGGGACGAATCCGAATTTTTTTCATTTTTGACCACCCAGGCCCACATTGCCAAAGACAGCCTGACCATCAAACGAAAAGTGCTGGAAAAATTCACTGAACAAAATCTTTATCCCTATTCAAAATTCTATCTGCGCGGCATAAAGGAAAAAACCGGCAACTTCTGGACCAACCATTTTTCCACCATCGGCATCATCGGGATGAACGAGGCCTGCCAGAATTTTATCGGCGAAGACATCGGGAGCCCTGCGGGTCATGCGTTTGCCATTAAAATACTCGATCACCTCCGGCATATCATGGAAAAATTTCAGGAAGAAACCGGCGAGTTTTTTAATCTGGAAGCCACGCCGGGCGAAGGAACCGCCTTCCGGCTGGCCATGATTGATAAAAGACAATTTCCGGACATTATCTGTGCCAATGAAGCTTTTTACAAGGAAGGCGCTGATCCGTTTTATACGAATTCCAGCCAGCTGCCGGTGAATTACACGGATGATATCTTTGAAGCCCTTGAACTGCAGGATGAGCTTCAGACAAAATATACCGGCGGCACGGTTTTTCATATTTTTCTGGGTGAACAAGTCGATAATATTGAAGCCACCCGAAACCTGGTTAAAAAAGTGACCGGCAATTACCGGCTTCCGTATTTTACCCTGTCCCCGACATTCAGTGTCTGCCCCGGACACGGGTATGTTACCGGCGAGCATTTAAAATGTCCGGAATGCGGCCAGGCGGTTGAAGTATATTCGCGAATCGTCGGTTATTTAAGGCCGGTGAGCCAGTGGAACAATGGCAAGCTGTCGGAATTTAACCTTCGAAAAACATTTGAAATGAAAAAATCAAGCGCGATCTAATTATTACGCAATACGTATAAAATGATTATCGGCGGTATTCAAAAAACCTCGCTTATTGATTTTGCTTCCAAGATAAGCTGCGTCCTGTTTACCGCGGGCTGCAATTTCGACTGTCCGTATTGCCATAACCCCGAACTGGTCAATGCCCCGTTTACCCCCATCGCCCAAGAAGAGATTTTTGCTTTTCTTGAAAAGCGGCAATCTCTTCTTGACGGTGTGGTCATTACCGGGGGAGAACCCACGCTGCACAAAGACCTGCCGGCGTTTTGTGAAAAGATAAAATCTTTGGGTTTTTTATTAAAACTCGATACCAACGGAAGCCGGCCCGAAATCCTCCGGTCGCTGATAAAAAACCGACAGGTTGATTACATTGCCATGGACGTCAAAACCCTTCCGGATCATTATTTTCCAGACATCGCTCAACACACGTCTGCCGAAACCATTTTAGAAAGTATTCATCTGATCCGCAATTCCGGAATTTCTCATGAATTCCGGACCACCTGCGTCAAACCTTTTGTCACTGCCGATATAATCCAAAAAATAGCTCACTTAATTCACGGAGCGGATTTATTTGTCCTGCAACAGGCAGCTATTGGTGACACGGTTCTGCACCCGGATTTTTTTGACACGTTCGACTGGAAAAT
>JAABSL010000277.1 GCA_011390415.1 Desulfobacteraceae bacterium
ATCTGCAAATTCCACCCACCCCCCGGCTTCCACCAGGGCCCGGTCAAAACCGGAAATGGAAAATGAAATTTCAGTTTCTTTTTCGCCGGACTTTAGGATAAACCGGTTGTTTTCAAAATCGGTTTCAATGGTTGCGGGTGCAGCTGAAAAATCGGCAAAAATTCGATCGATTTCCTGAGCTGGCAGATCCACTGCCATCATGCCGCAATTAAACATATTCTGCCGGAAGATCCGCGCAAAACTTTCCCCGATTACCAGATTAATCCCGTTGACTTCCAGTGCCCACGGCGCATGTTCCCGGGAAGAGCCGCACCCGAAATTGGACCGGGTAATAATCACGCTTTTATCGGCAAGATCAGTTTCCGGATCAAATCCTTCGAATTTCAGGTCCTCGAGCAGGTACGGTTTTAACGCTTCTTTTGTAATTTCAGTCAGGTATCGTGCGGGTATGATTTCATCCGTATTAATGTCGGCCCGATCCAGAAATAGAACGTTTCCGTTAAAATTCTTCATTTTTAATTTCCCTGTGTGCTGTACAATTTTGAATTCGTAATAAATCCTGCCAGCGCCGTTGCTGCGGCGGTTGCCGGGCTCATCAGATGGACCATCCCGCCCTTGCCCATTCGTCCGAAAAAATTCCGGTTCGTGGTGGACGCACAGACTTCTCCTTCCGCAATCACGCCGTTGCTCATTCCGAGGCAGGCCCCGCAGGTCGGATTGGTGACGCAGAATCCGGCATCCATGAATATTTTAATGATCCCCTCTTCCATGGCCTGGCTGAAGATCGCCGGGGTTGCCGGAGAAACGATGCCGCGCAGGGAATCACTGATCCGGTTTCCTTTTAACACCGCGGCCGCCACCCGGAGATCTTCGATCCGGCCATTGGTGCACGAACCGATATACACCTGGTCCACCGGGGTTTTGTCCATTTCACTGACCGGTTTTACGGTATCGGGTTTGTACCCGTAAGTCACCTGAGGGGCCAGCTTGCTGACATCAATGGTGATCACATCGTCATATGCCGCATCCGGGTCCGGAGAGAATGCCTGGAATGCGGTGAGCGCATTTTCTTTGGACGCATATTCATTGGCAATAAACGGCCAGAGATAATCCACCGTGTGCATATCCGGATAACAGATCCCACAGGTTCCGCCGGCTTCGATGGCCATATTGCAAAGGGTCATCCGGGCTTCCATGCTCATCTGTTCGATTACCGGGCCGGCAAATTCGATGACTTTATTGGTGGCCCCGTTGACGCCGAGCTGACCGATAATAGACAAAATCACATCTTTGGCGAATACGCCGGGCGCAAGATTGCCGGTGATATCAATTTTGATGGTTTCAGGATAGTGGAATGCACAAACCCCTTTTAAAATACCGACTTCCAGATCGGTGGTGCCGACACCGGCGGCAAAGGCCCCAAAAGCGCCGTGGGTGCAGGTGTGGGAATCTCCCATGATGATGGTATATCCCGGGCGAACAAATCCTTTTTCCGGAAAAATGGCATGGCACACGCCATTTCTGCCGATATCAAAGAAGTCATTTATATGATTCCGCTTTGCCCAGTCCCGGACAATTTTTCCCTGCAAAGCGGTCTTGGAATCCTTGGCCGGTGTCACATGATCAATCACCGCCTTTATTTTTGCGGCATCATACACCCGGTCTTTGCCGCGGGTGACCAGGTCATTGATGGCCACCGGGGTTGTAATTTCATGACAGAAAACCGCATCCAGCCGTATCACATGGATATCGCCGTATGGATTGTCCACAAAATGCGCATCAAAAATTTTTTCAGCTACTGTCCTGCCCATTATTTCTCCTCACAAATTTCCGTCGAACCATTATTTTTGATTAAGTGATTGTTATTCCCACCCGCCAATCAGGTGAAGATGCAGATGAAACACTTCCTGGCCGCCGCCTTTTTCCACATTGAAAAACAACCGGTAGCCGGATTTGTCCACCGACATTTTGGCTGCCATTTCTTTGGCCGCCATAATCAAATCCACGACAACGGTTTTGTCTGCGTCTTCCAGATCATTGATGCTGCGTATATGTTTTTTGGGAACCAGCAGAAGATGAACCGGTGCCAGCGGATTGATATCTTTAAACACAATTACCTGATCATCCTCGTATAACAAATCGGTGGGGATTTCTTTGCTAATTATTTTGCAAAAAATGCAGTCTTCTTTTTCCATGTCTGAATAAGCCTCCCTTTTGTAAAATTTTATCGTGTTGCGTGATTGTCCCTGCCCGTCTTCTGCAATAAAGTTTCCCCCTATTCGGCCTTAACCACGAGAACAGAGGCTTTGTCCAGGGACCGGACCAGCTTCACACTGATATCGCCCATAATAAATTCTTCGGATTTTGACATTTTTTTACGACCGGTCACCACCATATCATACTGGCCCTGTTTAAAAAAATCGATTATGCCTTCCGTAACCGACGGATACGGATCTGTTAAAAGGACAATGTCAATCTGGTCGGGCGTAAAGCCTTTTTCAGAAATCAACCGCTGTCGGGCTTTTTCAAGTATGGATTTATATTTGGCCGGTTGTTCATCCATAAATTTCTTTCCCATGAGTTCCTCTCCGGATGTCGGTTTTCGAAATACATGAATAAATGTAATATGACATCCGGAAGGATCGAGGGAAAAATTGATTAAAAAATCCACAACCTCCCGGGAAGTAATTGAATCATTTAACGGAATAAGCAGAGAATTTGTCAATGTCATCCCCCTTTTTTATTATTTCTCCGAAAATGTCTGCCCGAAACCATTGATTAAACTGTTCACTGCCATAGATAAAAAACGGTAAAGATCCTTTTCAGTACACTCAGCTTGGATTGCAATATCCCCGGACGATACGGGGCGGCAGCTGCTCAAAGGCCATATTGACATGGTCGACAAAATTTTTAAGGCCGTTATTTTCAATGACCAGGCCGAGCTGGTTGCCCAGCACGCACAACGAGTCCACATCGGATTCGTGAAAATTCAACTCTTCGCGGTCATAAATCCGGATAACGCCAATCACCCAGGACCGGTACTTGATCGGAATCCCCATCATAGAGGCGATTCCTTCTTTTTCCGCGGCTTTGGGGTACTGAATCCGTTCATCGTGCTGAATGTCCTGAATCAGTTCCACTTTTCCCGTTCCCAGAGAACAGTATTTGTCATCAATAAACAGAGGACCTTTATTCAGATATTCTTCGCTGATGCCGTAGCTGCTGACGCGAAACATCTGCTGTTCGATCTGATCCATAATCAGAATGCTGGCCCCTTTTACATTAAATGTCCGGCAGATGCCTTCGACCAGATGATTGACCAGAAGATTAAAATCATCATAGGTGGAAATGGCATTACTGATGGCTTTAAATTGTTTGAGATAAAATTTTCGTCCGGTTTTCTGTGTCATGGTTTCTCCTTTTTTCCATCACTTCAATATGGATGAAAATATAAACGCTGGGCCGAAAACTATTGCCATGTGCACCTGTCATAAAATGTCTGGAATGCGGATTTCCAGCTTCCTTTCAAGGTCTGCTTTGCCATGGAATGATGCAGTTTTTTTAAAAATAGGGATCTGGGAACTTCCACCGCCCCCATCCGCTTTAAATGATCGGTTTTAACCTGACAATCAATCAGATCAAAAGACAAGGTATCCAAAAAACGGCATAACGCCACCAGGGCGATTTTTGACGCATTGGAGACATGGGAAAACATGGATTCACCAAAAAAGCTGCCGCCCAGGGATACGCCATAGAGCCCTCCGGCCAGACGATCTTTCTGCCACACTTCGATGGAATGAGCATAGCCGGAATCAAATAACCGGCAATAGGCTTCATGCATATCTTCCACAATCCATGTTTCCTGAAAATTATTGGTCCGGACCGAAGCGCAGGCAGAAATGACCTCATGAAAGGCGGTATCACAGGTAATTTTAAAGGACTGTTGCCGGATGATCCGCTTTAAGCGTCTGGGAACATAAATATCGGATGGATACAGCAACAGCCGCGGATCCGGAGACCACCACAGGATCGGCTCATCTTCACCGAACCATGGAAATATCCCCATTTGATATGCCAGCAGCACTCGTTTTTCACTCAAATCCCCGCCCACGGCCAGCAAGCCCTCGGCTTCCGCAAAATGCGGGGGCGGAAATGAAATTTTTTCCGACAGACGAAAAATCGGCATATCTGAAATCAGGAATAGGTAAACATCAGTTGATTGTCTTTGACCTTGACATACACATTTCCGCCGTTTTTCAACCGGCCGAAAAGAATCTGATCGGTCAGGACATCCTTGATTTCCTTTTGTATCAAACGATCAAGAGGACGGGCCCCGAAATGGGCATCAAAACCATTCTCCGCCAGCCACAACCGGGCCGGATTTGACAGTTTAATGGTGACTTTTTTGGCTGCCAGCTGCGGCGCAAGTTCATCCATAAACTTGTCCACAATTTTTTCCATGATCTCCAGGTTCAATGATTTAAACGTGATAATGTCATCCAGCCGGTTTCTGAACTCCGGGCTGAAAAACTCGGTAATGGCTTTTTTCCCTTTGGATGCCGGGTCCAGGGCGGAATCACCGCCAAAACCGATACTGGTGCTGACCATTTCCCGGGCACCGGCATTGGAAGTCATGATCAGGATAATATTTCGAAAATCCGCCGTCTTGCCGTTGTTATCCGTTAATGCCGCATGATCCATCACCTGAAGCAGAATGCTGTAAATATCCAGATGGGCTTTTTCAATTTCATCGAGCAGAAGCACACTGTAGGGGTGTTTCCGAATCTGGTCGGTCAGCAGCCCCCCCTGCTCGAATCCGATATATCCCGGCGGCGCACCGATTAGTCGGGCCACGGCGTGTTTTTCCATGTACTCACTCATGTCAAAGCGCAGAAACTGGATTCCGAGCAGCCATGCAATCTGCTTGGCCACCTCGGTTTTGCCGACCCCGGTGGGCCCGGCAAACAAAAATGAGCCGATGGGTCTTTCCGGTGCGCACAAGCCGGCCCGGGATCGTTTAATGGCCGTCACCAGTGAATCAATGGCCTGATCCTGCCCGTAGATCTTTTCCTTGAGCCGGTCATCTAAAAATTCCAGGTTGGACCGGTCGGAAGTGGAAACACTCTGGGTGGGAATTTTGGCAATTTTGGAAACCACTTTTTCAATATCTGACGGCTGGACCCGTTTGCGGGTCTTTGACGATGACAATCGCAACAGGACACCGGCTTCGTCAATCACATCAATGGCTTTGTCCGGCAGAAACCGTTCATTGATATGCTTGGCTGAAAGTTCGGCAGCCGCATAAAGGGCCTTGTCCGTATACTTGATCGCATGATGATCTTCATAATAGACTTTCAGCCCTTTAAGAATCTTAACCGTATCTTCTACGGAGGGTTCGTCGATTTCGATTTTTTCGAACCGACGGGAAAACGCCCGGTCCTTGTCAAAGAAATTTTTGAATTCTTCGTATGTTGTGGAACCGATACATCGCAGTTCGCCCGTTAAAAGAGACGGCTTTAAGATATTGGATGCATCCATGGAACCGCTGCTGGTGGCGCCGGCACCGATAATGGTATGGATTTCATCAATAAAAAGAATCGCATTTTTTTTGTTCTGCAATGAGGAAATAATTGCTTTTAAACGCTGCTCAAAATCCCCCCGGTACTTGGTTCCCGCCAGCAGAGCGCCCAGATCCAGTGAATAAATTTTGGCACCAGCCAGCATATCCGGCACTTCATTTTTGGCAATTTTCTGTGCCAGACCCTCGGCCATGGCCGTCTTTCCCACACCCGCATCCCCGACAAACACGGGGTTGTTTTTTCTGCGGCGGCAAAGCACCTGGATGGTCCGCTGCATTTCCGATTCCCGGCCGATCAATGGATCGAGCTTTCCCAATACGGCCCGGTCTACCAGATCAATGGTAAACGCTTCCAGGGGGTCTTTTTTCCCTTTTTCTCCCTTTTGCTTGGGAATCATTCCGCCGTCCGGATCTTCCTTAAACGGTTCTTCCCGACTCCCGTGGGAAATCACGTTTAAAACATCCAGCCGGGTAATGCCTTCTGCTGCCATGAAATAGGCCGCATGTGATTTTTTTTCCTCCAGCATCGAAGCCAGCAGATCACCGATATAGACGGTCTCTTTTTCCGCGGAACGGGCATGATTGACAGCGCGCTGGATCACCCGCTGAAATCGCATGGTTTGCTGCAATACATAATCCTGGTCACTCGGCACCCGGTCTAGTTTGTTATTGAAAAAATTTTCAAGTTCATTCTGGATATTTTCCACATTCCCGCCGCAGGATTCAATCAGCTCGATGCCGCCGCTGTCATGGACAATGGCGTAAAGAACATGTTCAATGCAGACATACTCGTGCCGCCGTTTCCGGGCTTCTTTTACCGCAAAACTGAGTATGGCGCTTAATCCCTTGCTAATCATAATTTTATGCCTTTTCTATAGAACTTTTCAGAGGATATCCTCTTTCTTTTGCAAGTTCGTGAGTCACTTCCACTTTGGTTTCCGCAACCTCATAAGTATAAATACCACAAATACCGATTCCGGTTTTATGGACATTGAGCATAATCCGGGTCGCTTCCTCAAATGGTTTATGAAACACCCCCATGAGTATTTCCACGACAAATTCCATGCTCGTATAGTCATCATTGTGCAGTAACACTTTGTACATCGGTGGTTCTTCTAAATCTTCCCGGGTTTTTGACATTACGTCACCCTCTGTTTCCGGGCTGAATCCATTCATTGAGTTACTCCAGATTGTGCTCAAAAAATCAACTTGCTGTAATTAATTTCAATCAAATAATCATTAATATAAACATTTATTTTACAAAATGCCATTTTAAAAAAAAAATTTTTCACCTGAAATAAGGGGACCGCGACAGCTATTTTCCGCAGCATTTTTTATATTTTTTCCCGCTGCCGCAGGGACAGGGATCATTTCTGCCGACTTTTTCCGCACTGCGCACCACGGGCGTCTTTTTCACACCGGCGCTGTTATGGGAAAAACTCATTTCCTGCTCCTTGGGGGCAGCCAGCTCTTGCGCCTGGCTGGGTTCGGCGATCTGAATCCGGAATAAAATCGTAATGGTTTCTTCCCGGACACGGGCCACCATTTCCTGAAACATTTCAAAGGCTTCTTTTTTATAGATCATCAGCGGATTCTGCTGGGCATAACTGCGAAGCCCGATGCCCTCTTTCAGATGATCCATGGACAGCAAATGATCCTTCCATAAATTGTCCATGGTCTGCAGCATGATTATCCGCTCAATATTGCGGAAATCTTTGGCACCGATGGTGGCTTCTTTCTGATTGTAAAGGGATATGGCCGTGTCCGAAATGGTTTGGGTCAATTTTTCCGGAGTGATCTGCTCCATAACGGAGTCGTCGTTTTTATCGATATTTAACCGGAAATTAAACTGCTTGAAAACCGATTCGGTCAATCCTTTGAAATCCCATTCCCGGGGCGGCATCTTCTCTTCCGCGTACATGGCAACGATTTCTTCGGACAGATCGCTGATCATCTCATCAATGGCCGGGCGCAGGCTGTCGTTGGTTATGACCTCCCGACGCTGCTGATAGATGACTTCCCGCTGCTGATTCATGACATCGTCATATTCCAGCAGCTGCTTACGAATATTAAAGTTATGACCTTCCACCTTGCTCTGGGCATTTTCAATGGCCCGGGAAATCATTTTATGTTCAATGGGTTCGCCTTCCTCCATGCCCAGGCGGCTCATAATGCCGGAAATCCGCTCCCCGCCGAAAATTCTCAGCAGATCGTCTTCCAGGGACAGGTAAAACCGCGAAGAACCGGGATCTCCCTGGCGGCCGGAACGCCCTCTGAGCTGGTTATCGATCCGCCGGCTTTCGTGGCGTTCGGTCCCGATAATATGCAGGCCGCCCAGGTCGACCACGCCCTCGCCGAGCACGATATCCGTCCCGCGGCCGGCCATATTGGTTGAAATGGTCACGGCGTTTTTCTGGCCGGCATTGGCGATGATTTCCGCTTCACCGGCATGGTTTTTGGCATTTAACACATTGTGCCGCACGCCCCGTTTTTTTAATTTCCGGCTGACATCTTCTGACACGTCGATATTCACCGTCCCCACCAGCACCGGCTGTCCGGTCTTGTTGCATTCGGTGATCTCATCCAGCACCGCTTCAAACTTTTCTTTTCGGGTGCGGTAAATCACATCGGCAAAATCAATCCGGATCATGGGTTTGTTGGTGGGCACCACCACGACCCCCAGGCCGTAAATTTTGGCGAATTCAGCGGCTTCGGTTTCCGCGGTACCGGTCATCCCGCTGAGTTTGTCATACATCCGGAAATAATTCTGAAAGGTAATGGTGGCAAGGGTCTGGTTTTCATTTTCAATTTTTACTTTTTCCTTTGCCTCCAGCGCCTGATGCAGGCCTTCACTGTAGCGACGTCCGGGCATGAGGCGACCGGTGAATTCATCGACAATAATGACTTCTCCTTCTTTCACGATATAGTCCACGTCCCGGGTAAAAATGACATGGGCCTTAAGGGCCTGATTCACGTGATGGAGCAGATCGATATTTTTCGTATCATAGAGGTTGTCGACTTTTAACAGTTTCTCAGCATATACCACGCCGTCTTCCGTCAGGGTTACGGCTTTTGCTTTTTCATCCACCGTATAGTGATCTTCCTTGACCAGGTGGGGGGCAATATTGTTGACCTCATAATACAGATGCGTGGATTTTTCCGCCGGGCCGGAGATAATCAGCGGGGTCCGGGCCTCATCAATTAAGATACTGTCCACCTCATCCACAATGGCAAAATGAAGATCCCGCTGGACCAGGGCTTCTTTGTCAAACTTCATGTTGTCGCGCAGATAATCGAATCCGAACTCATTGTTGGTGCCGTAAATGATATCCGAATTATAGGACACCTTGCGCTGGGCATCGTCCATGCCATGCAGGATAGCACCCACCGACAGCCCAAGAAACGTATAGACTTTGCCCATCCACTCGGCATCACGTCTGGCCAGATAATCATTGACGGTAATGACGTGAACGCCTTTGCCGGTTAATGAATTCAGGTAGGCGGCCAGCGGCGCGACCAGGGTTTTCCCTTCACCGGTCTTCATTTCAGCGATATTGCCTTCATGAAGCACCATGCCACCGATGAGCTGCACATCAAAATGCCGCATTCCCAGTGTCCGCCAGGTCGCTTCCCGGACGGTGGCAAAGGATTCCGGCAAAAGATCGCTTAAGCTTTCTCCGGATTGATAGCGGGATTTGAGTTTTTGCGTCTGAGCGGCAAGCGCTTCATCACTCAGCGCTTTTATCCCGGGTTCCAGCGCGTTTGTTGCATCCACCGCGGGCAGATAACTTTTGATCACCCGTTCATTTTTACTGCCAAAAATTTTTAATAGAAATTTATTTACTCTGCCAACACTCATCAGAAAATGTCCTTGTGACTATTTATTTTATCTTAAACGAATGACGTTTTTTTCATCAGCCCATAAATTATGCGACGCAGCGTTGCAGATATCCGTCAATTGCGCCACACTTTAATTTACGAAATATGAAATCAACTGTAATTGAGATACAAAACAGGCGGGGAATACGTGTTATGAAGGATCATTTTTTGCCAGATATTCCGACATATATTTTTCACCGTTTACCGGAATATCATTTAACCGGACTTCATAATGAAGATGGGGACCCGTACTGCGACCGGTGCTGCCGACTTCACCAATGACATCTCCTCGCTTGACTTTCTGTCCTTCTTTGACATGGCAACGGTTCAGATGGCCATATCGCGTCATAATTCCAAATCCATGATTAATAAACACCACTTTCCCATAGGTCCCTTTATACCCGGAAAATGTAACCGTGCCGTTTGCGGTTGCAATAACCGGCGTTCCCTTGTGAGCGGCAATATCGATGCCGGAATGGAATTCATGATTATCGGAAAACGGCGACTGCCGGAATCCGAATTTGGATGAGATCCACCCGCCTTCCAGCGGTCGCATGGAGGGCGTAACCTGCTGGATGGCCTTGATTTCTTTCAAGGTTTCCCAAAGATTTTGAAATTCTTCAGACTGATCCCCCATTTTACGGTCGAGCCGGTCAACGTTCTGATCTATTTTTTCCAGATACTTATTATATACGTCTGCAGTGCACACTTCTTCCACCGGTTCCACGGAAAGCAGACCGCCGATACCATAATCGCCCGTATCCTGTGAGCTGTTATGGAGGCCGGTATAGGAACGGATCTCCTGTTCCAGCTGGTTTAACTTGATCAGTTTCAGCTGAAGCGCGTCAATTTTGGTATAAAAAGCCTCGATCTGCTTGTTTCGGTCCTTTAAATCCGCTTTTAAACTGCGCACCTCTGTTATTAAATTTCGGGAATGATAACTTGAATACTTGAGAAACGCGTAGTCAACAATGATATAGCCGAGCAGAAAAACACAGGAAATACCGATTATGCATGAAATTCTGAGAAATTTGTGCGAAAACAGTTTCAGCCGGACAAACGAGCCGCCTTCATTGTATATCAAAAATGTCAATCGTTTCCGCATAAATAATCATTTACCCTTATAAGAATTCAACAAGCATACCGTTTGCATCTGGTTGTATCCGGTTATATCTGAAATTTAATTTATCATTTTAATAATTTAACTGTCAAGCCGACATCTATTTACGCATAAATACATTATAAATTAAACATTAATTTTAAAATTGCAAAAACCGAAATAAACAAAAAGCCATGTCACCTGCCATGGCTTTTTGTTTGTTTCATCGTTATAAAAAATTCAAACTGCTTATATCCGGAACGATTACATCAATCCGAGTTTAAATTTTAAGGCTTTCAATGTGTTGAGCATCAGCATGGTAATGGTCATGGGGCCCACACCGCCCGGCACCGGGGTAATGTAACCGGCGATTTCCTTGGCCGCCTCAAAGTCCACATCCCCTTTGAGGATGGCGATTGTTTTTCCGGTTTTTTCACTGATTTTTTCGCCGACACGGTTTACACCGACATCGATAACGCATGCGCCGGGTTTAATCCATTCGGGTTTGACCAGGTCCGGGACTCCGGCGGCAACAATCAGGATATCCGCCCGCTTGCAATGGGCTGCCAGGTCTTTTGTCCGGGTATGAACGATGGTTACCGTGGAGTTGGCGCCGGGGCCTTTTTGAACCATCATGTTGGCAATGGGTTTGCCCACGATGTTGGACCGGCCGACCACAACCACTTCTGCGCCGCTGGTTTCAACGCCGGCCCGGATAATCATCTCCTGGATACCAAACGGTGTACACGGCGGAAACTTTACTTCATCACCGCCGATCATCAGGCGACCCACGTTCACCGGATGGAAACCATCCACGTCTTTATCCGGATCAATGGCATTTAATACTTTTTTCTCGTCAATATGCTTGGGCAGGGGCAGCTGAACAAGGATCCCGTTGATGGATTCGTCCTTGTTGTACTTGTCAATCAAAGCCAGAAGATCCTCTTCGGAAATATCCGGTGACTGGCTGTCCTGAACTTCATTAAAACCGACGCGATGAGCGGTTTTAATTTTTAAGGTGACATAGGATATGGATGCCGGATTTTCGCCCACCAGAATGGTTACCAGGCCGGGAACCACGCCATGTTTTTCCTTGATCTCTTTTACTTCCTGGGTAATTTCTTCAAGAATCTGTTCCCGGATTTCGGTTCCTTTGATCAGTGTTGCTGTCATTTTAAAATCTCCTTTTTAAAAGTTTAACTTGTTGGGAATAACACAATTAAGTTGAGCAATTTATTGAAACCGGCGCTGATCCAGCACTTTTTTCAGGGGGTCAAACGTGCCGGGCTCCACAAGGCGCACCGTCACCTCCCAGCCGAGCAGTTCAGATAACTCCCGGTGAAGTTTTTCAACAAACCGCCGTTGTTTTTTCATTTCATCAAAAAAATTCACATCCGATATTTCGATCAAAACCGTCATCTGGTCCTGACCGTCCACGCGCGCCACCTGGATCTGAAAAACAGGCGTGCCGCCGCTGGCTTTGGTCAGCACCTGACCGATCTGTTCCTGGGTGATGGCCATCCCCCGGATCACAATCACATCGTCACACCGCTTAAATATCCGGGAAATCCGGCAATGGGTCCGCCCGCACGCACAGGGCGCGTAATCAATACGGCTTAAATCGCCGGTCCTGAAACGGATCAGGGGAAATGCTTCTTTGGAAACAGAGGTCAGCACCAGTTCGCCTTCCGCCCCTTCCGGCAGGGATTCCAGGGTGACCGGATCAATGATTTCAGGAATAAAATGATCTTCGGCAATATGCAACCCGTTTTTTTCCGGACATTCCCATGCCACGCCCGGTCCGAACAACTCGGTCATGCCATAGGTGTCAGTTGCGGTGATATGCATTTTGGTCTCAAGCGCATCCCGGGTATTTTCAGACCAGGGTTCGGAGCCGAAAACCCCGTATTTCAGAGACAGGCTTTGGGGGTCGATATTCATTTTTTCCATTTCATGAACCAGGCTGAGTGCCAGCGTAGGCGTAGATACCAGTACGGTTGTCCGGAAATCCCGCATGATTTTGATCTGGGCGGAAAATTTTCCCGCGGACATGGGAATGACCGAAGCTCCGATTTTTTCTGCCCCCACCTGAACGCCGAAAGGTCCGGTGGTGATGCCAAAGTTTAATGCGATCTGAACCACATCGTCTTTGCTGATTCCGACTGCCGTGAAATTCCGGGCCATAAGTTCGGCCCAGTTGTTGATATCATTTTGGGTGAATCCGATGACAATCGGGTCTTCAAAGTTAATGGATGCCGTATGCAGACGGACCACTTCCCTTAAGGGCACGGCAAACATATCATAGGGATAATTTTCGCTCAGATCGCGCCGGTTGATAAACGGCAGGCTTTTAAAATCGGAAAACGCCCGGAGATCTTCGGGCATAAAATCCACTTCCCTGAAAATCTTCCGGTAATGCCGGACATTTTTATAGACCCGGTTCAGGATTGCCTGGAGTTTTTCAAGCTGAATCTGTTTGATTTCATCCCGACTCATGCATTCGATTTTTTGATCCCAGAATTCCATATTTATTCCTTGTTATTCAAATGATTAAATAACAGCACCGCCCGCTTCACCCTAAGCCTTCTGCCTTCTACCTTTTTTTATTCCCAGATTTCCCGCTGCTCCCGGCCCAGATAGGCCCGCTTGACTTCCTGATTGGTGGTGAGTTTTTCCGCATCTTCTTCCAGGACGATTTTGCCGGTTTCAATGAGATACCCCCGGTCGGCAATTTTTAATGCGGCATTGGCATTTTGTTCGATCAACAGCACGGTGAGCTTCCGGTCCGCCTGGAGGTCTGCTATCAGCTTAAAAATATCTTTAATGATCAGCGGGGCGAGTCCCATGGACGGCTCATCGAGCAGCAGCAGTTTGGGACGGGACATGAGCGCCATGGCGATGGCCAGCATCTGCTGTTCACCACCGCTTAATGTGCCGGCGTATTGCTTGCGGCGTTCCTTTAGAATCGGAAACAGGGCAAACGTTTGTTCAATGTCGGTTTTCAGCTGTTTCCGACCGTAATGTTTATAAATCAAAAATCCGCCCAGCTCAAGATTTTCATATACCGACATGGACCGGAACAACTGGCGGCCTTCCGGCACATGGGCAATACCAGCGTTCACCAGTTTTTCAGGGCTGTCATTTGTGATTTCCTGATCATTAAAAAAAATGCTGCCGCCGCGAACCGGTTGAAGTCCGCTGATGGTCCGGAGGGTGGTGGTTTTGCCGGCGCCGTTGGCACCGAGCAGGGTCACGATTTCACCCTCACTGACATGCATGGAGACATTTTTTAATATGTGTATCAGTCCGTAATAACTGTTTACATTAACCAATCGAAGCATATTTGTTTCAGCCCTTATTCCCCAAGATATGCAGTAATCACATCTCGATTTTCCTGAATTTCAGCCGGCGGGCCTTCGGCAATCAACCGGCCGAAATTAATGACCGCCACGTAATCGGAAATATCCATAACCAGTTCCATATCATGTTCCACCAGCAGCACCGTGATATTCATCTGCTTGATTTTTTCAATCAATTCACCCATGGCAATGGTTTCACGGGCATTTAACCCGGAAGCCGGTTCATCCAGCAGCAGCAGGCGGGGTTCCAATGCCAGTGCCCGGGCAATCTCGAGCATGCGCTGATTGCCCAGCGGCAGACTCCCGGCCGGCAGGTGCGCATGTTGCGCAAGACCCAAAAAATGAAGCTGTTTTTCCGCTGCTTCCTGTATTTTTTTTTCTTCTTTTCTTAAAAATGGCGGCAGAACCGAAGAATAAAAAATACCGGCCCGGGAACGAAGATGCCGGCCCACCATGATATTTTCCATCACACTCATTTTCGGAAAAATCTGGACATTCTGAAACGTCCGGCCGATACCGATGGATGCAATGGTATGGGGTTTCATTTTGGTTAACCGCCGTCCGGCAAATTTAATTTGTCCGGATGAGGGTTCGACAAACCCGGTGACCAGGTTGAAAATGGTGGTTTTACCGGCACCGTTGGGACCGATCAGGGAGGTGACACAGCCTTTTTCAATGTGTAACGACAGATCGGAAACAGCAACCACGCCGCCAAAATTTTTGCGCAGCATTTCCAGTTCAAGAATACTATTGCTCACGACCGGCTGTTCTCCCCAATGATTTTTTGACAGATGATACAACAGACCCCATCGAACCGGTAATGCCCTTAAAAATTCCTTCCGGCAGGAAAAGCATGATAATCAGAAGGATACTCCCATAAATCAGGGTGTCAAAATCCGGCTGATATTCAATGCCAAATGCCTCCAGGTATTCGGATAAAAAAGATAAAAATTCAGGCAGCAGCGACAAAAAAATCGCACCAATGAGCGCCCCCCATATGTTATGCAGTCCGCCCACCGCCACCATGGTCACCAGCAGCACGGAATGCCCCACATCAAAGGGTCCCGGATCAATATAATTCACATAATAGGCATATAAACTGCCGCTGACAGAGGCAAACACCGCACTTAACATAAACACCTGGACTTTGTAAGATGTGATGTTGATTCCCAAAGACGCGGCCGCATCTTCGCTTCCGTGAATGGCCTGCAAACCCCGTCCCATTCTTGAATTGATCAGGTTAAACGCAATATAGATCCCGAGAGCGACCACCCCCCAGCTGAAATAAAAATACTGCCGGTCGGAATTCAGCACATACCCGAAAAGATCCAGCCGCGGAATATTGACAATTCCCGAGGGGCCGCCGGTCAGATCAACCGCTGCCACGACGACAATATGGACAATGGAAGCAAACCCTAAGGTGGCCATGGCCAGGTAATGGCCCTTTAACCGGAGGGCCGGAATGCCGAGACAGAACGCAATGACAATGACCAGCAGGATGCCGCAGAGCATGGCCAGCCAGGGAGACCAGGCCAGCTTGGCGGTTAAAATCCCGGATGTGTAGGCGCCGATGGCAACAAACGCGCCGTGTCCGATAGAAATCTGGCCGGCATATCCCATCAGCAGACACAGGCCGATGCAGGCCAGGCTGTTGAACGCTGCAAAAATCAGAACGCCGAGATAATAATCATTGGTGACCAGAAACGGGGTCGCTATGATCCCGATGATCAGAGCTAAAAAGCCGGCGCTGTTTTTTCCCTTCATATCAGAACTCTTTTAACCTCATGGCCTCTGAACTCCCGAAAATGCCGCTGGGACGGATAAACAGAACAAACAATAGAATCACCAGGGCAATGGCATCCATGTAATGGGATGAAATATATCCCGCTCCCATGGCTTCCAGAATGCCCAGCAGCACCCCGGCCACCACGGCCCCCATGCTGTTGCCCAGCCCTCCTAAAACCGCGGCCCCGAACCCTTTAAGGCCGAGCATGGCGCCCCGGGCATAATCCATCTGAATAATCGGGGTAATGATAATTCCGGCAATGGCGCCGATGCCGGCAGACAGCGCAAATGACAGCATCACCATTTTCCGGTCATTGATACCGGCCAGACGGGCGGCATCCCGGTTAATGGCACAGGCGCGCATGCATTTTCCGGTCATGGTGTAATTGAAAAAAAGAATATAGGCGACCACAACAAAAAACAGAATCGCAAAAATCCACAGGGTCTGCGGTAAAATCCTGGCGCCGTAAAAATCAAGGGACTCGGTGCCCGAAAAATGGCGCATGTAGTGAGACCCTTTTCCCCAGAAAACCATGGCCGCGCCTTTAATGATAATGGAAACCGCGATGGTAATGATAATCAGCCGCAGCACGGTGGGCTGTTTGACCGGATTGATGGTCAGTCGTTCCATTAAAATCCCGGCAATGATCAAAAAAAGGACGGTCAGGATAAACGCGAACACAATGGACAGATTATAGGCCATGGTCAGTGTGACCATCATCAGTCCGCCCAGCACCACAAATTCGCCCTGGGCGAAATTGATAATGCCGGTGGCATTGTAAATCATGTTAAATCCCATTGCGACCATGGCATAGATGCTGCCGCGCTGGATTCCCATGATCAGAAACTGGAGCACGTCAACAAACGCGCCGTCCGTGTGATTCATGTTGCCTGCCTGTCAGAATAGATGTTCATAAAGGGTAATCGTATAACCGCACCCTTTACCTAAAACTTATCCGCTGATGAACATTTCATCAGCGGATAAGCGTCTCAATTTATGAAAAAAATTTAACCAAAAGAGCGAGCCAAACGGCCGATCTTTTAAAATAAAAAATTAATCTTTCAACACAACAAACTTACCGTCCTTTACCGTTAACAGGGCGAAGTCGTCTTTATCCAGACCGCAATGATCTTTTTCAGAGTATTCAAAAATACCCCCGACCCCGACAAATGTGGTATTTTCCAGTTCATCACGAAGTTTGGCCGGATCATCACCGACTTTTTTAAGCGCATTGACGAGTATCCACAGGGCATCATAGGCATGTCCGCCGAATGTGCTGACATGCTCATTATACGTGGATTCATACGCTTTTTTATACTCCGTTAAGGGCGCTTTTTGCGGATGGTCATCGGAAAGGGTATCTACTGCCATAATTCTGCCGGCCGGAAAAATACAGCCTTCCGCCGAATCACCGGCAGCCTCGGCATATTTGATGTTTGCAAACCCGTGGCTCTGGTAAAGGGGAATCGTCAACTTCAACTGCTGCATGTTTTGCGAAACAATGGACTGGGCCGGAACAATCGACCAGTTGATAACCGCCTGGGCGCCGGTTTTTCGAATACTGATTAACTGGGCTGTCATGTCCGTATCGGTGGGGTTATATGTTTCGTCGGCAATGATTTCAATGCCGTACTCACCGGCAATTTCTTTCAACTGCTCCCGGCCGGCGGCGCCAAACCCGGTGGTGCCGGTGAGAATACCGATTTTGTTAATATCATGGGCGTTCATATGCTCAAAGATATTCCGGGCCGCATCACTGTCGTCCGGGCCGACTTTGAAAATCCATTTGCGCTGCTCCACCGGCGTGGTGATGACAGCAGCAGACGCGCATGAAATCATGGGAATCTCCGACTGGGTGGCCACCGGAATAGCCGCCATGGACGTGCCGCTGCGGGAGGTTCCGATAATGGCGCACACTTTATCTTTTTTGATCAGCTTTTTCACGGCATTCACTGCCCGGGTATTGTCTCCCTGGGTATCTTCAATATGCAGAACCAGGGGATGACCGTTAATACCGCCGTTGTCATTAATTTGCTTGGCAATCATTTCAACGGTGTTCCTTTCGGGTTCGCCCAGCCACGACGCTTTTCCGGTCACTGCAAAGGCGCATCCCACATGGTAAGCTTCAGGATTCGCATAAATCGTTGATGCGGAAAAAACCATCGCTGCGCACAAACACACTAAAATCAGAATTCGTTTCACAATCATCCCCTCCATTTGTTGGTTATCAGAGAATTAATTTCACTTCCTACATGGTCAGTAATATGCTTTCCTCAATTATATGGACGTCATTTTCCATCAGCGTTTCTATGGCTTTATCCGTATTGTCAAATCGGAAAATAATAATCGCCTGATCCAGATTCTTTTCGACAAACGCATACATATACTCAACATTTAAACCGGCCAGTTCCATGATCGACAGCAGGTTGCCGAGCGCCCCGGGCATATCCGGAATTGCCACCGCAATGACCTCGGAAATCCGGACCGTGAAGCCGTGATCCCGAAGGGCTTTTTCCGCTTTTTTCGTATCATTGACAATGAGCCGCAAAATACCGAAATCCGAGGTATCCGCCAGAGACATGGCGCGGATATTTACGCCGACCTGGCCAAGGGCGGTGGCGATTTTTGCCAGGCGCCCGGAGCGGTTTTCAATAAAAACGGATATCTGAGTTGTTCTCATAATGCCTTCAGGTGGTTCAATAAACAGTTTGTCTTAAACGGGATACGGAATCGCATGCAGCCCCGCGGTTTCATCAAGCCCCAGCATGAGATTCATATTGTGCACCGCCTGCCCGGAAGCGCCTTTGCCCAGATTATCAATAACCGACATGATAACAATCCGGTTCCGGGTTTCTTCCAGAACAAACCCGATATCACAAAAATTAGTTCCCCGGACATGGGCGGTATCCGGTGCCTTGCCATGTTCGTGCAGTCGGATAAACGGACAGCCGGCATAATAATCGGACAGACAGTCGCGAATTTCCCGGGAAGTGATATTTTTTTTCAGACTCGCATAGGTGGTTGATTCCATTCCCCGCGCCATGGGCAGAAGATGCGGAATAAATGTCATGTCCACCGGAGTTTTGGCCGCAGCAGTCAGGATTTCGTCCATCTCCGGCTTGTGGCGGTGACCGGTGACCTTATACGCTTTAAAGGATTCGGTCATTTCACAGATGTGGGTGGTCAGGGAAAGGGCCCGGCCGGCCCCGCTGGCACCTGATTTTGCATCGGCAATAAGTGATGACGTATCGAGCAGCCCTTCTTTAATCAACGGATACAGCGGCAGCAGGATACAGGTGGCGTAACATCCCGGATTACCGATCAGTTGCGCCTGTTTTATCTGATCGGCAAACACTTCGGAAAGACCGTATGCGGATTGGGACAGCAATTCTTTGGATGTATGGGGCTGATACACGGATTCATATTTATCCGGATCTGAAAATCTGAAATCTGCGGACAGATCAATCACCTTTTTACCGTTTTTCAGCAGGTCCGGCACAAAGGTCATGGGCAGTTTGTGCGGCAGGGCCATAAAGATGACGTCTGCCTTGTCACAGACCCGCGCCAGCTCATAGGTTTCACAATCCAGGCCGATCAGTCCTTTCATGGCCGGATAAATACTTTCAAACGGCTGGCCTGCGTACTGGCGGGAAGTCAGGATCGTCAAATTGACATCCGGATGACCTGTAAGAATTCGAACCAGTTCCGCACCGGCATACCCTGTTGCTCCGACAACTCCGACGTTTATCATTTTTTTTCCTTATTTCGTATCATTGTGATCCAATCTGATTATCCAAATTTTGTTATCAGACGTTGGAATTATTTTCAACCTAAATTGAGCGTTTTATTAGGGCAGTGGACTACCGCTCTCTGCAGCGGGTAAACTTTTCAGCCGGATCCGGGGGATTATCATATTCGATGACCCGATATTCCGGCAAAATGACTCCCATGGGATCGATAAAGACACCACGGTCCACTGTATTGAGAAACGCCCATTCCAGACGGTCGGGCGGGGGCAGCCGGCCGGGTTTTGCCAGAGAAATGTGCAGATGGGGCAGGAGGATTTGCTTTTTTGTTTTCAGTCCGGCAATTTTTGCAAAAACCTGTCCCTGTGTTATTTCATCTCCGATCCGAATGTTTTTATCCGGATCCAGGTGCCCGAACAATGACAATATTGCCGGTTGGCCCGAGCCGTCAAAACAGTGGCTGGCAATGACGGTTTTTCCTAAAAAATCATCCGTGATATGCTCCACCCGGCCATCATAGAGCATGGGCACATCCGTGGTTTCATCCAGGCGGAAACATTGCCGGCCGCTACTTTCAAAAAAACAGATATCCAGTCCTTCATGGGAAGAGCTGCGGCGTCCCGGCTTTCCCCACCATTTTTTTTCAGATCCGAACAGCATGCCGCTAAAAAAGACAAACCGCTCAAAATCAAACGTCCGCAACCGGTTTTTTTGAATCAGGGCGTCTATAAAAATCGATTTGGGAAATATGGATTCCGGAAACCGCATCTTCACTGGATAAAGGATTTATACCGATCGGCTTCCGCGGTATTTCCCTGGGCTTCGAAAAGTTCGTAAATCCTTTGATAATAGCTGTCCTTATTATCCGGATCATCCCGCATGATGGAAAGATAAAGGTTGAGCAGACGCTCCGACCGTTCGCCGCAGGCAAAACAGAGTTCCGCATACCGCTGCTGAATAAACGGATCGGTGCGGACGCCGCATTTGGCACACCCGCCCAAAATGCGGGCGTAGATATCCCGGGCCTTTTCCGGATTTCCCATAGCTTCATAGGTTTTGGCCAAAGCCCGGCTGACGATCTCATTTTCTCCAAACCGTTCCTCACAGGCAACGAACAGGGCTTCGGCGTCTTCATAGCGCCCCATCTGAAAAAGGGTTTCCCCTAACAGCATCCGGATAGGAAATGTTTCATTCAATGGCGCGGGACATTGCTCAATTACGGCAATGGCGGCCTCATAATCCTGATCGATCCAGTATAAATCACAAAGTCCCTGATATGCCCGGACCTCTTCGGGATCGTCTTGGATAAAATCGGTCAGTATCTCCCGTGCGCGATCATACTGACCCAGATTTGCCAGCGCAGTGGAAAGTTCCAGCGGAATCAGGGGCTGACCGGAATCCGCCGCTTCCATGGCCTGGGTCAGATTTTCCGCAGCCGTTTCGAAATCCCCGTTATTTAGCGCGATATATCCCTGTTTGAATGCCGGACCGTAATTCTGGTAAGCGTTTCTGATATCATCGGGCAGGGCATTGATCAGGATGGAAA